>JAPKYE010000028.1 GCA_026394495.1 Methanobacteriota archaeon | reverse complement strand
ACTGGGACATGTTTTTCTTTTGATGCATCAACCGTGTTTTCTTTCATGAGATTCATGGGTTGTCCGCAACAGACAAGTTCGCCGTCACCAGCATGAAGTACTTCTACAATATTTCCGCATAGTGCGCATTTGTAGATTTCTCGAATTTCAGCCATATTTTTTTTCTCCTATTATTTTTTCTTCTTGTTCCTATAATCCTTTATTGCCTCATGGAGCGCATCCGCTGCTAGGTTTGAGCAGTGCATTTTCTGCGGTGGGAGCCCATCAAGTTCATTGGCGACGTCGCCACGAGAAAGTTTCATTGCTTCATCCACATGTTTTCCTTTTGCTAGATCTGTGACCATGCTGCTTGTCGCAATCGCTGATCCACAGCCAAAGGTACGAAACTTGATGTCGGTGATAATATCGTCTTTGACTCTGATGAAAATCTCCATGACGTCACCGCAGACAGGATTGCCGACTTTGCCGTATCCATCTGGTTTTTCAATTATGCCGACATTATGCGGGTTCATGAAATGTTCCATCACTTTTTTGCTATATCCAACATTTGCCATATTTCTTCTACCTCTTCGGTTGATATAAGGGTGATAGTTGCCGGAGTCGTTCAACGGTTTCTTTCGCTGCTTTTTTGATCGTTGGGACATCAGTCATTGTGTTTGATTGTCCAAGGCTTATGACCATGGATCCATGGGCTTCTTCGTGTTTTAATCCGATCGCTAGAAGGACATGGGATGGTTCTAATGTTTTTGATGAACAAGCGGAACCGGTTGATATTTGTATTCCGTACATGTCCATGTTTAAAAGAATGCTTTCTCCTTCTATTCCGCTGAATCGCACGCTTGCATGATGTGGAAGGCGTTGTGTTGGATGACCTGTAAGATATGTATCCTCGATTTGTAACAAGTCTTTGATTATCGTATCACGAATGGTGGTGAGTCGTTTACTCTCTGTATTCATTTCTTTTCCTGCGAGATGTGCTGCTTCTCCCATTCCGACGATTGCAAATATGTTCTCTGTTCCTGATCGTAGTCCTCGTTCTTGTCCGCCTCCTAGAAGCACTGATTGGATTTTTACCCCTGGTTTAATGTAGAGTACACCGGCACCATGTGGACCATAAAGATCATTAGATGAAAGAGTGAGTAAATCAATTTTTTCTTTTTGTACATCAATGGGAATCCTTCCTGCTGCTGCGGTAGCGTCGACATGAAGATATATTCCTTTTTCATGAACAATGTTGCTGATTTCATGGATTGGTTCAATGGTCCCAATTTCGTTGTTTGCGTACATGACTGAGGTAACGGTCGTGTTTTTTGTCACGTGTTTTGCTAACAGTTCAAGATCGAGTAATCCTGTGGAATCAACAGGAATAATAGTAAATGTGAACCCGTTTTTCTGCAGCTCTTTCATCGGGTTGAGAACTGAGATATGTTCGATAGCTGATGCAACAACTGATTTTCCTTGTGTTATGTTTCGTAGTGCAGCTCCTCGTATCGCAAGGTTGTTTGATTCAGTTGCACTCCCGGTGAAGATAATGCAGTTTTCGTTTTCCGCATTGATGAAATCTGCTATTTTTTTTCGTGCGTCTTCGATCGCTTGTTTTGCATCAAGTCCAACGGAATGAAGCGATGAAGGATTCCCGTAATTTGTAATAAGATACGATTCTGCAAGTTTCAGTACCCTGGGATCAACAGGCATTGATGATGCATGATCAAGATAAATTCGCTTCATTTTTATTCCTCTGTTAAAACCACATGGTCGCGCCTGCGTCTAATACCAGGTCGTTTAAGGTTGCGGCACCAACGATTTTTACGCCAGGGATCAAATCAACTTTTTGCCAGCCGAGCATTTGTTTGGATGCTTCACAGACGTAGATTGTAATACCCATATCTAATGTTTTTTTGATCATGTCTGCGACACTTGGAAAACTTCCTAGTTTTATTTTTTCTGCTGCCCCTGGGCGTAGTATCTTCAGTCCCATTCCAAGATAATAGACTGTTGCGTCGATATCCATCATTTTTGCGGTCTGCGCGAGCACGAGCGGTGAATATTGCCGTTCCGGTTGATCGCTTGTTTGGATGTAGAGTATTGATTTTTCATTTTTCATATCCTTTTTCAACTCCTACATTTTTTTTTATTTCATTCGTTTGATGTAAAATGTCATGATGATACCGGTTTTTTCAAATTTGAGGATTTCGTGTCCTGTTCGTTTCGCCCATCGTTTGATATCCTCTTCAGCTGCAGGGTCGTCAGCCTCTACTTTCAATACGTGACCTATCTCTATTTTGTCGATTTCTTCTTTGGTCATCGCAATGGGCATAGGGCAGTAGAGACCGACGCAGTCAAGCTCAGCGTCGTAGGATATCGCAGATTCGATTGGTATCACCTTTAATAGTTTTCAACAAAGAGTTCATAGTAGCTCTGCGGGTGTTGGCAGGCAGGGCATTTCTTTGGTGCTTCTGTTCCTTCGTGGATAAGTCCGCAGTTTCTGCATTTCCATTTCGCAACTTTTTCTTTTTTAAACACCTGTTTTTTTTCGATGTTCTCAAGGAGTTTTCTGTATCGTCTTTCATGTGATGATTCAACCTTGGCGATGTTTTTAAAACTCAATGATGCCTCAGGAAATCCTTCTTTTTCTGCGATTGTTGCAAAGTTGGGGTACAGTGTTGCCCATTCCATTTTTTCGCCGTCTGCTGCTTCTTTGAGATTCTCAGCTGTAGTTCCAATGACGCCCGCGGGGTATGATGCAACAACTTCGACCATGCCGCCTTGGAGGTGTTTGAAAAATACTTTCGCGTGTTCTTTTTCGTTGTCAGCTGTTTCTAAGAAGATTGCTGAGATTTGCTCATATTCTTCTTTCTTTGCTTGAGAAGCAAAGTAGGTGTATCGGTTTCTTGCCTGTGATTCGCCTGCGAATGCGGCGAGTAGGTTTTTTTCAGTTTGTGTTCCTTTTAAATTTTTCATTTTTTTGTCATCTCCATTATTTTTTTTTATTATGGTCCTGCGTGGACCATCGGCCAGTACATATCTGCTTCTTCGAAGTGTTCCATGCTTTCTTTTTCAAGCTCAAGGATTTTGTAATGTTCAAGTTCCATGGTTGCAAAGTAATGCAACGTGTTCTTAATTTTGGTATTACTGATAAATTGTTTTGAGAGCGCTTGATAGAAATCTGCTGCGTTTTGTTCTGCCAGCATTGCACTAGAAATAATTTTACTTATTGGGGTGTCTTCGACAGTGATAGTGATTTCAGGCAGTGGAACAACAGTTTTTTTTGGAAGAACCATTTTTTCTTTTGGGAATTGGTCTTTGTAGATTTGTTCAAGTACGTCGCGGTGTTTTTCTTCTTCTTTAGCTAGGAATTGTAGTTTATCTTTGAGGAGGTCGTTTTTTACTTTGAGGGCAAGTTTTGTGTAGATGGTTTTACTGTCTAGCTCGTTTTTCATTGCTGCAAGGATAAGATCTTGTCGTGTAAACTCCTGCAGATCCATGGGTTTTTTTTCTGTCATGTGTTTCACCTTCGTATCATATTCTATAGGGAAGGTTGAGGACTATGGTGCTGTTCCTGCGGGTGTATAGAGTGTGAGATCAATTGGTGGTGTGAATATTCGTACTGCAAGCTCTTTGTCAAGCATGAATAATCCACTGGTGTCTTTGCCGATGAGTTTGAGTTTTTGAATGATTTCTGATGCGGATGATTCTTCTTCGACTTGTTCGTTGACAAACCATTGCAGCATATTTGCTGTTGTATGGTCTTTTTCAGATATCGCAAGGTTGACAAGGTTGTTGATAAGCCCGGTTACTTTTACTTCATGTTTGTATGTGTCTTCAAATGCATGAAGTGGTGATTTCCAATCTGTTGGGACTTTGTCGATGGCGGTAATGAGTACTCGGCCGTTCCGCTCTACGACATGGTGATAAAATCGCATTGCATGGGTTGTTTCTTCTCGTGCTTGTATCCACATCCAATTGGCAAATCCTTTTAAACCAATGGATTCAAAATACGATGCCATGGAGAGATAAAGGTATCCAGACCAGAGTTCTGCGTTTATTTGTTTATTGATTGCTTTTTCCATTGTTTTTGATAGCATATTTTTCGCCTCTTTAATTTTTTTTTTATTTTATCGGGATGGTTCGTCCCTTTGGTTTCATCGGTGTTTTCTTTGCAACGGTGATTTCAAGGATTCCTTCTTTTAATGTTGCTTCTGCTTTGTCAGGGTCTACATCTTCGGGAAACGGCATGTTTCGACAGATGGTGGAGTAGCTTCGTTCTCGTCTGAGGTATCCTTCGTGTTCTTCTTGGATTTCGGTTTTTGCTTCCCCGCAGATATTGATTGCGTTTTGTTTGATGTGTACATCGAGGTTTTCTTTTGATACACCAGGCATTTCTGCAACTATTTTGTATTGGTCTCCCATGTCTACGAGATCAACAGGGGTTATTTTTGTTTGTGAGTCGTGCAGCATGGATGCGTTTTTCCATTGTTGCCACCACACGGGCATCCAAGGGTAATCTGCGAAGAATCGGTCCATATTCTGGACGACATCAAGAGGACCGGGCATCGGCGTCATTTGTTCAGTATGCGCGTTACTACCTTTTTTTATTTTTACAATCAATTTTTTTCCGTTCTTTTCCTTCTTTTTTTGCATAGAAATTACCTCTTTATTTTTTTCAAAGAGTTTTTACTCTTCTATGGTGAACGCACTTTTTGTTGCGCCGCAGACAGGACAAACCCAGTCCTTTTGAATATCTTCGAAAGTGGTTCCTTGTGCGACCCCGTTATCTGGGTCTCCTGTTTCTGGGTCGTAGACATATCCGCATATAGTACATACGTATTTTTCCATATTTTTTTCCTCCTTTTTTTGTATTGTTTTTTTATCTGATGATCCGCTATATGTTGGAGCGTTTTTTGGGGAGTATCCTCCTTTTACTTTATGATAATATTCATAGGTCATTGGTTGACCTGCGGAGACGATGTCGCTATCTTCTATGGATCCGATGAAAATCGTATGGGTGCCGACATCGATTTTGTCAATGACTTTCGCTTCGAGGTAGGCGATGGTGTTCTGTAGTACGATCGGTGCTTTTGTTTTTCCTATTTTGTAGGAAACATCTTTGAATTTATCTGTGTCTTTTCCTGATTTGAAACCAAAAGTGCCGATGAGTGTCATCGGTGTTTGTTCATCGAGGACTGAGACGGTGAATACCTTGCTTTTCGTAATGAATTCGTGGGTGAGATTATTTTTGTTGATGCTTACTGCGATTACTTGGGGTGTTGCGGTTACTTGGAAGAGTGCGTTTGCGATTTGTCCGTTCTTTTTTCCATCGTTTATCGAGCAGATGATGTAGATGCCGTAGGAGATTTTGTGGAGTGTTTTTTCGTTCACGGTTTCACCTTTTTGTTTTTTTGTTTGTTTGCACAGTTTTTACAGAGTCCTTTGAAGTATCCGTGGACTTCTTCGATGTGGTGTCCATTGTGGAGGAGTCGGTCTTGGTTTGGGCATTTGATGTCGATGTCGAGTATGAGTCCGCATGTTCTACATAGGAAGTGATGATGTGATCCTTGTTTGAAGTCGTAGCAATGTTCGTTTCCTGATATGGTGAGTTCTTGGATGATGTGGTGTTTTCTGAGGGTTTCAAGTGAGTTGTAGACGGTTGTTCTTGAGAGGGCGGGATTGTTTTTTTTGAGTGTTTTGTAGGTGTCTTCTGCAGTGGGATGGGTGTGGTGGGTGTCAAGAAATTGTATGATTTGGAGTCGTTGAGGCGTGATTTTTATTTTGTTTTGTTTGAGGAGTTGTACGTATTTTTGCACTGTGTCCACCACAATATTGTAAAAATTACTAATTTGTAATCATTACAATTTAATAATGTATACAACATAGGTATTTAAACATTTCTCTTTCCATTACACTTCCGATCCAACAAAAAAATCATCGTTTCTTCTGATAACGAAACTCAATTTTACAGCTACCCTCACCACTAACCATACACGGTCCAACCGGTTTTTCAGGTGTACAAAGAGTACCAAAAAGAGGACATTCCTTGGAAGATATCAAACCACGAAGAACATCACCACATCGACAATCTTTCGGCTCAACAAACTCTTTCTCAGTCAATACGCTTAGGTGGTCTTCGAATTTTTTACGTGCATCATATTGCTCAAATTCATTTCGTACCAAAAGACCGGATTCTAAAATCACAGGAAAACCACGCCATTTTTTTTCGTCTACAGTAAAGACCGATTTCATAACAGCTTGTGCTTTCATATTTCCTTTCTGATTAACTGCGCGAGCATACTCATTTTGCACCTCGTGGTTTCCTTTGTTAATCTGCTGGACAAGCATCCATACGGCCATCAGAAGATCAAGTGGTTCAAACCCTGCAACAACCTGGGGAACATGATATTTTTTTGAAATAAATTCATATGGAGCCAAACCAATGATCGTTGAAACATGACCTGGTTCAATGAACCCATCGATACGTGTCTCACCCATCTCCAAAAGAGCCTTCAGCGCAGGTGGTATTAATCGATGACAACACAACACAGAAAAATTACTCGGCGGTTTATTCAAGAGAACCGCTGCCGTACTCGGCGCAGTTGTTTCAAATCCAACAGCCATAAACACGACTTCTTTATCTTTCTGTTTCTCTGCAAAAGCTACTGCGTCTTCTATGCCGTATACGGTGCGAACGTCACATCCTTCTGCCTTCATATGTTGCAGCGAATAGTGTTCTCCAGGGACCCTGATCATGTCACCAAACGTTGTAACGGTAATCCCTTTTTGTGCAAGTAAAAGCATCTCTTCAATTTCTTTTGGCGTGGTCACACAAACCGGACATCCCGGTCCTTGTCCAATCTCAATTCCACATTCTTTTAATAATTCATCCAATCCATGTTTTACTAGTGTATCTTGATGGGTCCCGCAGACATGCATGAATCTTAGATGAACATCTGATTTTTTTATTGATGAAAGAATCTCTTTTGCAAGGTTTTTATCGTGAAGAGAAAACACTTATAAGCCCTCCCCAAAAGACAGCATCTCTCGAAACAACGCAAGGGTTTCTTGCGCTTCTTTTTTGCTTAATAATTGGATTGCAAATCCAGCATGGACTAAGACGTAATCACCGACTTTCACGTCGACTAGAGTAATGTTTGCATTTCGTTTCGTTCCATCGCCATAATCAACAGTCGCATGTTCTTTTTTTGTGTCGATTTTGATGATTTTTCCAGGGATCGCTAAGCACACGAACCGTTCATAAACAAGTATATATTATAAAGTTAACCTTGGGGGAAAAACCGTTGTTTAGGGGGTGTTTTCTGTTGTTTTTTGTCTCTGCCGATACAAGTTTTTATCTACTGTTGCAAACATGTCCTGTACATTAACATCAGTGCATCCAAGGAAATCAATAATTTTTTTGCTTATATGTTCTGGTTGAGAAATGATATCGTTGTAGTTCACAAACATCACCTGTATGTCGTTTCGTGATTCGATCTGTTTTTTTATCAGAGCGTTTAATTTCCTAAAACTCTCTTTTGTTTCCTTTGGGTTAGTATCTTTTGTTTTTGTCATTTTTTCCATGGAATCCATGATTTCATCAAGGTTTCGTTCTGAGTAAATGATGGTGTATTTTCCAGGTGGGAGAAACTGTAAACCATATGCAGTGATTTTGATAAATACTCCTTTGCATTTTTCCATGGAAAATGTTTTTTCCATGAGTCGGTTAATGATTTTTCCGCCTTCAAGCTCAAAGTATCCTTTAGGGTTGTGTTCATCAGCTGGTCGCAGTGTATCAGATGCTGTTGGGATGTTGCCTGCATGAAGCATCTGCATGAGAAGACTTGTTCCTGATCGTTCCAAACCAGAAACAATATAATTTCTTGTTTTGTCAAGTGTAACCATTTGGTTTTCACTCCTTATTTTGTATATCCTAATTGTTTCAATGCGTATAGGATGTGTTCTATGCTTTCATCTACGGTTTCTTTATCTGTATCAACAATGATTTCCGGATGTTGTGGTTCTTCATAGGGGTCGTCGACACCAGTGAATCCTTTGAGTTTTCCTGCAAGTGCTTTTTTGTACATTCCTTTCACATCGCGTTTCATGCATACGTCTTTTGGACAGCGGACATAGACTTCAACGAAGGCACCAATTTCTTTGTGTGCTTGTGTTCGTTGCGCCTGGTAGGGCGAAACAAAGGTGGCAAGAACCACAACGCCATTTCTTGTGAGAAGCTTTGCAACAAAGGTTACTCGTCTGATGTTTTCGTCGCGATCTTCTTTGGAAAAACCAAGATCACTTGTGAGGTCTTTTCGTATGATATCCCCATCAAGTCGCTCAACAAGATATCCCTGTTTTTTTAGAATGATCGCCAGTTGATCAGCGATTGTTGTTTTCCCGCAGCAGGGAAGTCCAGTGAACCAGACGGTGAAGCCTTTTTGTTCCTTCATATCAAACCTCGTTTTTTTTCATTGAAGAAAACGTAGTATCTCTTGAACAAAAGAATCTGTTTCCTCTTTTGGTACAATTGCTCCTAGCACCTCTTTTTTTCCTCCGCAGTTGTATCCTAGTGTTTTCCCTCGTGCAATCAGCGGTTCCATGTTTTTGTTGCTTCGTACATAAATCTGATTTCTATCTGCAAAAAAACCAGTGTTAATAACAAGCGTGTTTTTTTTGCTGTCCCACGCGATCTTTCGTGTCACCGTCGAAATAATATTGTATTTTGTATCAATTTTTTTTACAAGCACTCCGTTGATTTCTTCACCGTGATGTATGATATGTTTTGTTATCTCTTGTTCAAGGAGCATAAGATTGTTTTTTAATATATCATTTTGAACAATACTGTGGCCATCTGTCTCTTTGAGAAGCAGTTTTGGCAGTTTTTCAACCATTGTTTTGTCGCCAACTTTGTAACACGAGTCAAGCAGATACGTCATTTGCACGAGATCAGCGAAATTTAGGTTTGATGTTTTGCAGAACTCAGAGATTACGGATGAAAACACTTTGTTTTTTTGGATGTTGTTTTCATGGTCGCCGACAACACCTAAGATCGCATGGATGTTTACTGCTTTCCCAAAAAATGTATTTATTATCCAGCTTGTTGAAGGATACTTCTCTGGTTTTTCTCCGTTGATTACTGGGTTGTGGTGAAACACATAGGGAATCACTGATCCAAGATGATGATCAAAAATAAACACCTGCGCTTTTTGCGCAAGAATCTTTATGTTTGATTCAGGAAGTGACATATCCAAAATGATGATGAAATCATATTTAGCATAGGATTTTAGTTCTTGTTCGGTAAGAAAATAGTTACCAATAATCGGTGTTTTATTCACTATTTTTTTATCCGATAAATGATGCAGGAGTATGTGGGCGGAGCAGATGCCATCGGTGTCCCAGTGATGAATGATGAGCCCTTTTCCTTTCAAGTTCTGAAATAACTCTTTTTTTTCATCCATATTTTTACACGTCTCGTATCATTCCTGCTCCTACGGTTTCGTTTGTTTTTTCGTCGATTAAAATGAAGCAGCCTGTGGAGCGGTTCCTGCGGTAGCTATCAAAATAAATCGGTTGTGCTGTCTTTAGGGTTATTCTTCCTATGTCGTTTAGTCCAAGTTCAGTAGCATTTTCTATTCGATGTAACGTGTTGATATCAAGTTTGTACGATATTTCGTTTATCACACATTTGACTTCTTTTGTGGTATGTCGCAGAATGTATTTATTTTCCGCTCGAAGAGAACAATTGTTCATCCAGCAGATCATTGCATCGATATGTTGACTCACCGTCGGCTGGTTATGTTCCCGGACTAGCATGTCTCCGCGGCTGATATCAAGGTCATCGGTAAGCTGAATCACCACTGACATCGGCGGAAATGCTTCTTGTATGGATCCATCTGGGGATTCTATTGATGTTATTGTAGTGGTAAAACCTGAGGGGAGAACCTTTATTTTGTCTCCTACTTTGAATACGCCGCTCGCTATTTTTCCGCCGTATCCCCGGTAATCATGATACTCATCGGATCGCGGTCTGATCACGTATTGAACGGGAAATCTGCAGTCAATCAGGTTTTCATCGCTTCCTATATGGACGTTTTCCAGATGATAAAGAACTGTTGGACCGTTGTACCATAGCATCTGTTTTGATGGTTCAACCACGTTGTCTCCTTGTAGTGCGCTGATAGGGATAAATGAAATATCTGGGATGTTGAGTTTTGCGATGAAATCCTTTAATTGATTTTTTATTGATTCATAAACTTCTTGTTTGTAGTTCATAAGATCCATTTTATTGATGCAGATCACTACATGTGGAATCTGTAAGAGTGAGGCGATGAATAGATGACGATGGGTTTGTTCTGTCACCCCGTTTCGTGCATCGACAAGGATCAATGCAAGGTTAGCTGTTGATGCGCCAGTCACCATGTTCCGTGTATATTGAATATGGCCGGGGGTATCAGCTATAATGAATTTTCTGTTTGGTGTTGCAAAATATCGATATGCGACATCAATTGTTATTCCTTGTTCTCGTTCTGCGCGCAGTCCATCGGTGAGCAATGCAAGATTGAGTTGTTCGCCTCGCTGCAAGCAGAGTCGTTCTAGGTTTCTGAGTTGATCCTGAAAAATCGTTTTTGTGTCGTAGAGAAGCCTGCCGATGAGCGTGCTTTTTCCATCATCGACGCTTCCTGCGGTTGTGAATCGAAGGAGCTCCATTTCTTGATAGGTTTTTTGGTTCATGGTTAGAAATATCCCTCCTTTTTTCGGTCTTCCATCGCGTTTTCTGATCGAAGATCATCTGCGCGGCTGATACGCTCAGAAAATCTGCAGGCAGCGACTTCTTCGATGATTTCCTCGACGGTTTTCGCAGCGGATTCAACAAGTCCTGTGCAGGTCATGTCTCCTACGGTTCGACAGCGGACAGTCATTGTTTGTATGTTTTTTTTCTCATCAGGATCAATATTTAGATATGGTGAGTATGCAAGAATCACGCCGTCTCTAGTGATGCATTTTCGTTTGTGGGAAAAATAGATTGTTGGGATGGAAATCTGTTCTTTTAGGATATATTGCCATACATCCATCTCTGTCCAGTTACTAAGTGGAAATATGCGGAATTGTTCTCCATGGTGTTTTCTTCCGTTGTAAAGATCCCAAAGTTCGGGTCGTTGGTTTTTGGGGTCCCATTGTCCGATTTCGTTTCGATGGGAGAAGAATCGTTCTTTTGCTCGTGTTTTTTCTTCGTCTCTTCTTCCGCCTCCTATTGCTGCATCGTATTTCTGTTCATGAATCGTATCTAGGAGTGTTACGGTTTGTAGTATGTTTCTGCTTGCGTATCGTCCTTTTTCTTCTCGTACGCGTCCGGTGTCGATGGAGTGTTGGACTGATCCGACGATGAGTCGTACACCAAGTTTTTTTATGAAATCGTCTCGGTATTCTATGGTTTCTGGGAAGTTATGGCCGGTGTCTATGTGAAGGAATGGAAATGGTATTGGTGCGGGTTGGAACGCTTTTTTGGCAAGATGTCCCATGATGATGGAGTCTTTTCCTCCTGAGAAAAGAAGGACTGGTCGTTCGAATTGTGCAGCAACCTCTCGGAGAACGTAGATTGCTTCTGATTCAAGTTTTTGGAGATGGTTTAAGTTGTATTGCATGAGATCACAAAGCTAATTTTTTTTAGTCGAGGTAGCCGAGTGCTCGGAGTCTGTCTTTTACTTTTTCTTCGTCTTCTTTGCTGAATGCTTCTTTTCGTTCTTCGTCGTCGTTGCTTGAGAGGACTTCTCTGAGGACGTAGGTGACGTAGGATGAGAGTGAGTTGAATCCTGTTCCTTGGATGCGTTTTTTTATTTTTTCTGCGAGTTGTGTTGGGATGGAGACGGTCGTATATTTGTTTTCATCTTTTTGTTCTGTCATATTATTTACCTCATTACCTATAATTACTAATAACTATCTGTAGTTATATGTAATTAAGAAGTATATAAATTTTACGCGGAATTTTGACAAAAAAGGCACCCTCCAAATATTAAAAATAGGGAGAAAAGCCTTAAATAAAAGAACAAACATGGATAATATGAGTTTAAAAAAATGAAACGAAGTTTGAGCATGGGTGGAAGTGTTGGGGCAGTGTTTTTACTAGTGTTAGCGTCAATGTCGTTATGTGTTTGCGCTCAGTCAACGTCTATCAATAAAATTGCAAAATCAAAAATTGTTACAATGAAAAATATGTATTGGAAAGAAGTATTAAGTCAAAATATGTGGTATCCTGGGGCTGGACTGGCGTTACTTTTTAGTATTTTCTTGTATTTTATCGTATGGTGGGGAATTAACCATCACACCCCACCTTAAAATTAATAAAAATACCAGGGTATGGAATATTAAATACGGGTGGGGAGAAAAATGAAAAAGAAAATCTTCATTGGAAGCATCGGAGCAGTCATTATTGTCATACTTATGTCGTTTACTTCTGTTATTAGTGCTCAAACCATAAAACAATCTATCCAACTAAAAATCCAAAATATTAAGGAAAAATTAAATGAAAATACGCTAGATGCCTGGTTTCCAGGGTATTTCTTTATAAAAATGTATGAATATCTCAAAGATCATAATCTATATCCGTTAATCCAGACGGCAGCACTTCTTATTGGAGCTTTTATTAATGTGAACGCAGATCTTGTTAAAAGTGAGCAATGGTTCCTTTGTTTCTATCCCGTCATTTTTTTAAAAATCTTATATGGTTTTTTTCAAAGTGAATATTGGCATCCTGGTGTTTTAATTAAATTATTTTTTCAATATTTGACCGAAGAACAATGGTTCCCCGGAGAAGTCATCTATATTCTCTTTTACTTATTATTAGGTATTTTCCTCACAGGAGTACTGTATTATAATTAATTTACATAAGACCCTAATGATTTTCTGATCCAGACTATTTTTTAAGTCATAAAAAAAGAAATACTAGCGATACATTAACCCCTCAGTTGTACAGGGTGAAAAACAATGAAAACAAAAGATATCAACGTCGCAATCCTTCGTATAGAAGGAACCAACTGCGAACAGGAATCATACGATGCATTCAAACGACTTGGAGCAAACCCTGAGTTTGTCCATCTGAAACAACTTTTACATATCGACTGCGACAAAAACGAAATACGAGATCTTTCCCAATATCAATGCCTCATGGTCCCAGGTGGTTTCTCAGCAGGAGACTACATACGCGCAGGGGCAATCTTTGCTGCACGAATCAAAAGCAAGCTTCAAACACCATTAAAGAACTTTGTCGAGCAAGAATACCCGGTTCTTGGAATCTGTAACGGTTTTCAGGTTCTCACGGAACTAGGACTTCTGCCGGGAATTGATACAATCATAAGCCCAATCCCAGATGCCTGTTTGAACATCAACGACTCCAACAGATACGAATGCAGACCAACTCTTTTAAAACATGAAAACAAAGGAAAATGCGTCTTTACAAAAAACCTCAAAAAAAATGAAATTCGTCTCATCCCCAGCGCACATGCAGAAGGAAAACTCATGTTTCCTTTGGAAAAACAAAACGAATACCTTAAAAAACTAGAAAACAACGACCAGATCGTCTTCCGTTACGTTGACCCTGATGGTAATTACGCAGGATACCCATGGAATCCCAATGGATCAATGTCTAACATCGCAGGCATCTGTAACCATATCGGAAACGTCTTTGGCATGATGCCTCACCCGGAACGATCTTTTTACCGCTATCAGCATCCGGACTGGACACAAACTGGTTTATCGCCATCTGAAGGCGACGGACAGGCAATATTTACTTCAGTTGTCGATTATATTAGTAAAAGGTTTTAAGATATGCCACAGGTCGTTACCTGCCTTCTTTTACAAAACGACAAACTCCTCATCCTCAAACGAAGCCAAAAAGTAAACACCTACAAAGGGCTCTGGGGCGGCGTCGCAGGATACATCGAAGAATACGAAAAACCCTACGAGACCGCACTTAAAGAAATCCAAGAAGAAACCGGGCTGAACCAAACACAAATCATTTTTATAAAACAAGGACAGCCAGAATCAATTAAAGATATCCATGAAGGAACAACCTATGAGTGGATCATCCATCCTTTTCTCTTTAAAGTCAAACCAAAAACAAACATCAAAATTGATTGGGAACACACTGAATATCAATGGATTAAGCCCAAAGACATCCATACCTACAACACTGTCCCACATTTTAAAGAAATCGTTCAAAAATATCTCTTACAATCATAATTTTTTGATGTTACGGGTTATCTGTGCATTATTTGTTTCGAACTAATTTATCCAATGACTCGTATGCCCTCATTGCATCCTTTTTTCGAAGTATGATGGTCAATTCTGTGTTGGTTGAAACGATCTCAAATATGTTTATGTTTTCCCATGCCATATTTCGTACGACATTGAAGATGATTCCTGGTGTATAAAAAAAATCTTTAGAAAAAGTAAGTGTCAGAGATACAAGATCTTTTTCGATATTCAAAATTTTTTCTCCTTTGAGAAAATTTTCAAATTTTTCTCGGTATCGTTCGTTGGTTACAATACTTGCTTCAAATCGTCCATGAATGATATTCAGGATATCTCCTTTTTCAAAATTCACGATATCATATAATTTTTTTAGTTTGGTTAATAGCGTTGGTGAACGTAGCACTGAGATGTCGCATATTTCTGTTTTTAAGATTATCTCTGAGGAATAGTCGAACTTTATATTTTTGTGTTTTTCATTTAATGTCTCTGCATATCTTCGTAGTGCCATGACGATTGCATGTTGTTTTGCTTCTTTTCCTAACTCTTTTTCAACTTCAGGTTTTAATTGTGCTGCCAACGAACCATACGATACTATTTTTTTATCCATCGCTTCCTGGATGAAAATTCGGTCGTTAATCAATTTTTGGACGATATGGCTAATTGTCACCATCACAAACACCAGATTATTTTGTGATTATAATCACATTAAGTATTTATATAACTTTTTGTTTCATTATTTGTTAATGGATAAAAGGAGTAAGAAAATGAAAATTAACAACATATTTGGGGTCTTCGTAGCTTGTTTATTGCTGATACTAGCACCATCAATATCTGCAATGCGGTTCAATACCATTGTAGAAACAAATAAACTGCAACAACCAACAAACATACAAAGTACCCATATTATTCAAAATATCATTCGGCTAATTAAAAATATAATTTCACTAATAAATTTCATAATTGATTGGCATTGGATGGATATCGAGTTTAGGGGGTAAAAAAATGAAAAAAACCATATTCGGGGCTTTCTTAGTTAGTTCAATATTGTTATTACCAATAATGCTATCTGTAACCACAACCGCATCAAATATTACAAAAATAGAAGAAAACGAAAGTACGAATACTTGGTATTCCGGACTCATATTTATTCGAGGAAGATATACTTCAGTCAACAGAGAATTCCCTCCCTCTTCGTTATTGTTACTTGTAACTTGCAACGAAAAAGATATTTCAATATCTGGAATTGATTTAGAATGGGTGGGCCGTCCCCCAGTGTCACCACAACGTATTCCATTCAGTCAATCAAATTTCAGTAAAGTAACTATTGAATTATTCGTTGGTATTTGCAGATTGGGACAAATACATGGTATAGCTTGGGCTGTAATGGTGTGGAATTAAAGAATTAATACTTACTACGATCAAACATCAGTAAGATAGTTCAATATCGAATTCATCAGTTATCATCTATTTTTATTTTCGAGAGTTCCAACACATTTCATATTTTAACTAACCAGTATGTACGTCTAACTGACTCAATACCGGTTCAATTGATGCAAAGGTTTTTTCGACAGAGCCGGAGGTATCGATAATATACCAACCATGCGCTGCAAGCATCAACGCCTTTTTCCGAACTTTTACAAACTCATCTAGCGTCTCAAACATCTCAGTCTCAGACCGTGTTCTCACCCGTGCGACCAAATCATCAGGTGATGCATCAAGGAAAAACATATAGTCTGATGTTGGCACAAACTTCATAAAAAACATGTACCCAATTTTTGCAAGTGACGACGGCAGATACGCAGTCCCCATCAAATACCGAACCAATATTAGAACATCATATTCTTTGTTTCGGTGATAAAACTGTTTCAGTGAATGAAGTACATCCAAAGCATAAAACAGCGATGCCTTCAATTGATTAATTTTTCCTGACCCAAGCAATGCTTTTTTTGAGGTTCTCCCAAAAAAATTATCGGATTCTGGATGCGACCGGACCATGACTCGTAATCCTTTTGCTTCATATCTTTTTTTTATCAGCTGCGCGTGTGTATCTTTTCCGACGCCGTCAAGACCATCAACGATAATCAACTGCATCTTTTTTTTCACAGTACAACACCCTGCATCAACCCATACAACAACGCGGTGACAAACGGAACAGACAGATTATCTAATCCTTTCGGCGTCACACCTTCGACAATCGCAGAAACGATAGCGATACCGACGATGTACAAAACCAATGTTTGTGAAAAAGATATCCGATAAAACAACAAAGCGATAATTATCGTACCAAACGTAAACAATGCCATCGCAAGAGAACCTACATAGCTTTTCTGATCGCCAAACACCTTGTATTTCCTTTTCCCGTACCTTATACCTATTAATGATGCAAACCCGTCACCATATGACATCGCCAGAATCCCGATCGCAATGATTTCCTTGTTATCAAAGAAGAAATACGCTAGAACCGTCCATGCAATAGCATAATAGACAAGTCCAAATCCATGTCCTGCCTCTGAGGTTTTTCCTCGCATTGATTTAATCGGTGAATATGGGCTCATAAGAAATGTAAATATGATAAATGGTCCTGCGGCGGCAAACGCCATGATCTCCCGCGTCTGAAACACAGGTAAGAAAAACGCAATATTTCCAACAAGGATGTGAAGAATTTTACGACTTATGAGCGGGTATTTCTTTGCCACAATCTTTTCTGTAAAAAACAGGAGAACCGCGACATATCCATACACAAGAATAAGACCAAGAAGATCGTTTTGAATCATTATTTCACCAAATAAAAACAGGGATTAAAAACCCAAGGAGACCAATAAAGATGGCAACCAAGGTGAATCTTCGATGAAACTTCATGTTAATTTCCTTTGTTTTTAGTAGTGCAAGTATCGTCCAAAGAAACATCACATCAGTTAGTATGATGATGAAAAGATAATAATAGTTTTGATAATACAATCCATATCCAAAAAAGAGAAAAGGAATAAAACTAAGAACAACAGCAAAAAAATAAAACAATGCGGAAACAATATTGGATTTTCGAATACCGATATACCTGGGAAATGATTTCACGCCACGTTCGCTGTCTCCTTTGAAATCCATCACATCCTTCATGATTTCTCGACCTGCACCAGCGAGAAACGCGATCAATGCAATGATCCATATCGCTGGGGGAAACGCAAGGCTATTGTTCATCACAGCTGCTGCACCGAACACAAACGGGATCGCCATAATGTATGCGATGAAAAAATTCCCCAGCAGCTTTATTTTTTTTAGTATCATATCATAAATAATGGCGAATATCGCGGTGATCAATGCAATAACAAAACAAGGGATATTCACAAAATACGAACAAAGGATACCAAGAGGAAAACAGATAAAAAAGATATACAGCGCGGTTTTTGGTAAAAGATCTCCACGGACCAAAGGTCGATCGGTTCGGTTGTTTTTTTTGTCAATCTCGACATCATAGTAATCATTAAGAGCAAAGGTACTTGCTTCAAGAAACAACGCAGTGAAAAACGTGAAAATGAACTTATCAAGTGTGGGAAGAGTCCTTTGAGCGATAAGGGCACCAACGAGGATTGCGAGCGCAAGCATAATACCGTGTTCAAGTCGCATGAGCTCCCAGATGGCTTTTATTTTTCTCATCGCTAAACTGAATGACGTGATTTCTTATAAACTTTTGAGCGTTACTTTTGTTTATTTATGTGGCTCAAGAATGACTTTCATTGAATCTTGTGCATGTGCAACAAGTTTGAATCCTTCTGCGGCCTTTGACAACGGAAGTTTATGGGTGATCATATCGGTAACCAATACCTTTTTTGAGGAGATCAGATCGATAGCCATCACGATATCTTTTGGGCTTCCTGCGTAGGTTGAAACCATCATAACACCTTTATTCCATAAATCAAACAACGGAAAAGGAATATCCACACCGGGTTCTGTCGGCGCGAAAAACAATATAGTGCCTCCAGCATCTACGAGTTGCAGTGCTTGTTTCACAGCAGATGATGCTCCTGTACAGAGGACGACAATATCCGCGAGTTTTCCATCGTTACTCTTTTTTATGTTTTCAACATTTGCATCTTTTGCCTGAAGAACACCATCAGCACCAAGTTTTTTTGCCATCTGAAGTCGATAATCGCTGACATCTGTTGCAATAATGCGGTTTGCATGCCATGCATGAGCAAGTTTTATATTTAGTAACCCAGAGATGCCGCTGCCGATGATAAGGATGCTTTGTCCTGCTTTCATCTCCGCGGTCCTAAGTCCACGTACGACACATGCTAATGGTTCGATAAACACTCCTTCATCATATGACATCTCTTTGGGAAGAAGAAACGTGCCACGATCCACGTTGATCTCGGGAACTTTTAAATATTCAGCAAATCCGCCAGGATAAAAATTCGTTGAATGAAGTGTATGGCAGAGGGTATGTTGATTGTTAAGACAGAACCGACAGGTGTTGCAGGGGACATGATGAGATACAAATACGCGATCACCGACTTTGTATTTTTTCACATTTTTCCCGACTTCGACGATATCTCCTGCGATCTCATGGCCTAGGACTAGGGGTGCTTTTTTGATACGGTACCATTCCATGACGTCGCTGCCGCATATCCCACTTGCTTGGACCTTTACTAAGAGTTCGTTTTCGCTGATGGTTGGAATCTGCATTTTTTCGATTTTTACATCGTTGTTGTTGTAGTACATGGCAACATTCATTGTTTTCATCTTGAACCCCGGGGCACGGTATGGACTGGATATTTAATAGATTTTATCGCAAAAAGATTTATGACCAATTATACATTATGTCCTTAGATCAAAAAAAGGTGATGAGGAGAGAATATGGGTTTATTTGGGCCTGATAAAATAATTGTGACGCTTGATAAACATCAATACAAACCAGGGGACGTCATCAAAGGATCTGTGGGCCTGAACCTACGAAAACCGGCTCATGCACGAAAACTCACTGTTGCGTTACTTGGAAAGGTGAGAACAACCCATCGGGACTCACATGGACATGTACAAACCCAGGATGTCGTCGTCTACGATTTTACTGTTCCTCTTGACGGAGAAAACGATTATCTCAGTGAAATGTATCCGTTTGAAATCAAGATACAATCAGATATCCTTCAGATGCATTCATCCAGTCAACAATTGCAGCAGTTGCTTCAGGCGAAATTGGGAGCTGTTGGATCGTTTCTTGGTCAAATGGCGTTAACTGGGGGGCAAGGCCCGGTACGTTGGATGGTCCATGCACATCTTGACATACAGCTGAAGCTTGACGTTCAGAAAACACAGGACATTGCGATTTCATCTACATGATGAGTTAATCCTTTAAAACAAGGAGAGAAACGTAATATGAAAACCGCGATAATCTATTATTCAAGAACCGGCAATACACGACACGTTGTACAACTTTTGGAAAACAAGATGAAAGAAAAAAAAGTTGATGTCGATATCATCGAGATTCAAACAGCAAAAAAACCAGGGTTTTTTAAAGCAGGATCCGCAGGGATGAAAGAAAAAGAACTTCCGATTACAAACACTTGCGTTGATTTACAACCATATGATATGTTTCTTGTCGGCTCACCGATCTGGGCTGGAAAACCAGCGCCGCTCATTAAAACATTTTTCAACTCAGTAAAAAATGCGAAAGGAAAGAAAGCATCTGTGTTTATCACCTGTAGTGGCAAACCTGAAGAACATGTTAAAGAAATCATGAAAAACTGGATGGAACCCACGGGGGTACAGGTAAGCGACGTATTTCTTGGTTTGCAGATGAAAAAAGGAAAAATTATAACTGGAGAAAACAACATTACTATGTTTATTGAAACAGCAATAAGACCTTAGTTTTTGTGTGAAAAATGAATATCGCTGAGTTTGGCAGAACTATTCAGCATTCCTCGTCTACATGGATTCTCATTCTCACAAATATCTTTCCTATTTTCGGGGTACTCTTTATCGGTTATAATATTTTAAGTATTTTTCTCCTTTACTGGGCAGAAAGTGGAATCATTGGTTTTTATTCCATCTTAAAAATTATAGTTACCATTCCGCAACACACTCATCAATCAAATCCATTCATACGTGTGATAACAATCTTCGGAAAAATATTCATGGTACCCTTTTTTTGTATTCATTTTGGCGGATTTATGTTTGGTCATCTCTTATTCATACTCGCATTTTTTGCACCAACATCATTACCATCGGTGGGATTTAACATCCTTTCTGCGGTGACTCCATTTTTACAACAAATCTGGTTTGGGTTACTTCTACTGTTTATTAGTCATGGATACTCGTTTTATTCAAATTATATTCGAGCGGAAGAATACAAACAGATAAAAACATCACAAATGCCCATGATGCAACCGTATGCACGGATTATCGTTATGCAGATTGCTATTATTTTTGGTGGAATGCTATATTTTTTTAGCGGGCAACAACTTGTTATGCTGCTGCTGTTGATTGTTTTAAAAATTGGGTTTGATTTGCGAGCCCATGTAAAAGAACGAAAGAAGTTTCAAAGCCCAACTCCAAAGAATATCTTGTCGTAGGTTATTTCTTTTCGTTAAAGATATCAAACGCTTCCTTGGCTGTTGCTTTCTTATGAACTATTACCTGCACCGCTTTCATCATGCCAACGGGGTTTTCACTCTGGAAAATATTTCGACCCATATCTACGCCGATTGCTCCTGCTTGTATTGCGTCATATGCCATTTGTAGTGCCTCTTTTTCTGGTGTTTTCTTTCCACCGGCTATGACGATCGGTACTGGGCAGCTGTCAACGACTTTTTCAAAACCTGGGCAGAAATAGGTTTTTACGATGGTTGCACCAAGCTCAGCTGCCATGCGCGAGGCTAGACTTAGGTATTTTGCGTCTTTTACCATGTCTCTGCCAACTGCTGTTACCGCAAGTACAGGTATTCCATAGCGTTCAGCCTCATCGATATACTGTGTCATCCCAAGAAGGGTGTCTCGTTCAAACTCAGCGCCGACAAGAATAGAATATGCGACACCAGAGGCATTTAACCGAATTGCATCCTCGATGGAAACAACGGTTCCCTCATGGAGAAGTTCTTTGCCAACGATACTTGTTCCACCAGAAACCCGTAAAACTATCGGGATGTCGACCTCAGGAGCGATATAATTTCGAAGCGCCCCTCGAGTAAGCATCAAAGTATCTGCATATCGCAACAACGGATTGACCATAGCACCAAGATTTTCAAGACCTGTAGTTGGACCCATGAAATATCCATGATCAACCGCAAGCATGACGGTGTGTCCATCTTTTGGTTTAATGATTTTTGAAAGTCTGTTTTTCATTCCCCAATCCATACTCTTACATCCGTCTGTTTTTTCAGATACATGGTATCAGGATTATATAAATTATTTCACTTGATTTTTACCAATGGAAACCCATGTGTTGGTTCTCCGCAAACCTTTTTTACATCATGTTGTGTTACCTCTGCATATCCAAGGGAGGAATAGTATGTCTGTTCTTGAAAATCTTGAACCAAAACTCGTCTGGAAACATTTTGAAGAAATCACTAAAATACCTCGTTGTTCAAAACATGAGGAAAAAATCAGGAAATACGTTGTTGATTTTGGGAAAAAACAGGGTTTATCCGTGAAAACCGATGATGTGGGCAACGTGGTTATTTTAAAACCTGCTAGTCCAGAAATGAAAAACAAACCAACCGTGATCCTGCAAGGACATCTGGATATGGTCTGTGAAAAAAACAGTGACACGGTTTTTGATTTCTCAAAAGACCCAATAAAACTGAAACGCGAAGGAGATCTTCTTACAGCAGATGGCACAACACTAGGAGCAGACAACGGTATTGGTGTAGCTATTAGTCTAGCTATTCTTGAGGATAAAACAATAAAAACCGGACCAATTGAAGCATTGTTTACCATTGATGAAGAAACCGGTCTTACTGGTGCGTTTGCTATGAAACCGGATTTTATCGCAGGAAAAATCTTGCTGAATCTTGATAGCGAGGATTTTGGTGTAATCACTGTTGGTTGTGCTGGCGGCGGCGACACAAAAATAGAGCTCCCAGTAAAAATGCAGCCTGTTCCTTCTGATATGCAAGGACTGTTGGTAAAAGTCTGGGGTTTACGTGGTGGGCATTCTGGTGTTGATATCCATGAGCAACGTGGAAACGCGATAAAAATCCTTGCGCGTATCCTTTGGAAAGCATCAAAACAACATGAGTTTCATATCATAGAAATCAGTGGGGGAGATAAACACAATGCGATCCCGCGAGAAGCATATGCGAAACTCTTGATCAAAAAAACAGAGAAAACCAGATTTATCACTGATCTGAAAGCAGAGGAACATAACATTTTTGAAGAAATAAAACCTATTGATCCTAACTTGAAAATCAGTGTTGAAGATACTGGTAAGCAAGAAAAAACACTTGATGCATCATCTCAGGAGAAACTATTGAATCTTTTGTATGGTCTTCCTCATGGTGTTCATCTAATGAATTACGATATCAAAACCTTGGTGGAGACATCGACTAATCTTGCTACGATCGCCTTCAAAGACAATGCTGTAACACTGGGTATGAGTTCTCGAAGTCCAGTGAAATCCGAGCTGCAGGATATGCGTGACCGTATCCATTCAATTGCATTGCTTGCTGGTGCGAAAGTGACAGAGCATACGCCGTATCCTGGATGGAAACCAAATTTAGGTTCAAAGACTCTTGCGCTTTCTAAAAAAATCTTCAAAGAGATGTACAACCAAGATGCAAAGGTAGAGGCAATCCATGCGGGGCTTGAAACCGGTATCATCGGCGAAAAATTCCCTGGGATGGATATGATCTCTATTGGTCCTACGTTGAAATATCCGCATTCGCCAGAGGAACAACTGCATATCAGCACTGTACCGAAATTCTACAAATTTGTGTTAAAAATCTTAGAAAACGTTTAAATTTTTTTTTACATTGATCGCAGTCGTCGGATGCGTTCATCAAGTGGCGGATGTGTTGACCATATTGAATTTCGTATTTCCCGTTTGAACGGATTCGCAATATAGAGCGAAGCAACGGTCTTTGAACCTTTTGGGTCATCAGGAAGATCGTTTTTTATTTTTGTCAATGCTAATGCAAGGCCCTCGGGATTCCTCGTCAGATACGCTCCGTTTGCATCGGCAAGGTACTCTCTTTTCCGCGAGATTGCAAGATATGTGAGTCGGGAGAAAATCGGAGCAAGAATAATGAAAATAATCGCGATGATGACAAGAAGCCCTCCGCCGCCATCTCTTTTGTTTCCTCGTCCACCGCCAAATAATAATGATCGAAGTGCTATTTCAGCAAGAAGCGCAATGGTTCCAACAACAGCCACCGTCACTGTTGCTACTAGGATATCACGATTCTGGATATGGCTCATTTCATGACCAATGACGCCTTCGAGTTCTGCGGAGTCCAGGAGATGTAATGCGCCAGTGGTTGCACAGATAAGTGCTGCTTCTGGTTTTTTCCCGGTCGCAAACGCATTGATATCGCGTGAATCTTGAACATAGACTTTTGGCATGGGTAACCCTGCTGCGATAGACATTTCCTCTACCTTGTTTATGAGTAGTTTTTCTTCACGGACCTGTGGGTTTGCTGGTCGTGCACCTGCTGCAGCGATCACGCTTTGTACGGAGAATGAATAGGTCACACCTAGGTACAGCAGCGAGATGGGAAGCCCGATAGCCATCGCAAAAATAGGGGGTAGACCAAGGATATATCCGATCGCAAAAATCGCACTAAAAAGAAGAGCAACCATGAACATGCAGATCAATACGGTCTCTCGTTTGTTTTTCCGTATATGATCTTCTAACATCAGTTGTTTGTCCATGGTATCTCAAACAGGGTGTTACTTGATTTTTTTAGAAGGCTACTTTTGGTACTTCTCGGTTTGCCTCTGGGATTTGTAACATTTGTTTTTCTTTTTTGCTCATTCGTCGCGCAAAGACACTTCCCGGGAACGTTTCAATCGTGTTGTTGTAGGATAATACTGAGTCGTTGAAGTGTTGTCGTGCGAACGAGATTTTATCTTCGGTGTGTGTGAGTTCATCTTGAAGTTGTAAAAAATTCTGGTTTGCCTTCAGATCAGGGTAACTTTCAGCGACTGCAAATAAGGTTTTCAATGCGCCGGTGAGCATATTGTTTGCGTTGTTTGCTTCTTGTGGTGATTTTGCGCTCATGATTGCTGCACGTGCATTCGTAACGCCTTCCAGCGTTCCTCGCTCATGGTTCATATATCCTTTGACGGATTCCATGAGGTTTGGGATGAGGTCTGCTCGTCGTTTCAGTTGTACATCGATTTGTGCCCATGAGTTATCGATTCGGTTTTCTAGTCTGATGATTCTGTTATAAAAGCTAACAAGCCATAGGACAAAGACAATGATAGCCAGGCCTATTATTCCAAGAATTATCCATTCAATCATTTTTTTTCCTCCTCAAATGTATTCTTTTTATTTCTGGGATAATAAGCCTTTTTTATTTAAAACTATCGTACCATCTGAAAAGATAGGATATTTCTCTCCTGTATAATGATCTGTAATTGATGTTCTACTGGTTTCAATCCAATGGTGGGAAAAATTAATGTCAGTCTATCAGTATATCTCTCAGCGAATGGGTTTGATAGTATGGTGAAATGCCTAAAATGCAATGATGATGCCCCTTTTGTCACTGATAAAAAAAAGTTATTAGCGTATTCGTTGTATCTTTCGTTAGCAGCAATCGCATGGTATGTGTTTGTCAATACTGCAAACATTGCGATCGTCGCTGTGTTGTGGAAGTATTCCCTGCAATATATTCTGAACTCTTTTATTCTCGCAGGCGTATTGTTCATTTCTGGTGTATTGCTTATTCTTACGTGTCTAGCAATGGTCCGTTCAAAATCCTATGCGTGGTATACTGGTCTTGCTGGGTCTGCGTTGATGTTTTTGTATCCTTTGTATGTCCTTTGCTTTGACTCGTATGTCCCTTATGCGTTTCTCTCGATGCTTTTCGTGATTATCCCTGCATTTATTGTTTTCATCGCAACCCTGTTTCTTTGGAAAAAATACTTGTAGAAAGAAGACGCAAGTCACTCAACTTTTTTTCTTTAGCACAATAAAAACAATGAAAATAAGGGCCATCACGATCACCAGAGAAAACGCAGAGACATCATATCCTTCTTCATAGGCAACGTGGTTGTCTGAAAAAAAGTTACTGCAAACCGCGGTATAATGATCAGGTGGCGGCACATGCAAACCAATGTTGTTGCCGATGAACTGATTATTGGAGACATGATTGTTAAATGAATCTCGGATGTTGACTCCGCAGAACCCATTATGGCTTAGGGTATTTCCAATGATGGTGTTGTTGTTTGAGGATTCATACAGCCCAAACCCGTTCGATGGTTGATTCATAACTGTGTTTCCGATGAGGCGGTTGTTTGAAGATCTGCTGAAATAAATCCCGCATTGATGATTGTTTGCAATGTAATTCTCAGAAATCAAAGTATTTCCTGAGAAATACGACATATGCATCCCATAGTAATTCTCCACAATTGTGTTTTTGGTAATCGTGTTATCTGATGATTCAACACATATTCCTGCATCGGGAAACATTAGTCCTCCCCAGGTGATGGTAAATCCAGTTATCGTCACCTGGTCTGCAGTAAGGATAATTACGCATCCGTTCCTACTTCCGTTAATAATCGTAGTATTCCTGTCTTCGCCAATCAGCTGAATGCTTGTGTTTACGATCAGGTTCTCATGATATGTACCGTTGAACACAAACACGGTATCTCCAGCAGATGCCACATTGATCGCATCTTGGATGTTCGTGTAATTTCCTGCGCCGGTTCCACCTACATTGAAAATAGAACCAGTTGAAGTCTCGCACAATCCGGTCGGAACACATCTGATAAGTATACTAATAAAAAGCAAACTTATTATGAGTATTGATCTATTTTTTTTCATAAAGATCTCGGTACAAGAAATAGGAAAGCGGATACCATATATTTTATCATTTCTTTTATGTATACAGTATTGTACTATGATAAAGAAAACAGAAAAACCAGCATCATGTAGTTTTTCCATTATTATTCCTGTTCTTCATGAATCTGAGACCATCAATATGCTGCTTGAACATATTCATCAGTCGCAAACCACTGAGTCCTACGAAATCATCGTTGTTGACGGAAGCCCTCAGAAAGATACCATTCAAACGCTTACTGATAAAACTGTAACAACTCTGACAACCATGAAAGGACGTGCTAAACAGATGAATGCAGGCGCAGCTATAGCTAAAGGGGAGATTCTTATGTTTCTTCATGCAGACACGTTCCTGCCCCAGAACGCCCTCGCACGTATCAAAGAAGTGTTAAAACAAAAAAATTTTGTTGGCGGTGCATTCACCCTTACGATCAACTCAAAAAAATTATTACCAAAGGTTGTCGCTGCCTTATCAACCACTCGATCTCAGCTGACGCGAATCCCCTATGGGGACCAAGTTATTTTTCTTCGAAAAACATGTTTTGAGCAGTTAGGCGGATACCCGGATCTTCCTTTGATGGAGGATCTTGAACTTATGTTACGTATCAAAAAAGCAAAAGAAAAAATCTGTATTCTTCCTGATCGAGTTGTTACATCTCCAAGGAGATGGGAAAAACAAGGCACATTCTATACAACTCTGCTGAATATTTTGATACTCGTCCTTTATCGCTGCGGGGTTTCTGCAGAGAGATTAACGAAATGGCATCGGTATCCAAAAGAATGATGAAAAAGAAATCTTTAAATGGTTGCCATGATTGAAAGACTTGTTTTTCAAAGGTACAAACAATGAATGAATTTGAACAAAAAATCAAAGAAGTCACCGGAAAAAATCTGCGGTGCGATTCACTAAAAACCGTGCAGGTGAACATCGGATTTCGCTGTAATCAAGAATGCAGACATTGCCATGTACAGGGGTCACCATCCAGGGTTGAGATGATGGAATGGTCAACGATGCAAGCAATTCTTGAGGTGACCAAGCAATTACCAAAGTGTTTCATTGATATCACGGGCGGTGCTCCTGAACTTCACCCGTGTTTAACACAATTTATTCAGGTTTTACATAAACAGGGCCATCAAATACAAGTAAGAACCAATCTTACCCTGCTTAAAAATCCTGAGATGAAATCACTCATTAATTTTCTCAAAACAAACAAAATTCAACTCGTAGCATCATTACCCTGTTACCTGGAAGAAGAAGTGCGTTTACAACGAGGTAAAGAGGTATTTGAAAAAAGTATAAAATCACTGCAAATGTTAAATACGATCGGATACGGTGTAGATTCTTCGTTATCACTTATCCTTGTCTTTAATTCACTTAATCCAGTATTACCACCTGAGCAGTTAGTACTCGAGAAGGAATATCATCAGGTATTGGGTGAGGAGTACGGGATCAACTTTACACGTTTGATCACGATCACAAATATGCCAATCGGACGTTTTTTACAAGATCTGCAGCAAAATAACCAGGAGAAACAATACCGTGATCTCCTCAAATCATCGTTTAACCCAGAAACAATAGAAGGACTGATGTGTCGTCATCAGATTAACATTGGATGGGATGGAACACTCTATGATTGCGATTTTAACCTAGCACAAGGGCTACATGTTGCATCAAAGGTTCCACAACATATAAAAGATTTTAATCAAGCAAAATTATCTACACGACCAATTGTGACAGGAACTCATTGTTTTGGTTGCGCCGCAGGTCATGGATCATCCTGCGGTGGAGCACTCGTTTAGCACGTTATGAACTTTGGTGAGTAAAATAATGAAAGAGACAATTCAACATAATGATGAAGTACAACAATCAAAAAAGAAAACAATTCGTGATATCTGGAAACCTCCTTTTCTACTTGGGCTCATTATCGTTGTTCTCATTTTTAGTGTCATGTATAACGTACAATTAAAAGAATTTTTTTTAACTATCAGAAACTGGATTCAATCACTAGGCTTCTGGGCACCATTGGGATATATTGGGATTTATATCATTCTAACAGTTGTTGCCTTACCTGGTTTACTTCTCGGAATAATTGCTGGTTCTGTTTTTGGTAGCGTAGTCGGAATTATTCTTGTAAGTATCTCCTCAACTCTTTCAGCAGGCATCGCATTTATCATTGCACGGCATTTCGCTCGCGATTCCGCTGAGCGATGGCTGTCCAGCCATACGCGATTACAGCAACTCGATGATTTAACTGAAAAACACGGTGCTCTCATTGTTGCTCTCGCGCGTTTAAATTTTCTGCTTCCTTTTAATTTGTTGAACTATGCGTTTGGATTAACAAAAGTATCATTTAAAACATATCTTTTTTGGTCTTGGTTATGTATGCTCCCGGCGATAATCCTGGTCGTGGTTTTTGGTGATCTCTTTACAGAAAGCGTCCTTGTTGGAAAAATATCATGGATGTCCATTGGTGTGGTTATTACTGCAGTATGTCTTCTTGGAATCGTCGTATTTGCAGCTCAGAAAAAATTTAGGAATCTAAACCATTAAGATATTTTGAACATACGTCTATGGCAGAAACACAAGAAACTTTTACAAAAATGATATGCACAAAGGTTGCGGAGGAATTATCTGGTTGTATTTTATGCAGTAAATGTCTTAGTGTGTGCCCTGTCTTTAAACACGATTTTTCTGTTCAGGATTTAAACAAATCAGCGCAAGCAGAAACAAATATTCCGGATAAAATTAAAGATTTCACATTCTCATGTGTTCAATGTAGGCGCTGCGTTCCCGCATGTCCTGAAGGATTGCATCGGGATGAAATGATGCTTGTGTGTAAATATAAACTTCGCAAGGAGAAGCCGTATGGGTACAAGCGGTATCTTGCGATCAGAGGACCAGATCTTGGTCCGATTGCACAAACTGCACAAGGTTTGTATGTTGCGATGAAAATGCAGAAAGCACCTGATCTTGCGCGTCATATGGAAACAATGCCTTCTTCTGCTTCGGTTTTGTTTTATCCAGGTTGTTATATCTATTCGTTTGAGACGATACGGCGGACGAAACACCTTCTTGATCATGTTGGGACACCGTATGTTGTGTTGGGCGGGTTGACCACGTGTTGTGGTGTTCCTCAATTACTGCAAGGGGAGTTTGATTTGGCTGATCACTGCATGGAAGCGTTGCATGAGAAAATACAGAGATGTAATCCTTCTGTTGTTCTCACGGGTTGTGCGGAGTGTTTAGAAGCACTTCTTTGGTTAAAAAAACGATATCATTGTACATTTGAGGTGTATAGTGTTGTGGAATATCTGATGCAGCATGTTGAGAAATTCCCAGCGTTAAAAATACGGGATGCGGTGACGTTTCATGATTCGTGTCGGTTGACGAGGCGGTATAAACGAGACGATGCCACTCGCAAGGCTATCAGTCGATTTAGTACTCTTGTTGAAATGCAGAATATTCGTGATCAGGCGTTGTGTTGTTATCATTGGAATCAAGACTATGATCCTGCGAATACAAAAAATCGTATGATACGACTCAACGAAGCAAAACAACACGCAAAAACCATGGTGTGCGACTGCCTGACTTGTTATGAGGAGTTCGTAAAAATAAAAAACGATGTTGAAGTAATTGATATCCTGAAATTATTCGAGGAAGCATTGGAAAAAGAAAATCAGAAGAAATCGTCATAGATGTGTGATTATGGATGAAATCAAGGATGCCTGCATTCTTCTTTTCGTAAAATACCCAAAAAATGGTAACGTAAAAACCCGTCTTGCAACAAATCTCGATGAAACAGTGGTTAGGGAGTTGTATACGAATTTTGTTCAGGATTCTCTTAAGTTGATTGAATCGCTACATCTTCCATTTTTTATCTGTTTTTCCCCCAAAACAGCATATGATGAAATGAGGGCATGGCTAGGCAAACAATATCATTATCTTCCGCAGAAAGGCAATGATCTTGGAGAACGAATGAAAAACAGTTTTTTACAAACGTTTGCTGAAGGATTCAACACTGTTGTTTTACTAGGAAGCGATACCCCTGATCTACCGGTTTATTTCATCAAACAAGCTATAAGGGCATTGAGAACTAATGATGTTGCCCTGGGCCCGTCTGTCGATGGAGGATACTATTTGTTTGGATGTAAAAAAGATGGTTTTTCTCCAACGTTTTTTGAAGGTATTCATTGGAGTACGTCAGCGGTTTTTCAGGAGACTATAGCCGTTCTGAAACGCAATAAAAAAACTGTGCATATCCTCCCTGAATGGTCAGATATCGATACTGTTGAGGATATTTATGCATTCATCAAGCGAAACAAAGGAACTAGTTTTTCTCGTACTATGAATTATATTTCTAATCACAAAAATCTATTTGAAAAGAGATAAGAAATAATACGTTTCTTTTTTCGTATATCTGGGCAGAAGGTTTTTGAGGAAATCACGTATTCATCATTTTCAATTTGAGGTGATACATATCATGAAAACCACTATTATTCTGAACAGTAAAATTTTTGGAAGAGGGAGCGATGAATTAGGTGAGAAGATGATGGGGAATTTTTTACGAAAGCTTTGGGGTCTTGAGAAAAAACCTGATATCATTATCTTCTATAACTCTGCGGTTCAGTTGTTGGTAAAAGGATCCCCTGTGCTCGATGCATTGGATGCTCTTGGGAAAGCAGGAGTGGATCTGATCGCGTGTGGAACATGTGTTGATTTTTATAAGCTTGAGGGAAAACTTGCAGCTGGGCGGGTCAGCGACATGCAGGAGATCGCATCGGTACTTATGAAATCAGAAAAAGTAATCACCCCGTAACTAAACCAAATTTTATTTTACATTGCTGGGGCATCAAGTTTTTGCCCCATCAGTAATGAAAAGAAAATGTATCCAAACAAAGCTAAAAAAACTAATAGAAATGGGTACCAGAAGCCAACAACTGAGACAAGTATGATTGGCATGAACGGATGCCATGTTATTAGTTGAGCGCCGATGAGTCTTCGTATTTCTTTTCTGTTAAATCGCTTTCTGCTCAACATAAATGTGCTTTCAGAGATGAGGAAAACGATAATTATTAACAATAATCCTATTTGCCAGAGTTCGTATTTGATCCCGAGAAAAAGAAAAGGAACAAATACGAGAAAAGAAGAGATGAAGCGTTCGCTTAACCCAAATATTTTAAAATTTAGAGGTACAGATAAGGTGTTTTCTGGTCCAACTTTTACTCCGCTTGCAAGAGCGATGTTTTTTACGTTCATGAGTGGATCGTGATCCGCATCTTTTAGTCCACCTACTATTACGTTCATATAGAGTTGTTCATTGAAGAGAATTATGAACAGGATCCATGTGAGAAGACCAAGAGACCCGTTGGGAAGAACCATGAGTGCTCCGAAGAGGAAAAACAACGATTCCGCAAGTGCGATAAGAAAATCAGAGCCGATGAACTGTTTTCCGTATTTGTTATAGATGAAACCCAGGATGTCTGCTACTACAATGCAGAAAAGACCCATATAGAAAAAAGGCTCGTTTTTGAAGAAAAAAACAAATATCGCTATGTAACCGATAAAAAAACAACTAACGATGATGGCGAGCGCATGTTTTTTTGTAATAGTACCTTTCACAAGCGCTCTTTGAGAGAGATCCGGGCTTAATTTATCTACCTCGACATCGAAATAATCATTCATGACAAATCCATAGATTTTTGATATCGCACCGATAAAAAACAGGGGGATCAATGCTACAAGAGATGTGTTGTTGACGCTGAGAGCCCCGGCGATTGGTGTGATGGCTAGGCCGATAATCCCCGGCATCCTCATGAGTCGCATGTAGTCAATGATGAGACTCTTCATGATACATCAGAAGAAATACATAGCTTATTTTAATTTCGTTTTATAAGAAACAACTACAATGGGCATAAGATTTAATGTTTTAAAATCGTTAATGCCCTGTGTGGTAAACAAAGAAAAGGATTTGAATAGAAATACTATCCATGAACTACAGAAAGTCTCTCTTGCGGGTATGATCTAGTGGTTAAGTCTACAGGAGAAAACCACTATTTTTCATTAATTTATACTGCCAATATATGGTGTTATTGTTTATATCTAAAATACATTACATTTATCTACTTTATAAGGATATCAATCTGCATACGACATCATTAAAAATAATTTTTTGGAAAAAAAGGATAGGATTTCCCTTGGATGCACGTTTCTTAGTAGTAGGTATACTAGTTATTCTACTGAGCATAGTATTTGCCAGTCAGTATGCCACGGCCAAGGTACCAATCCAATGTGCAGTTGTCCATCCAAGCAAAGCAGATATTCGCTTTATTGGATCAGACAATTCATCAACTGATGGGTTGCGTGTTCTTCGCGCCAGCGGCAACAGCAATACCAACGCAATAGTGAGACTTGATTTTGGTGATTGGTCTGCAGGTATGAACAAGACATATACCGCAGCTTTTGCGATCGTAAACGAGGAACCTTTTGATGTGAATATCACACGTATAACGGTTTCAAATACAAGTGGTATGAATGATTATATGCAGGTGTGGCTGCATGGAGACCGCGATCAGAGGGCTGAGGAAGATGCCAGCTGTGTGTTCATGTACAATAACGGGACAAGTTATTATTCTAAGAGTACGACGGCATGGACGCTAGATACAGGTGATGGTAATGTGAGTAGCATGAGTTCTGACGGAGTCACTGTTTCTACGAGTTGGGATGGATCTGCACATGTGAGATATTCGCAAAGTGATGTAAATGCATCATCAGGGAGAGCTGATTTTGTATGGGTGCAGATATCAATTAACATCCCTGAAGGTGCTGTTGAAGGTGACCATATAGGGACCCTTGAGATTCATTTCCAGGCGACGACACATTGGAACCCACTACCGTCAACACTAAGTTTTGGTTACTTCATTGGATAGTACGTATGTTATGATTGTCTATCGAAATGTTTTATATTCTGTTTAAGCACTGTGTTATGTCGGTTTTTAAAGGGAGAAATCAACCTAGAAATCTACAAGCAAAGTATGAACCTATTGCATAAAAAAGAAAAGGATTTACATGTTGTCGGTTATGTTTAAATCAGCTACGAACATGTGTTTCAGCTATGAACATGTAACTTGCGGGTATGATCTAGTGGTTATGATTGCAGCTTCCCAAGCTGTTTGCCCGGGTTCGAATCCCGGTGCCCGCATACCTCAAATTTTTTATAAAAGAGGGAGGAGAAAATAAAATATGGGAATAAAAACAGCGGTAAAGGTCGGCGACAGAATTGAACTAATATTCACTACTGATGAATTGACAAAGTTAAAACCCGGTGATCAGGGTGTTGTCACTGAAATCGAGGGGGAACTTGGTGATCGTCTTATAAAAATTAAGTGGGATAATGGTAAAAACCTAGCGCTTCTTGAAGAGATAGATGAATTTAAAATCATCATGAAATAACCAAAAAACCCTTTTTTCTACGGGAAAATGCTTTTAAACAACTACTCTTTATGCGACCTCTTGAAGGCCTATGGCAAAGAAACGAAAAGAAGAGTCTGACGAAGAGGAATTTGATTTTAAACTCCCTAAGTTTGACGAGGTAGCATTTCTGAAGCGAGAACGACGTAATATTAAAACCACGGTCATCGCATTTCTTTTTGGTTGTATTGTCGCTGTGATTTCCTTTGGGTTCTGGGCGCTTCTCTCTGCTAGTTTCCTTCGATGGGAGCTTGTCTTGCTTTTTGGTGTTTTTAATGCTGCATGGATTCGTTATCTTTTCCTTCGTTTGAATATTGATTTGGCTGATTTTGGTAGGAAAGGTTGGCTAGGGACGTATTCAACATATTTTTTAACGTGGATTATTCTTCTTATCGTACTTGTGAATCCACCTTTTTACGATGATGTTCCACCAAATGTGAATGCAGTCAGTTTACCACAGTTGCAGGAAGCTGGTGGCACTGTTAAGATCCTTGCGAAAATCACGGATAACGTCGGCGTCAACATTCAAGATATCAGCTTAACTATTGAATTTCCTGATGGGACAAACCAGTCTCCTGTTTTCAGTTTTGAAAAAAGTATTCTTTCGTACACCTATGAGAACCCAACAAACATGATGGGAACGTATTATTGTACTATTACTGCAAAGGATAGAGGTGGGCATTCAACTGTCGTTCAAGGCTCTTTTATCTATGATAACGATACCATCAGATTACCCGATCCTGCTGGAGCAGACATTGCCCCGGGTCCCATGGTTACGTATGCATCAGCACTGTCTTTTGATGTGAGAGGTAACGTAAGTCGGGTTTACTACACGGTTGATGATGGCCTTGAGATCAACGCAACAAAAGAAGGAGATTTTTATAAGTCCTATCCGAAATACATTGGTTGGGAGAAAAACAAGAATGTGACTGTTCATGCGTATGCTCAGGTCATTATCTATTTTGATCATCTGGATCAAGCATTTAACAACACGATCGTTGATTCGCAGCAGTATTATTTCCAGGTTGGCTCTGATAGTATCGCAAAAGATCTAGGACCATCTGTTGTTTTGCCGCAGTATCGGCCAATTCCGGTTCCAGGGTTTGAAGCTATCGTATTTCTCTCTGCTATCGGTGTTGCATTGTTCCTGTTTGTGGTGAAGAGGAAAAAGAAAACGATATGAATGAACTGTTTCGTTTTTGTAAAAACCTCAAAGAGGAACATCATTCAAAAAAACCGTTCGATAAGGATAAACCAGTGAGTTTTTGGTCTGAAAAAGATTTGTTGAATGGAACTGTTGTTGATGCGTTTGTGATGATTCTTCGGACCCGTGGATGCACTTGGGCGCTTCAGTCGGGGTGCAGTATGTGCGGATATTTCAACGACAGCGCATTAAGCAGTGTTTCTTCTGATGAGCTGATGAAACAATATACTGCTGCGATGGAGAAATACACCGGGCAGCCTATTGTGAAAATTTTTACGTCAGGGAGTTTTTTTGATGAATGTGAGATACCTGTATCGGTTCGTACAAAGATTCTTTTAGATCTCGCAGAAAAGACCCAAAAAATAGTTGTTGAATCAAGGCCAGAATACATCACTGATGAGACGTTATCGGACGTAACTAAACTTATTCGTCAGAAGACTCTTGAGGTCGGCATCGGGCTTGAGACATCTAACGATTTCATACGAGAACATGCAATAAACAAAGGGTTTGTTTTCGATGATTACAAAAAAGCTGCAATGCTTCTTAAAAAATATCATTGCAAGGTGAAAACCTATGTGCTTGTGAAACCGCCGTTTCTTTCAGAAGAAGAAGCACTCAATGATGGCATCAGTACCATTCAAGCTGTTGCATCGTATTCTGATACGATTTCGTTGAATCCGGTGAATGTTCAACGACGTACGGTTGTGGAACATTTGTGGAGACGTAGACAATACCGGCCGCCGTGGCTGTGGAGTGTTGTGGAAATCTTGAAAAGCACGAAAAACCTTGTTGGGACGGTTAGAATCCAATGTGATGTCACTGGTGGGGGAAGCATCAGAGGTGCGCATAACTGTAGAACCTGTGATACTGGTGTTCTTACCGCGATTCGTATGTTTTCTCTTTCTCAGGATATCCATGTGTTTGATGATCTCTCCTGTGGTTGTAAAGAGCAGTGGCTGGATCAGCGTAACCTTGAAAGCCTTGGTTTTGGGTCTTGTGTTGATTTTTCAGGTGAAATGCGATGAAGACAAATGTGGAGATGGGGGATATTGTTGTTCTTATTGATTCGGCGTATCGGAAATATCTTGTTCATACCTCTGGAAAAACCGATAAAATACGGGGTGTTGGCGTATTGGATCCATCATCATTGGTTGGAAAAACGTATGGGAAAAAAATTGAGTTGGGCAATAAATTATTCTGGGTTGTTGCTCCTTCGTTAAAAGATAAACTCACCTGTGTGAAACGTCGTGCGCAGATTATTCTTCCCCGGGATGCTGCTCATATCATCATGAATTGTGCTATTGAATCAGGTCAGATCGTCCTTGAGGCAGGCATTGGTTCAGGTTCGCTTACAACGGTTCTTGCAACAGCGGTTGCACCAACGGGCAATGTGATTTCGTATGATCTTCGTGAGGATTTCATTGAGCATGCAATGGAAAACCTCAGACATTCTGGGCTTGATGGTTTTGTGACAACAAAACAAAAGGATGTGACCTTAGGGATTGATGAAGAAAACCTGGATGCAGTAATCCTTGATATCCCAGACCCTTGGGATGCTGTTTCTCATGCATGGAATGCGTTGAAGGTCAGCGGGTATTTCTGTGCGTATTCCCCGTTGATTAGCCAAGTGGAACTGACTGTGAATGCGTTGCATCAGAAACCGTTTATCGAAATAAAAACCATGGAGAATATCCAGCGGGAGATGATTGTCTCGGAGCATGGGACGCGTCCGAGTTTTGATATGCTTGGGCATACCGGGTATCTTACGTTTGCACGAAAAGTACTGCAATTATAATACAAGAAATTTTATATAGGATTATGACATATTTTTGAACAATGTATTTATTCTTTCAACGCAAAGAAACAGACGACGAAATTCTCTATATGTTTATACACCCCTACTTTTTTCTTTTAATTATTATAGGTGGATTAATACCATCTTTTTATATTATTTTCTGGATCATCACTATTTTTAAATTTGGTCTCCTCGTTTTTTTTGCCGTCTTTGCAGTTGAATTTTGGAAAATTTGCATGGAAGTCCGTATCGCAAAAAAAGACAACAGAGTTACAAAATCCGGTAGGTATTTTTCATATTTTAATCCAAGGACTATTGCCATTAAAAAAGTATAAAATACCTGATGAGAAAAGATAACTCACCGTTTTAGTGTAACTCCTCTTTGATTCTGATATGTCCCTGATCGTTTACTGTACAGTGCTTTTGGTTCAGACAAAAGACTCTCGAAAACAATCTGGCAGAACCGGTCCCCAACCGGTATCTCTACCTCAGTGTCATTTGCATTAAAACAACTGATTGTCAATGTCCCATGAAACCCTGCATCGACTTTTCCGAAGCTTGCCATGATTCCTCTGCGTGCATAGCTTGATCTAATCCACAGTTGAGACGTGATTTTCGACCCCATTTTAACAAATTCTTTGGTGCTGATCGCAAACCATGTGAGCGGCGGGATTACCGCTACTCCTTCTTTGATATGCTGTTCTGTTTTCTTTATATATACTTCTTCGATTGATAGGTCATATCCGTTCGGCGTAAGATTTTTTTCTTGGAACGGCTCTATCCCCAGTTCATCTTTTTGCATCAGCTGCTCGATGTCGTTGTCAGAAAGAATACTCATACATCTCACCGTTTCACGGGTTTTTTATGGTAATTGTTTTAATGATGATGGTTTCAACAGGTTTGTCATTTTGTCCGGTTTTCATCTTAGAGATGGTATCAACGATATCCATCCCTGAAACAACTTTTCCAAACACCGGATGTTTACTGGACGACGGTGGTTTGTTGAAATCAAGAAATGTGTTGTCGATAACGTTAATGAAAAACTGACTGCCACCGGTATTTGGTCCACTGTTCGCCATGGAAAGCGTCCCACGCACGTTGCTGAGGTCGTTATGGAACTCATCCTTGATTGCGTATCCTGGTCCACCTGTGCCTACGCCTTTGGGGCATCCGGTCTGTACCATAAAATCAGGGATCACTCGATGAAAAACTAATCCGTTATAGAACCCTTTATTTACGAGTTTGATGAAATTCCCGGTAGTCAATGGTGCTTTGTCTTCAAAAAGTTCAACATTAAATTTGCCTTTGTTTGTTTCAAAAACTGCTATTTTATTTGTCATAGGTTTTTTCTCCTTATTCTATTCGAATTGAATGAATGGTGATATCTTGGAGGGGTTTACCTCCACCCGGAAGAGTAGGATTTTCGGGAGTTGGTTCTAAACTTCTATCGTGTTCAGTTGCAGCAATCGTTTGAACAACAGTCATCCCTTCAGTTACTACACCAAATGCTGCATAACTACCATCCAACCCATGTCGAGCCCCATCGCAAATAAAAAATTCTGCTCCTCCTCCAACTTTTGTCCCAGTGCTTGCCATTGAGATCGCCCCATCAACATGCGTCACATCACTTGTCTCAAACGCAATATTTGCATAAGGATTAGTTTTTTGTGAGCCATCTGGGAAATACCGTCCAGCTTGAATCATAAAGTTATCGCTTATTCTATGAAAAATCAGGCCATCATAGAATTTATCATTTATCAACTTCACGAAATTATCTGTCGTTATCGGCATTTTATCTTTATATAATTTAACTTTAAACGTTCCTTTACTCGTGTTAAATACTGCGATAGGATTCCCTTCAGGCACTGGGGTATTTCCGTTGTTGGAAGATGGTTTCTGAAGTAAAACAAATGCTACTGCCGCGATGCATAAGATGAAAATAACGAATAAGGAAATAATCCATTTCCGTGAAGATTTTTTTGGTTGCGTTGAAGGCGGATTACCCGCTCGTTTCCTTTTTTCTGAAGCACTCATATTTCTTTCCCCCAATATATGCGATGCGAAGGGGATATACTAGCCTCTTTTAAAAGTTTTCAAGAAAATAAACAAAACAAACGGAAAGTTTATCAGAGTCTATACTATTGTGTACATATGGAGAAAACAACCAAGGTTTTTAGGGGTTGTCCATCTTATTGGTGAACTGCGTGGAACTCACTGTTGCGGGAAACAAAATCATTTTCAACCGAGAACTATCCCTGCTGGATCATTTTGTAATCGATTTTGTTAAACTCCTTGATAAACATCATGTGAATTATGTGATAGTCTCTGGATATGTCGCTATTGTTTTTGGGAGGAGCAGAAACACGGAAAATGTTGATGTTATCGTTGAAAAAACATCTCAAGCAATCTTCAATGTACTCTGGAGCGATGTTATCAAACGATATGACTGCGTAAACACCTCAGACCCTAATGATGCATATGTGGAGTATCTCTCTGAAGGATGTGGGATACGTTTCGCGAATAAGGGTTCCTTTATCCAAAATATTGAGCTCAAATTTGTCCATGGGGACGACGACTGTATAAGTATCACTCAGGCGAAAACATTGGTATTAAATGGCAATTCTCTGAGGATTTCTCCATTGGAAATGCAGATTGCGTATAAGATGTATCTTGGTTCAGATAAGGATTTTGAGGATGCAAAATTTCTATTTGATCTGTTACGAGAGCAGCTTGATGTGGGAAAACTGAATACCTTTATCGCATCGTTCAGAATTAAAAAAACCTTGGTAAAGAGATATTTGAAGGGTTTACAATGAATATTGATTTAAAAGAATTGAATAAGAAAAAAAAACAAAATACGAAGGAACGACTGGAATTTATTGACCTGTATGTTGAATGGCTGAAAAAAACACCAAATAAGATGTGGTCAAAACAACATGCAGAGTTTATAGATGCTGGGTTTAAGAAACAACCTGGGAAAAATAAGAGATAATCATATTTTGCAGATGGGATGAATTCGTTCAGCCGTCGTAACGCATGCATCTTTTCGTTTTTCTTCATTTTTGCTTTTTCGACCTCCTTTTTAATCATCGTAGTTGATTCATCCATTGGTTTTCAATCCAAAGTATATTTGTTCTTTACATAGAATTTCATAACCCATTTGTTCAAAGCGGTATAAGTCTTCTTTGTGGGCTGGTTAAAGCAAAATGGTTTTTTTGGTATGAATTGTACAGAAAACAATATAAATAAGAAAACATAAATATAATTAGGGTTGATGATTATGACATGCATCATTATCGGCAGGAAAGATAGCACCAGCATCTCTTGTTTTCAAACACTGGATGAAACCAAAAATGTAAAGAAAACAATGTACATGCAGATTACCCTTGCTGTTTGTTTAATTCTTCTTGGCGCCTCAATTATGGTTGTTGTCCACTAATGTACAAAAAAAATTGAGAAAAAATAAGAAAACAAGAAAAAAACAGTTTTTTTTAGTCAGCGATTTTCTTGTATGCCTCTGAGTCCATCAGGCTAGTAACTTCTGCGCTTGTGTTCATCTCAAGCTCAACAAGCCATCCGTCATCATACGGACTTGTGTTGATTGTCTCAGGGGAATCCTCTAGTTCTTTGTTGACGCTTACGACTTTTCCACTGACTGGTGCATAGATCTCTGAAACAGATTTCACGGATTCTACAACGCAGAGTTCCTCGCCTTTTTTCACAGTTTTTCCAATAGCTGGTAATTCAACAAACACAATGTCGGTTAATGCTTTCTGTGCATGATCCGTGATGCCAACCACAGCGTTTTTGCCTTTTACTTTTAACCATTCATGGGTTTTCGTGTATCTTAAATCCTTTTTTATTTCACTTGTCATAACAATCCATCCTTTCGTATTTTCTACTGTGTCTTAAATGTTTCCAACTGATGATGGTTTTGCGCCCAGTCTTTTTTCACAAATGGTGGTTTTATCACCTTTGCTTTGATGGGTTTATCTCGAATAATGATGTCAAGAATTGTTCCTTCAGCCCGGTGATCTGGATGGACATACCCTGTCGCAATCCCGATGTTCAGGCAAGGTGATAGTGTTCCGCTTGTGACGATGCCGATTGTTTTCCCATCTTTCTGGATTTCACAGCCATGCCGTGGGATACCTTTGTCGACACATTCAAGGCATGTCATTCGCTCAAAAGTCCCTTTTTCTTTTTGTTTCAACAGTGCTTGTTTTCCGATGAAATCATGATCCCAGTTGATCGTCCATCCCAATGTTGCTTCAAGTGGTGTTCGTCCTCCGTGAAATTCGTTTCCTGCAAGCATGAGGTATTTCTCAAGTCGCAGGGTGTCACGTGCACCAAGGCCAATAGGTTTGATGTTGAATTCTTTTCCAGCATCCAGTATTGCATTGAACACTTTTTCTGCTTTTTTTGGTGGGGTAATCTGCAATTCAAACCCAAGTTCCCCCGTGTATCCGGTATGTGATATAATGCAGGGCACTCCAGCGATATTTGCGTATTGACAACCGAAAAATTGAACAGAGTTCAAATCATTATCTGAGATTTTTTGTAACGTGTCTCTTGATTTTGGGCCCTGAATCGCAAGGATTGCGTATTCTCTAGATACATCCTCAATCGTTACACAAAGTTTGTGTTTTTTCGCCTGGTCATTTAACCATTTAACAACAATCGTATTCATCCCTGCGTTAGGGATCATCATGTATTTGTCTCCAAGGTTCATAAAAATCGTATCATCGATGATTGTTCCATCTTCTCGCAGTATCTCGGTGTATTGGCTTTGTTGTGCCCCGGTCTTAGCTGTATCAGCCACGGTAATGAGACTGAGAAGTTTCGTTGCGTCTTTCCCATAGATCCATACATTGCTCATATGGGAGACGTCAAATAAACCAACACTGGTTCGAACTGCGAGGTGTTCTTCTTTTATTGAGGAGAACATCACTGGCATCTCAAAACCAGCAAATTCTGTGAACCGCGCACCTAGTTTCTCATGGATGTGGTGAAGAGGTGATTTTATTGCCATGGGTATCGAACAGTGTATCATAATCCTATAATTTAACGTTTCGACGTTCTTTTTTCAGGAGGAATAAAAGAAAAAACAGGTGTCTTCAGTTTTTTTACCATATCACAATCCTTTTTTATCTCATGAATCATTCGGGAGGATGTATGTTTATCGTGAAACTTGGTGGAAGTGTTATAACAGATAAGAGCAAACGGTATTGTTTCCATGTAAAAACCATGACTCGGCTTGCATATGAGATCAAAAAAGCAGATATTCCTTTGGCACTGGTTCATGGTGCAGGATCCTACGGTCATATCCTTGCAAAGGAGTACCAGTTGAACGATGGATACAATAACAAAGATCAACTAAAGGGTTTTGCTCTTACTCAGGCCAAAGTTCAAGAGTTAAACTCTTTAGTATTATCGACTCTTCAGGAGAAAAAAATCTCTGCAATATCTCTTCCACCGCATGCTTTCCTCAGACTTGATGACCATCGCATTGATGAAATCAATTATTCAATTATAGATAACTATCTGAAGAAAGGGTTCACCCCCGTAACTTTTGGCGATGTCGCTTTAGATAAAACTCTGTCATTTTCGATTTGCTCTGGTGACCTTCTGATGCGGGTTCTTGCTAAGCATTATAAACCAAAAAAAGCGGTGTTTGTTGTTGATGTCGACGGTATTTACTCTGCAAACCCGAAGAAAAACCCTGACGCTGTTCTCCTTAAATCTGCATCAGTTGGCGATCTTGAGAACCTCACTACAGCAGTAGATGGCCATGCTGATGTAACGGAAGGCATGAAAGGAAAGATTAATACAATAAAAATGATTGCACAATTAGGTATTGATACCATCGTCGTCAATGGAAATAAAAAAAATAGACTCTATAAGGTCCTTGTCGGGGAGGAAACCATATGCACCTACATTCACGGGATGAAAAAATGAATCAGACTGAAGAACGAAAACGTGAACACGTGCAAATCGCACTTGATGAAGACGTCTCCATGCATCATAACTATTGGGATGACGTTCATCTTATGCATAACGCGCTCCCCGAATTGAACAAAGAAGACATTGATCTGTCCACTGTTTTATTTGGGAAGAAACTTGGTGCCCCTCTCATCATCGCAGGAATGACCGGTGGTTATGCAGAAGGAAAAAAAATCAATGAGAATCTTGCTGCAGCTGCAGAGAAACTCCAGGTGGGCCTCGGGGTTGGTTCCCAGCGTGCAGCTCTTGAAAACCCAAAGCTGAAAGAAACCTATAGTATCATCAAAGAATATGATGTTCCTCTTAAGATTGCAAACATTGGTGCATCACAGATTGTCCTCTGGGAAAAAGAAGAGTTGTTGGAGCATGCAAAAACGATTGTAGAGATGATTGATGCGGATGTCATTGCGATATGCCTGAATTTTTTACAAGAAGCAGTGCAACCTGAGGGAGAAGCCCATGCAAAAGGATGCCTTGATGCGATTACCATGTTGTGTAAAGAGTTTAAAAAACCTGTGCTTGTGAAAGAAAGCGGTGCTGGTATCTCTTTTAATGCCGCGCAATCCCTTTATCATGCAGGTGTTGCAGGTATTGATGTTGGTGGTGCAGGTGGTACTTCTTTTGCTGCTGTGGAATTTTACCGAGCACAGATGAAGAATGAAGAGGCAAACATTCGACTTGGGAAAACATTTTGGGACTGGGGGATCCCCACGCCGACATCTATCCTTGAAGTGGGAAAGGCTAACGACTGGAAACTCCCGATTATTGCCACTGGTGGTGTACGGTCTGGTCTTGATGCTGCTAAAGCATTGGTGCTTGGGGCAAACGCAGCTGGTCTTGCTCGTTGTTTGTTGAAATCCGCTATGAAGGATTCCCGAGCAACACTGTTTTCTTGTGATCTTGTTGTGCGGGAGCTGCAGACCGCGATGTTTTTGGTTGGAGCGGAAAACATTGATGCGCTTTCTTCAGTGGGAGTCACGTACGATGAATTTAAAAAATGAACTTTCAACACGAGCCGCTCTTTTTAACAAACAGCTTGTGTCGTATATGAATGAGAAGAAGCCTAAGCTGCTGTATGATGCATCGTGGCATCTTCCTCGCAGTGGTGGGAAGCGTCTGCGTCCGTGTCTTGCGATGCTATCTTGTGAGAGTGTTTCTGATGATGTAGATGTGGTGATGCCGTTTGCTGTGGCACTTGAGCTTGTACATAATTTCACATTGGTTCATGATGACATCATGGATAAAGCGAATCTGCGAAGAAATGTTCCCACAGTTCATACGAAATACGGGGAACCAACCGCAATCATGGCAGGTGATCTGCTGTTTGCGAAAGCCTTTGAGGCGATGCATGATCTTGCAGGGGATCTTCGTGTGTTCAAAGAAGTAGAATATTCCTTGGTAAAATGTATTGAGGATATCTGCGAAGGGCAGCAGCTTGATATGGAGTTTGAGAAAAGAAAACTTGTTTCGGAAGACGAGTATTTTGATATGATTCATAAAAAAACCGCGGTGTTGTTCTCCTGTGCTGCAAAAGGCGGATGTCTCATCGGCCATGGGACTGTTGAGGAAGTTAAAGCGCTTGCTGATTTCGGATTGTTTTTAGGTCTTGCATTTCAGATATGGGATGATTACCTTGATTTAAGCAGTAGTGAAACAGTTCTAGGAAAGGATATCGGTAACGATATTCGCAACGGAAAAAAAACCTTGATCGCAGTTCATGCACTTGAACATGCAGATAAAAACGGTAAAAAATTGCTTGAAAAGATTTTTGGGAACCCTGATGCAAAAGAAACTGATATCAAACAGATTCTTACGGTATTTCGTGAGAATGGATCGATTGATTACGCGAAACAAACCTCGATGAAATACTGCAAGAAAGCAAAGAAAGTTCTTGAGGTGCTTCGAGATTCGCAGGTAAAAGATATTTTGAACGCGTTCGCTGATTATTCCATTGAGAGAGAAAAATAGTATGGTGACTGAGAAAATACAAAAGACTGCGCGGATCTACGCATTGCAGAACGCAGTACAATTTAATGGGAAGGCGAATCTTAAGGCAGTCGTTGGGAAAGTCATTGCTGCATTGAAAGATACTGGTGTTGGTCCGAAGGATATTTTTCCGGTTGCAAGCAAGGTTGTCGAAGAGGTTAACCGCATCTCACTTGATAAACAGCGTTCTGAGCTGGAAAAACTCGCACCTGAACTCTTATTGAAAGAGAAAAAAGAACGGGATTTTACGTTGCCGAATCTTCCCTTTGCTGAGATGGGAAAGGTTATTACTCGTTTTCCACCGGAGCCAAACGGATATCTGCATATCGGGCATGCTAAGGCGGCGATCGTTGATTTTGAATATGCGCGGATGTATAACGGAAAATTCATCCTTCGTTTTGATGATACAAACCCTGAGCATGCTTCGCTTGAGTTTTATGATGCTCAGAAACAGGATCTGTTATGGCTTGGAATAAAATGGGACCAGGAATATAACACGTCTGATCATCTGGAGACTCATTATAAACTTGCTGAGCAGCTTATAGATCAGGGTGATGCGTATATCTGCCGATGCCCGCCTGAAATGATGAAAGAATCTCGGTTTCATTCGAAATCCTGCAGCTGTAAAAACACGCATCCTGGTGATGCAAAAGATATGTGGAGAGACCTTGTGACATCAGGTAAGCAGGGTGCGATTCTACGATTACGCGGTGATATGCAGAGTGCGAATACTGCGATGAGAGATCCTGCGTTGTTTAGGATTATTGATGCTGCTCATCCGTTGAAAGGAACAAAATATCGGATGTGGCCGACGTATGATTTCGCAGGGGCAATAGAAGACAGCATCAGTGGGGTTACGCATCCGTTTCGAACAAAAGAATATGAGCTTCGTGATGAGGTGTATTTTCATATTTTGTCGTTGTTGAAGTTGCGAAAACCGCATCTGATGGAGTTTGCCAGGCTTTCTATTGAGGGGATGCCTGTATCAAAACGAAAGATCAAACCTTTGATTGAACAAGGGCTGGTTTCAGGATATGATGACCCGCGTTTACCGACATTGCGAGGGTTGCATCGTCGAGGGATTCTTCCTGAGGCAATCAAACAGTTTGTGTTTTCTCAGGGGATTTCTAAGGTTGAATCCCAGGTGACGTTCAGCCTTGTCGAAGCATGCAATCGGAAGATTCTTGATCCTGTTGTGAAACGGTATTTCTTTGTTCCAAACCCTATGAAACTCTTTGTTAAAAACGCATCAAAACGTACGGTTCATCTGAAGTTTCATCCTAATGTTGATCTTGGAGAACGAACACTGGATACGCATAATGTTTTTTTTGTTCCCAGAGACGACATCATGAAAATGAATGAAGGAGACATCTTCCGGCTGAAAGACCTCATGAATGTGAAAATCAAAAAAATTGGGGACGAAATAACTGGTGAACATGCAGGGGATGCGGTGCTTCCTGGGACCGCGAAAATCCAGTGGACGACAGAAAAAAACATTGCTATAAAAATTCTTGTTTCGGGTCTTCTTGTTGATAACAACGAAGAATTCAACCCTAAAAGCCTCACCCAAGTAGATGGTGTCGTGGAGGATACATTATCTGCGGTGAAAAACGGTGAAATCGTGCAGTTTGAACGATTTGGTATCGTAAGAATTGAGAAAGACAAAGCTGGGTCATTGATTGGGATTTTTGCCCATAAATAAACACATTACGCGATATGTCTCAGTTTCACTGCTTCCCCTTTTGTAGATTCTTTCATTTCTGTACCGTTCATCTGGGCGACACCAACGCCACAGACTAATTTATTCCTCGTTACGACAACTTCATCGCCAATTCGAATCAGTGAGTCTGCATCTTTGACGCCTGGGGCAAACAACGATCCTTTCAAGATGAAATCATCAGCGATGTCTACCCAATATGTTCCTGATTGTTTCAATCGTTCTGCCCCATCAAGTGTGAGTGATAGAAATCCGCGTTCCTGGGTGATCATCCCTATTTGTTTTTTATTTGAGAGAAGTTTCCAGTACGGGTATTTTCCTCGTACTTCGCTTTCGTTGAAAAGGATGTCTGCAGCTTTTTCGTCGAATTGAAAGTTGGCTATTGCTTTCATGTTTTCTTTTACACGTATTGAAACAGGGATGTTGTCGTAGGATACTGTGGTTTTTTCTAAGGCTAGAGAAAGGTTGTGTAAGGATTCCTCTGATGTTGGTTTATCGGTACAGGTGATGATTGGGTCCACAAAAAGATCAGTGACAAACTCTGCAAGACCTAACGGGAGATGTATGATCACTGTTTCGTACTTGTTTTTTTTGAGGTATGTCTGAAGAAGTGTGCGAATCATGTGTTTTTCATCTTCATCCCAGTGGCCAGTGACAGAGATATCATAGGATGAAGCAGGAGGGATAAGTTCGAGTTCTCTTGGGACAACGCCAAGAGGGGAGGTGATGATGAGTTCATGGACGACAGACGGGTTTTTCGCACCAAAAAGCCGTTGTTGGAAGAGGTTATGTGATTTTGAAAACGAATACGGTTTCTTTGATGAGCAAGGTAGCAAAAGTAAAATTTTTGCGTTTTTTGGTTTTTTGTAACGATGAATTACTCGTTCTTGAAATCGTCGTACCTCCGGACGGGTGAGTGCTTCCTTTGTTGTCGCAATCAACGGATGTTTTCGTATTAGAGAAGTTCTTTCTTCAAGAAAAGGGTAATGATCAGAATCAAGATGTCGAAGAACTGCGGTGAGTTCAGGATGTGCTCGCACCCTGATTTCCACAAGTTCTCTGAGTTGTCCTTGAGTGATCGCATTTCTGATTTGTTTCAACTCGTTGTAAAGACCATGGTTGTTGTGCTGAAGGATCTCAGGGTAACCCATTTTCGATGGATCATTTCCTGCATTAGTACAAGCAGGGCAGCTGCAGGGAAGTTCACTCAGATCGTTTTTTTGATAGGGACCCGTCGAAAATAAGAAAATATTGTTTCGTGCAGCAAGAACCGCTGCCATCGAGTCAAAGAGATCAATACCCATATAGGTAAAAACCGCAAGATTCGTCGGATCACCAAGGCAAGGAAGATAGATTGTTTTCTGATAGCCGATGTGCTCTCGTAATTGAATAATGAAACTAATGAATGCGGACTGCTGAGAGAAGAGTTGAGCAGCATTCGCAACAATAAATATGGTTGCAGTGGAGTCTTGTGTTATATCAGGGATTAGCAATGGATCCGCGGGAACAATGACACATCCTGCGTTCTTTTTATCTATATGTTTGAATGCATCTTTATGTAATTGCGTTGGGACATCTTTTGGATACAACAAATAATCAGATAGAGTCAGTTCATTTGCCGTAACATTCTCTTTTGAAAAAATACTCCCAAGAACTTTCAAAGCAGGTTTCTGTGTTTTCGCTATATTATTTGTTAAAAGCATATCCGCAAAATCTGGTGCAGTACATCGTGTGGTGTGAACATAGAGAATCGTAGGGGTAGTAACTATGGATTGGTCAATAGTAAGCTCGCCGATTCGTGCAGGGCCATCGCGTTTTTTTACAGTAAATTGCATTGGATAAAAGATATGCTCTCCTCTTTAAAGAAGGTTAGCATTTTTTAAAGGATTGTAGCAATGAATGAGTAAAATGACTGACAGAAGACATTATGTGATAAAAATTGGGAGCACGTTGTCACAATGACTGGAAATGAAATGTTACAGAGATGGGAAATGCAATGTCACGCCGATGGGAAAAACTTCAGGTCATGCGGATGGGAAATTTCTCCCGGAGGAGGCTGGGTCAACGAGGGTGTTTTTGGGTGACGCCGATGGGAAATGAAAATGTCACACAGATAGGAAGTGTTTTTCTCCTGGTTTTTACTGAGTAATTAGAGCTTCTGAAAACAGGTCAACGAAAGGGGTTGTAGGTCATGCCTATGGGAATTATCGGGTTTCCGACAAAGAATGTCTGGTTTTTGTCAAAAAAAGCAGGTCTTAGGCTGAAAGAAAAAAAAGAGAAAGAAAAAAAAGGAAAAAAGGGAGTTACTTTACTTTTATTAGGGGTGCTATTACTTTCCCTACTTCCACACCTGTTTCAATCCCTTTTATGACCTTTTCAAATTTCCCTTTCTCCCCTGGTATTGGTGGGACATCGCCGTCATCTCCATCCCAGCCTTGCCACCCACCTCCACATGTCCCATGATGTCCCCCTTCTCCAGGAGGATTTCCATTTCCACCATCACCGCCATCACCGGCATGTTTAGTTAAACCACCACCGCTATCACCGCCGTCTCCGCCGTCTCCACCACCACCACCAACACTGTTTCCCCCATCTCCTGCATCTCCGCCATTATCAGTACCGCTGTCTCCGCCGTCTCCACCTTCGCCAGCATTACCAGTTCCACCAGCGTTTCCACCGTGTCCACCCTCGCCACCCTCACCAGTACTGCTGCCTCCTGCTTCTCCACCCTTGCCACCATTACCACTGCCGGGACCAGAGTTTCCCGCGTCTCCACCATCGCCACCTTTACCAGATCCGCTGCCTCCGCCTTTGCCGCCATCCCCGCCATTCCCATTACCAGCACTTTGTCCACCATTTCCTCCTTTGCCACCATCACCAGGATTTTGGTAGGCTCCATCGCCACCTTTTCCACCATTACCGGTACTACCTGGGTACGCATGCCCGCCGTTACCACCATTTGGATGACTTGCATCTCCAGGTAGACCAGGATGTCCATCAGGATGGTCTGCGGTTCCATTTGCGCCATCATAAGGATCACCGTCAGCCAGTACAGGCGTGGCCATCATTACTGTAAATACAGCTAAAATCATAAACGCTGCTATTCCTATCCCAAAAATTTTAGTATTTTTCATGTTTTTCTTTTTCTCCTTTTTCATACAGTTTTTTTTTAATATTTTTTTGCCTTCCAGGATAAGGACTTCTAACGGTTACGTCCTGGTCGTCATTTTCTCCATTAAGAAAACTACAGCCTTTTCCCAAACAAAATTTTTGATTTTTTTCTTTTTTTCCCCCTTTTCCATATATATTTTATTTTCGTCTTGACAACCATGCCACCTTCAATGCGTGGCAATGTCATGCACGTGTATATATTTATCACTGCTATTATATAAATATGTCGCAATTTTTAGAGAAATACTTATAAAGCAAAAAAAAGCAAAGTTCCTCTATCTTTCAAAATAAAATATTATTGCTGATTAATTCTATAGTTTCATAGAGGAAAAAATGAGTTCTCAAGCCTAAGATAATAATTATACATCACCTGTAAACAACCAATCAACACACCAAAGCGATTCTTTTTATGTGTAAAATAAATTTACAAAAAACAAACCGGTGAAAGCACGCTATCAAAAATTAGAGGTATATCAATGTCTAAAGTATCGCTGCCCGGAAAACACCATCGAAATCCCATGTTCGTTTGCCGCCTGGATTACTTCTTCATCGCGGATGCTTCCACCGGGTTGAATGATTGCTTTTACTCCGGCTTGTGCAGCGACATCGACTCCATCTCGAAATGGGAAAAACGCATCGCTTGCCATGATTGATCCTTTTATGTTATCTTTTCCTTTATGGGTTGCAATCCATGTGGCATCCACCCGGGAGGTTTGTCCGCCGCCGATAGCAACAGTCTGTGTTCCTTTCACAAACAGCACTGAGTTTGATTTCACGTGTTTTACACAGCGTACTGCAAACTCCATCGATGCAAGATCCTCAATAGACGGTTTCTTTGTAGTGACAACCTTCCAGTTTTCCTTTGGTGAAAACCATATGTCTCGTTCTTGGATGAGAAATCCTCCGACGACGCTGCGGATATCAAGTCCTTTGCGTTCAATATCTGTTCCTAGACTTGTGCATTCAAGCAGTCTGAGGTTTTTCTTTTTTCCGAACACAGAAAAAGCATCTTTACTAAAATGAGGGGCGATAATCACTTCAAGAAAATAGGGGGACAGCTCTTCAGCAACGCCGCGATCTACTTCTTGGTTAAACGCGACAATACCGCCATAAGGAGAAAAGACGTCTGTGGCATAGGCATCTTTCCATGCCTGCAGCAATGTTTTTGCACTTGCAACCCCGCAGGGCGTTGCATGTTTGATGATGACGCAGGACGGCTCAGAAAACTCTTTTATGCATTCAATCGCGCAGTTCCCATCAAGGATGTTGTTAAACGATAGTTCCTTTCCTTGAAGTTGTTTTGAAGTAGTAATACATGGTTCTGTAACCTCGGGAAGTTTTTGATAAAATGCACCTTTCTGATGCGGATTCTCCCCGTAGCGCATTTCCTCTATCTTACGCATGGTAAACGACGGGTTCTCAGGTAATACCTCTGTGGTCCACTTACTGTGAAGATACTGGGAAATAATGCTGTCGTATTGCGCTGTATGTGTGTATGCTTCAAGAGCTAATCTTCTGTGTTGTTCCTCAGTAAATCCTTTTTTTGATGTGATACCTTTGATGATCTCCGGGTACTGTTGTGGATTTGTGACCACAATGACATCCTGATAGTTTTTTGCTGCTGCCCGTATCAACGTCGGCCCGCCGATATCAATATTTTCAATGACTTCTTCGATTTTCACATCTGGTTTTTTAATCGTCTGCTCAAAAGGATACAGGTTACATACCACGATATCAACAGGTTGTATCTTGTGTTTTTGTAACGTAGCCATATGTTCTTTTTTCTTTCGCTCTGCAAGAATCCCTGCATGAACAACTGGATGAAGGGTTTTCACCCGGCCATCAAGCATCTCAGGAAAACCAGTGACATCAGAAATATCTATAAAAGAAATCCCAGCTTTCTGTAACACCGATGCAGTGCCACCTGTGGAGATAATCTCAATACCTGCTTTAGAAAACACGGTTGCTAATTCAACAAGACCTGTCTTATCAGAAACACTGATTAGCGCACGTTTCAATTCCATTACTCTTACCCAACGAACATAAATACCCGGCTCATAAACGTTTCGAAGGTTTTTTTTCTTTTTCCACTGCTTCTTTCAAACTCAGAACACCTTTAAGCACATCCTCAGCGGTTTTCTCAGATATTGTAAATGTTCCATCGGTGAACTGTCTGCTGTGTCGTTGGATGTCTTTTATCGCACCTCTTGTAGGTTTAAGCGGGAGTTTCATCTGAACCTTTCCCCCAGAGCGTAATGCGATTGCTGCTGCTGCCTCGCTGTCTTTTTCACATCGGCTTATTTGTTTGGATGGTGTTGTTTTTGTTTCGTCGACGATCTCGATTGGAATATGAAGCGGAATAAGGGAGTTGATGATCCGGTTTCTGATAATAATTGCACCATGTCCAATTCGAATCATGGTTTCTATCGAGGGGTATTCTCGCAGGTATTGTTTGACCAAGGAAACAATTTTTTCTGGTGATTCAACCTGGGTTTTATGCAAAAGAACATCATCTCCGACAATTGCAACACCTGGTGATTCACCGGGGTCAATTCCAATAAAAACCTTTGCGTACATCTCTTTGCCATGTAGAAGGCGAAGGGCGACATCTACGGCATGATCCAGTGAGTCGTATGCATCTGCAGCCACCGCTTCTTTATGTTTTATGTCGTGGAACTCAGCATGTGCGGTGAGAATGATGCCTATGCGCTGGGGAATATCTTGTGGTGAAAACAATGAAACATACGCAATTTTTCGTCTTTTTAACACTTTTAACAGATCATGGTACAGTGAAAAATCCTTGGTGTAAACCCCGAGTGTTTTCATCTGTAGAAAATATCAACAAGTGGGAATATATACGTTTGCCTCGTCAATTAAAACAATATTAATGGCGACAGCAGATCTGCCGATATATCAGAAACATTTATATATTTGTAATTATAAATAATATATTGTGAATAAATATAGCATCATACCAACATTTGTAATTCTATTCCTTTTAATATGCCCTATAGTCACATCAGTACCCCACTATACGAATATTACTGCAGAAGAAGCATATAAGATGGGTATTTCAAATAAAGATATAATATTTATAGACATTAGAGAATATAAATCATTTTTAAAAGAAAGAATACAAATGCCAGATAAAGTGAAGTGCATCCCATATTATCTTATTTTTCGTTATAAAGATCCGATCCCTGGCAACCCGGATAGGAGTAGCATAATTGATATTTTTGGTGTTATGTTAAAAAATAAAAATGTCATCCTCTATTGTAACATTGGTAAAACGAGTGAATTTATTGCTTACGTAGTATCAAAGTATTCAACGTGGGAAGATGACCATGTATATAATTTAATTGGTGGAATAGAAGCTTGGAAAGAAGCTGGTTATCCGGTACAAAACTTGTAATTTTTATAATAAAATATGTTATAAAAATAGTGGTGGACCTGCAAGCACCCAAACCACGTGTGTTTTGAGTTCTTTTCATAATTTATATGTTTATCCAAACCAGAAAGAAGGCAGGCGACTTACAATCAGAATCGTAATCACGATCGCAACAATAAATAGTAGTCCCCAGACCAGTTCATTCCATGAAAGAACCTTTGCTCCATCAAGCTGACCAACGGGGATAAGGTTAAAGGTGGCAAGTAGAGCATTTACAAAACATACAAATCCAACAAGCCTCCCAATAAACCCGGCATCTGCAAACACAAAAAGATATGCGGGAAGAGTAACCCCTGCAATAACAATATTTGCTAAAGCCCCTGCAACCGCGATACGACCCATCTCAAACCTGCGTATCTCCCCACGAAACATTACGGCCCCTGGCGCGGCAAAAACTATACCTGTGAACACTGCAAGAATAATGGAAAACACTAGCCCGCCAAGAGACATCCGAAACTCAGACCACAACCCATATCTCTGTGCCATAAACTTATGCGAAAGCTCATGGACAAAAAACGCGGTAAACAACGCGAGAAACGAAATAGGCAGCACGGACACCAAATCATTAAAAGAAATGTTACCGGAAAGAAGACTACTTTGCGAAAGCGGAAACGCAAACGCAACGGTGAGGACTGTCATCGCGATTAAGATATGGCTGATTTCCATTCTGCTGAACTGCCCTGGTTTCCCCAGATCAAGTGTTCCCTTCGGAAAATACATGTATTCTCTAGGTGGTATATCGTGAAGTGATTGACGGATTTTTTTCTGCTCAGCCACGTCACATCTTATAAAAAAAGGGCTTATGAATGTTTTGTGCCCCTATTTATTTATCCAACCCCTAGGCTTAGAATCCAGGGAAGCGCAATAATTGTACCAATGATGCTTCCCAGGTTTGCGAGTGCGACAACCATGATGAGGCGGATGACTTTATTGTTAAAAAAATCCTTCATGCTTTCGATGTTGCTCAGTCCTTGGAAATCTTTTACCACAGGCATCCGGAATTTTGCTTCTACGACACCAGCAAACCAACCCGGGGCAAAAAACGGTTCAAGTGAGGTAAACGGAGCTGCAACAAACGCGGTGAGAATTGCGAGAGGATGCCCCCTAGCAATCAAAACGCCAAGGCCTGAGAGACAGCCGTGTACTAGGAACCATATCAGGAATATATCTTTGATTTTGTCCCAGGATGCCTGATTGAATCCTTGTGAGAAAATAAGCCAAAACACAACCGCTGCAAAAATCACTGGAACTGCAACAGCAGCTACTTTTCCGACACTGATGCGTTTTTTTGGTATTTGTTCAAGTTTCTCTAAGTCAACGTTGAGTTCTTTTTCTTCGAGATGATGCTTGATGCCTTCGATATGTCCTGCGCCAACGACCGCAACGACTTTTCCTTTTTTGCTTTCCTCAAAAATTTTTTTGGCGATGTATGCATCTCGCTCATAAATGAGTACTTCGGCGGCGCTTGGTGCGATGTCTTTGAATTCTTCCATCATCGCAGAGATCACATCTTGTTTCATGAGTTCTTTGAGGTCAAGCTCTTCGAGTTCTTCGTCATCATATCCAAACAATGCTTTCATGAACTCCCAAGCAAGCCGGGTTTTCTCGCGGATTCCCATCTTCCGCCATGCTCGTTTCAAGGTAATGGTGATGTCACGGTCGATTAACGCAATAGTTTTTTGTTGTTTTTTTGCTTCGTCAATAGCTGCGATCATTTCTGAGCCAGGTTCAATGCCGTGTTCTTTGCCTAGTTTCCGCTGGATCGCAGAAAGAAACGTCTGTGCAAGAATAAGATACGCCATATTTGATTTGAGTAAAGCAGTGATTGGTGTGTTCTCCCATTTTGTTTTCTCAGTGAGCGCCTTGTATCGCCGTTCGCAGAGTTCCACAGCAACAATATCGGGTTGAGTTGTTTCAATAACTGTTCGTACCTCGTCAACGCTCTCTTGAGAAATATGGGCTGTTCCCACAAGAATAATACGATCATTAATGGTGATGTGCAATGGGTGCATCTCCTGCTCTTTAGTAGTAAATAGAATGCATAACCCTATTCAAAAACCTGTTGCCTGTTTTAGATTTCAGCTTCGAAATCTTCCACGGTCACAGCGAATTCTTCATCTGATTTTATTTTTCCCTGTGCTTTTTGCATCTCGCGGGCGAGCAGCCAGTACACTAAAGCAAGTGCCCGTCGTCCTTTGTTGTTGGTGGGAATCGCGATATCGACGTATTTGGTTTCGTTGTTGGTATCGCAAAGAGCAATCACAGGTATCCCTATGTTTTGTGCCTCATGAAGCGCCTGCATGTCAGCGAGGGGATCTGTTAAGATAATGACCTCTGGCTCAAAAAAATTATCGGAATTAGGGTTTGTTAACGTCCCTGGTCTGAATCTTCCATCAAAAACAGTGATACCGGTGTGTTCCCCTAGTTTACGGATGGGTTTCTGCCCGTATTGCCGTACTGATACCGCCAAGATTTTTGAAGGGTCATATTTCGCGAGAAGCTTCGCAGCAATCTTTATTTTTTTATCGGTTTGTTTTACATCGATGATGTATAATCCATCATTTCTGACTTTGTAGATGAAATCTTTGATGTCTGCTGTTTTCTGTCTGGTTCCGATATGGACTCCTGATGTCATGTAGGTTTCTTCAGAAACCATCATGTCGTCGTTTTCGGTTTTTGCTGTTTGTTCGTTTTCTTCTGTCATATGTTTTTTTCCTTCTTTTTTGTCTAATTAGTAGTTGTATTTCGTTTTACTGTGATCGGTATTGCATCTTCTTTGAATTCTACCATTGCGATTTCAATAGGGTCATAAACACCTTTTGGAATCTTTGCAAGAGTTGATGGTGCACCCATTGATATTTGTAATGCTCGTGCACCGATGATTCGTGCTTTTTCAAACCGTGTATATTCCACTATAATTCCTCCAATACATAAGGATGGTAGGACCTCCAAATACCAGAAGTATTTAAAAAGGTTACCCTACAGGCCTTACGTCACAGGTTTATATAGGTTTCCTGGGTGAAATCAGTTATTTTACTTCTTCTTGTGGTTCAAGGATATCCTCAGATCGACTTGAGAACTCCTCGAGTGCAAGCTCGATATCAAACGTTATGTCTCGTAAGAGATCATAAATTTTTTGGTTTTCAAATTCTTTCATCCCATCGATATCGGAGTAGATTTTTCCCAGATACCTATCCTCATCCTTATGGATTTCGATATTGTATAATACTTCCTCCATACTATCCCTCTCAGCGTGTACAATAAAGGAAGTTATATAAAAATCTTTTGAATTTTTTTGGGGTGAGTATTTAAAGCATGCGTTCGATGAGCTTGTTTATTTCTTTCCCGCGGTATCCAAGTGCTCCGCCATTGGGATATGACCGTTTGATGCCTTCGTACCCGTTTTTCGGTGGATGTAATCGGAACACAGGTTTTATCTCAGGGATTTCTTTGTATGCGAATTTCCCACTGGTGATCGCCTCGGATAATGTCTCTATGGTCTTGTAGGATGTCGATGTTTTCACATGGTCTTCTGTTACGGGTTTATCCCCGCTGAGCATCCCACGTGCGGTGATGAGTTTAGATACCATGTCCTTGGAGAGTTCTCCCCAGGTGACATAATCCTTTGCTGTCTGCAGCATGCCCTTGTAAACATCGTTTTCCGCTATTAACACACAATGGTTCACTTTGTTTAACCGTAGAAATCGTAACGTTTTTTTGATATCGGGTTTGATTTTTATTGTTCCTCGTACTCGTACAACTGCATACACCATGATTCTATGCCTCCGGTTGTTTTGGTGGTTGATCAGGCACTATTTTTTCTTCAGATGAAGGAAGAACTACCTTTCCAAAGAGAATCCCCAGGTTTGTTTTCTCCTGAGGAGTAACGCGAATTTCAGCATTTCGTTCAAGTGCATTGTACACTGCTTTTGCATAGTTAACCGTGGTTTTGGTTTTTCCCCGGGTGAATGCCCAGCAGTCTGAAACGCCTGCTAGCTTTAGGATCTTTTTTGCGACATCACCAGTCGCTAGACCAATACCATGGGGTGCTGGTTTAAACGTGACTTCAACTGATCCGCTTTTTCCCGTTACTGCAAACGGGACCGTATGTGGTTTTCTACATCCGCATTCCCATGATCCGCAGCCACGTCGAATTTCAATAAGATTAAGTTTAGCATTATCAATTGCTCGTTTAATGCTGGAGCCGACTTCTCTGCCTTTTGATTGGCCAAGACCAATGAATCCGTCGTTATTGCCGACGGCAACCGTGATCACGAACCTTACCCGTCTGCCGGAATCTGTCATCCGCTGCACCATGTTCACGTCGATAACCTCATCTTCGATGCCAGGGACTAATACGTCAACGACTTGGGCTTCTCTGAGTGGAAGACCTGTTTTCAATGCATCACTCATGGTGGTGATCGCACCACTTTTCACAAGTTTTCCAAGTTGTGTCTTTGGTGCCCATTCAATTAACGGTTGTGCACCATCAAGATCTACTCGTCTTCTTCGTCCTGCTGGTCTTGATCGTCTTTCAGTCATTCTTTGCAGCTCCCATAATCTTTTGTTTTATGTCAAGAACATGATGTTCAATGTCTTTGTTGAGGTGTTTTCCCAGCAGTCTATCTTCACTGGGGAGCATCTTCTCATCGCAAGGACAATTTATTCCTGCGTCAATAACTCCTTTTACAACGGCAAACAGTTTTGATCCTTTCGTCGGGTTATATCGTCCTATGTCAAGAACGCCTTCGGTAATCCCTTGTTCTTTTGCTTTAATTCCCGCTAGAAGCCCTGTGAGATATGCAGCAGGCGTCGTCGCCGCTGAATATTTCCAATGATACTGTTTCACGAGTTCATCAGAAATCGCATAGACAAGAATCTTATCACCTGTTTGGTAGTATTCCACGAACTGAACACGGGTGTTTTTAATGGATTTTCGTACAACGATTCGTGTTTTTCTTGATCGAAGCAAACTTAGTCGTCGTCGGTAATCTGTTCGTCCAAGTCGTTGTCGCCTTGGTTTTACATGGTATCGTGGCCCTGCCTTCATTGTTTCTCCTCCTTAATGACGCCATCTGAGATCAGATGGGATTTCAAATGGTTCACACTGCGGTATTCGCCGCCTTTTGATTTCATATAGTATGTTCGGTAACTCGTCGGATCCAGTTTTTTTTCTTCTCGAAGTTGGGCTAGATACGTCCGTAACGCCCGGATTGTTTGCATCCAGCGGTCTTTTTTTGGCAGACGTGCATGTTTCTTTCCTTTTCGTGAGCCAAAGCCTCGTTGTCTGCCTTTTTCTTTCTGTATGATGTTTAATTTTCTTCGTCCACTGGAAATACCTTGTATCCGGAGGCTTTTTACTGCTCCTCCGTTGATGAGCACGCGGATGTCTTTTCGGACGACCGCTTTCGCTATCTCTTCCATTCTGTCTGGATCCATCCATACCCGGTTCCTACCGCATTTCAGAATTGATGCAGCCATCCGGCGTTGATTTCGTAAATCAGTCATATATTACACCTTCATGTTTAATATGCGAATGTCAAGTTCTGCTGCTTTCTTTGCGATATCTATGCGTTTGCGTGTCCCGACTGTGCCGCCGACACGGGCCGCTTGTGTTTTTGGGTTTAGTTTCTGTAAATCTAAGACGTTATGAACGAGGACTTCTTCAAACCCTGATGAATGCAACCCGCGTACGTCTTTTGGACCGCGGAATCCGATCCGGACCAGACTGGGTCGGTATCCTTTGTTCATCCGAAATTTTGAGGTTATTCCTCGAGGTCTGCGCCAGGTCATCGGTATGCGTTTATACCGGAACCATTGATCACGCAGAAACCGGGGTGTTCTGCTTTTTATATGTTTACGCTGGATCAGCTGTTGTTTTTGTTTGTCCGTTAGCTCTGGTTTCTTTTTTACGTGGTATTTACCTTCTGGTTCTACGATTTCAACGGTTTCCTCTGGTTTTGTTTGTGTTTCTGTCACGGTGTCTTTTTCATCTTTTTTTAAGTTGGGTTTTGTTGATTCTTTTTTGGTTTCTGTTTTCTTTTGTGTCTTTTTCGTATCAGGTTTTTTTTCTTGGAGTTGTGAAAGTATGTCCTGGGCGTTTTTCTTGGTGATTCCTTTCACCTTTACAAGATCGTCAACTGATGTTTTTTTTAGTTTTTGCAATGAATTAAACCCATGATTGTAGAGGAGCTCGGCTTTGTTTTTTCCCACTCCTTTTAACGCGGTGAATTCCTTGATCGTATCATCTTTTTTTGTCATATGTTTTACCCTCTTCTGCTAATGATGTAAATACCGTCTTGGAACACCCGGACATCTCGTTTTTTTACTTTGGTTGCTCGCTCGATGTTCGCTGCGGTTTGCCCAACGTTTTCTTTATCGATACCAGATACGGTGACGATCTCAGCTTGGATTGCGACTTTTACTCCATCAAGGATCGTTGTCTTACGCGGGGATCGTTCTCCGAGAAAATTCTGAACAATAAATGTGTTTCCTTCGACACTTGTTTTAATCGGGAAATGAGCGAACACGGTTTTCATCTTGTATTCAAACCCTTCACTTACCCCTTTCATCATGTTGTTGATGTGCGCAGCAGCTGTTCCCACTAATGCTTTTTCTCGTTTATGAGGTGACTCTGTGCAGAGTACTTCAACGATGTTTTCTTTTTTTGTTATATTAATTCGTGGGTGATCAAATGTTCGCGTAAGTGTTCCTTTTGGTCCTTTCACCAAAACGGTTTTATTGTCAATGGAAATCTCAACGCCACCCGGGATTTTCACGTTTTCTTTAATCTCAGTCATTTTTGTCATACGTTAATCACCTTTAGTACACATATGCGAGAAGTTTTCCACCAACTCCAAGTTGTTTTGCATCAGCGTTGGATATAACACCACTCGTGGTGGTGATGATCAGTAACCCAAACTCTCGTGCAGGAAGGTATCGTGCTTCCCATTTCTCCAGTTCATCTCGTTTAATCGGATATCTGGGTTTAATGACGCAGCAGTCGTTGATGTTTCCAATGAGTTGAACGTGAAACATCCCTGCTTTGCCATCTTCTACATGCTCAAAGCTCCCGATGTATCCTTTTTCTTTGAGTAAGGATAACACACCGCCGATGAGTTTGGATGAAGGACATATCGTACAGTCCCCTTTTCCTTTCTGTTCAGCGTTTCTTATGAGGGATAATGCATCTGCCAATGGGTCGTTTAACATAGTTTTTTGACTCCTTTAGTCGTATTTTTTGAATCCTATTTCTACTGCTTTGTCACGGAAACATTGTCTGCAAAGATGAAGCCCGTATCTTCGAATGAGGCCTCGTTTCCTGCCGCATTGTTCACAGCCTATCTTGCGGCCGTACATCTTCTTTCGTATTTTCAGTCTCATTCGACAACCTCCACATGGAATTCTTTTATGAGATATTCTTTTGTTTCTTCTTCAGTGATGTGTTGGCTCTGTCTGATCTTGCGCTGATCGATTCTTCGTCGTCTGATTCGATATCCGGGTTTCTGCATGGTGACTGATATATCCATGCCAAAGATCCCGATGTTCGGGTCGTATTTCTGATCTTTAAGTGAGGTATGATCTGGGATCCCAAATGAGAAATTACCTTGGCCGTCAAAGGAGTAATCTGAAATTTTGTTATCTCGTGTTTTTAACGCTTCGACGATTAAATCATGGGCCTTTTTTCCACGAAGTGTTACTTTACAGCCGATCGGCATACCGTCACGAAGCCCCCAGTCTTTGCTCGTAGTTTTTGAAATGGTTTGGACTGGTTTTTGTTTGGCTATTCCTGTGAGCACGGTTTGTGCTTTCGCGAGTTTTTCTCCTGATTCTCCGACGCCGATGTTCACTGTTACTTTTTCAATATAGGGTGTGAATCCAGGTTTCTTAGATATTTTCTTTCCTTTTATTTTTTTATGATGCGTCGCTGTTTTCACGGCTGGTTTCTTTGTTTTTTTTGCGGCGGGACTCATAACATTTTCACCTCAGGCAACGGAACTGCTGGTGTGTTTTTCCCGATGGGGAACACATGGTTTTTTATCGTAGAAAATTCTGTTTCAGCCTTCATTTTAGCAAGGTTTGGTTTTGATGAGACGATGATTTCCACATCTTCGATACCTGCGGTTTGGCCGATGTGACTTCCGCCGATGATCATAGCAACTGTACCTTTGCTGAAGGGGTAGACATCTAGTATCTTGTTATCTGCAAATGAGAGTTTCAATACATCTCCGGTGTTATACTCGTTTTTTTCCACTAGCATGTTGCGTCCATCATGAAGATTCAATTGGATTTTTTTCTCTCGGACAATGGTTTTGTTTTCTACACGGCAAAGCTTCCACGATGCATCTTGTTTTTCGATGGGTACGAGCGTGAGTTTTCCTTTTCGGTCATAAAGGATACGATAGTTCTTTTCAATCTTGGGAATTGAGAGAACATCCATGAACCCGCAGGGGTAGTGGTGATCTTTCCTAGCAGCTCCATCTACAATGATTTCTCCAGATGAAATGATGCGTTTCGCTTCTTTTCCAAGGTCACAAAGGTGCAGGTAATCTCGCACGATCGTGAGCAAGGCAATGGATTTTTCTATCGTATGTGGACCTGGCGATGGTTTTGTCGTCCAGACGCGTTCTTTTCGATGGAGTCGAACGGTTCGTGGTGCGGCAAGTCTTTTTAAGTGTTTACTCATGGTTCAGCCTCCTTTTTCTTCTTCGGAACGGTTTTTTTCGCTGGCATCTTCTTTGTTTTTTTCTCTTCTGGCTCTATGGCAGGTTCTGTTTTGATTTCCTCAATAGGTTTTTCTTCTTGTATCTCTGGCTCTGCAGATGGTTGTTCCGTTGCTTTTGTCTCGGGTTCTGTTTCTTTCTTTTCTTCTGATTCTTCTGCTTTTATGCGTTCTTCTTCTTTCTTTGCGTCTTCTTCAGCTTTCTTTTTTGCAATTTCTTGTTCGCGAATTTGTTCTTTTGCTTCACGTTCGATTTCTTTCTTTGCTTCTTCAGAAAGACCTCGTTCCAGAATACCTCTTCGCCAGGAATCAGTAAGATTCAATTTTATGATGAGCACGTTACTTGGGTGAATCGGTTTTGCTATCTTTTTTCCATCTGCTTTAATCATGGTGAGCCCTTCGATCTCCACGATCTGCTTCTTTACATTCACATGGGAGATTTTATCCTCATGCCCTTTGAAGTTTCCTCGCATCACTTTAACCGTGTCTCCTTTGATGACAGGGATGCTTCGTCGATCATATTTTAACAATAAATTTTCTTCAAGATGTGATGCAATCCACTTCCGTTTCTTATGAAGGGGCGCATTGTAAAGATATTTTCGTTGTTTCCGTGCTTTTTTTGATGTTATCATAATTATCACTCTATACGATTATTGGTGCTAACGCCGCGATCTTTGGATATCGTTCCGCTGCCTCAAGTGCAACAGGTCCTTTGATCATGGTTCCTTTTGTCTCACCGGTTTCTGTGATGATCACCGCTGCATTATCCTCAAACTGTACCATGGTCCCATCGGGTCTTCTAAAGGGTCGTCGCTGACGGATAACGACTGCTTTCAGCATCTGCCGTCGCATCTCGTTTGCACCTTTTTTTACACTGATGATCACAAGATCACCAACGCCTGCACTCTGCAGTCGTCGATGACGTCCTCTGATGTTTGGCGTCATAATAATCTGAACAATTTTCGCACCGGTGTTATCAACACAGGTTAACCGTGCACCGATGGGCAATCCTCTCATGACTCTGCCTGCAATCCCCTTCATAGCAATTTCTCCTTAACTTGTTCAATCGTAACAAAAGAAATGGTTTTACTCAATGGTCTGCATTCTGCAATTTTCACGGTGTCCCCGCTTTTCACTTTGATGCAGGGTGGGCAATGGGCATGATATTTTGATGTTCGTTTCTCATACCGCTCATATTTTGGAACAAACCAAAGGTACTCTTTTTTGACCGTTATCGAGTTATGCATCTTCGTGGAAACAACGGTTCCAATGATGATTTGTCCTCGAACGGGAAGGGTTCCATGAAACGGACAGTATGGATCTGTGCACATCTCTGTGGGAGGTGCGACATTTACTCCTATGTTTCTTGCTTCTTTCTTTTGTGCCACGTTTTTCACCTTGCTTTCTTAATTCTTTCTTCAGGTCGATATGTTAATCGTTTTCCTTCAACGGTTATTGTTTCGCCGTTTTGATCAAATGCAAATGTTGCAGTTTTTTTTGCTATGCGTTTTTGTTGTGTTCCTTTCTCGATGAGAAAGGTGTATTTGGTCTCATCAAGGACGAGTCCTTTGACACCATTCCATGTTGGATCGGTACAGGTGATTATGATGATGTTTCGTCCGATGATCTCATCTTTTTCAATTGGTGTATTATGTTGCGTATATCATCACCTCACAAGATTTGGTGAAGTGTTCTTTTTGGTTATCCTGATTCGACGATGAAACCCATTTTCTCAAGAGTCTCTTTGACTTTTGTTCGGTGGTCTCCTTGGAGCTCTATTTTTCCTTCTTTGATTGTACCGCCACAGGCGCAGATGGACTTCAGATTGCTGATTAGCGCATTCATATCGAGTCCATGTGGGTTGATGCCGTCAACAACAGTCATCATTTTCCCGTACCGGCGCTGGTCGACCGCGATCGTGATTTTCTGATGTTCACGTGCGATGTCTTCGCAGACACATATTTCCGTTGGCAGACCACATTTCGGACAGATTTCACTCATTTGGTTCTCCTTTCTCCCGCATGATGGTAAGGATCTTTGCTATGGCCATGCGGATCTGCCTGATCTTCCCTGGTGATGGCGGTGATCCACCCATTGCTGCGACTCCTCGCTCATGCATAAGTTCTTCTTTCAATTCTCTGAGTTTTGTTTTTCGTTCCTCAGTATTAAAGTCTCTGATTTCTTTTACTTTCAGAACCATTTACTCGCCTTCTTCCAGTGCTTTTTTTACGTTTTTAATCAAGTTTTCTGCGGTTTTCTTGCCGATGCCTTCGATTGCGAGGATATCATCCATATCCATCTCGAATAGTTCTTCGACGGATTTGATCCCTGCTTTCTCCAGTTTCTTTAAAAGCGATGGTCCAACACCTGGGATTTCTATGATTTTTTTGATGGGTGTGATTTTTTCTTCACCTATAGCTGCTTCGATTGGTTTTTCAGGTTCTTTTTTCTCCACAGGTTTTGTTTCAGCAGTTACTGTTGCTTGTTCCCCTGGTTTTTTTATTATAACCTCATCAGGAAGTTTCGCATCAGGTCTCATAATCCGGATTTTCACACCCAGGATTCCTGGTTTTAGTTTCGCTGCTGAGAACCCAATATCCATGACTTGTAACGCGGTTTCACCGCAGTATTTCACATGGCCTTCTGTAAATTTTTCTGTTCGATGACGTTCGCCGGTTAATTTCCCTGAGATGATAACTTGACATCCTTTTGCCCCTGATTGCATGATTCGTCGTACTGTGGAATGTCCTGCTCGTCTGAAATGCCATCCTCGTTCGAGTGCCTCCGCAAGTTTCTCTGACATGATCTGAGCATTCAATGATGCACTTGAGCCTGCCTCTTGGATTTCTATCTGCGGGTTGTCGACGTTAAACCGAGTTTTAATGTTCTCTGTTAGCTCCTTAATTTTTATTCCGCTTTTTCCGATAACCATTCCTGGTCGTTCAACGAGAAGGTTGATACGGGTGCCAATGGGTGTTCTTTGAATACTCATCCCGCCAAAACCAGCACCTTCTATCTGACTGACAAGGTATTTTTTGATGAGCGATCGTTTTGAATTCTCTCTGATAAACTTGCGTTCATTTGCCATTTATTCCGCCTCTTCAAGGATGATTTCAACATTTGTGGTTTGTTCGTTGCTATCTGTTGATCGGCCATGTGCACGTGGCATCATCGCGTGGATTTCCCGGCCGCGATATGCACAGATATGGGTGATCGTCATGTTTTCTGTATCGTATCCTTTGTATTCTGCGTTGTTCTCCGCGTTTTTTAGGATTTTTAACATATACGCGGCTGCTTTCCTCGGAAAACTCCCTGGGCCCATTCCTGTCTGATGATGAACCTTCTTTTTATGGTATACGGCAGGGAGCGCCCGTTTCAATGCGATGACCTCCTCAAGATATTTTTTTGCATGTTCAAGCTTCAGGCCTCGTAACGCATAGGCAAGGTTCACGGAATCTTTTGGTGAGCAATGCAGCTCATACCCATAGGCTTTTGCGCTTTTTTCAGAGTCTTTCTCAGTTGAATATTTCCGCATAGTCTCATCACTTCAATGGCATAAATTTCGATCCTCGGGTTGCACCGACACCAGGACCAGTGTGTTTTACTCGTTTTCTGGTGAGTGAAAATTCTCCGAGGTAATGTCCTATCATCTGAGGTTGAATTTCAGCCCGTTGGAATTCTTTTCCGTTGTAAATATCAATTTTATGACCAACGAAACTTGGGAGAATAAGCATATCTCGCAGATGGGTTCGAATGATGTCTCCTTTCTGCGCTGTTTTCATATCTTCCATGAATTTCATCTGTATTTGCGTTAATCCTCTCGTTAATGTGCGTCGTGCTCGTGATGGCAGAATTGGTATGAGTTCGTCGATAGACATGCTCTGCAGGTTCTCTAATGTGTAGCCATGGTAATGGAACTCTTTTTTCCTGATTTCTATCTTTTTCCGTTCACGTTTCCGTCTGCTTTTTATGGATTCTCTGAAATCTTCAGCCATGCACTTTACCTCCGTCCCGTTCGTTTCGCGGCAATGTTACCTACTTTTCGTCCAGGCGGTGCACCACGAGAAACCGTACTTGGTTTCCCGACATGTTGATGACTTCCTCCACCATGGGGGTGATCCACAGGGTTCATTGCGACTCCTCGGACCACAGGGTATTGTTTTCCTTTTCTGCGATATTGGAAGTATTTCTTTCCTGCTTTCATAAATGGTTTATCTTTTCGTCCTCCGCCACCAGGCAACCCAATTGTTGCACGGCATAAGGAATCAATTGTTTTAAACTGACCAGAGGGAAGACGTATCGTTGTTTTCTTGTTTTCATGGGATACGATGTATGCGTTGCTTCCTGCAGCACGAACAAATTTACCGCCATCGCCTGGGACAAGTTCTATATTATATATCGGGTATCCTTCAGGTACAAGACCAATTGAGAGTACGTTTCCTGCGTTTATTTCTTTGTTCTGCGTAAATTTTATTTCTTGGCCGACAAGCATTCCTTCGCCTGCAAGCATCAATATTTTTTTGTTGTTTTCGAGTTTCACTCGTGCAAGTGGAGTCGATCGGCCAGGATCATGAATGAGTTCTTCCACGATTCCTTTTGTCTCTCGGTCGTTAATATATGTAACATTTCCTCTAAATTTATGAGACGGAACGTTGAATCGTCCTTGAAACCGTCCTCGTCTTTGTTGGATTAAACGCTTTCCCATAGATTCCACCTTAGAATATACCTATCCGCATACCGACATCTTCTGCCTTAAACTCAGGCATAAAGGTGACGAGCGCGTGTTTTCCATCTTTCGCAATCTTCGTACGTACGTCTTTTATTTTGACATCGAACATTTTTTCAATAGCATTTTTTATTTGTTTTTTGTTTGAGGTGCGTCGTACAACGAACTCAAGAGTATTGTTTTTCTCCATCTGGTTCATTGTTTTTTCAGTGACAAACGGGTGAATGATAATAGCATATGGATCCATTATTTTGCACCCCCTAGTTGTTTTAGCGCAGATTGAGTCATTATGGTTAACCGCCCAGCGATACCACCTGGTGCAAGGTTTTCAACGTTCAGGTTTTTTGGGTCGGTTAATTCGACGCCGGTTAGATTCTCCGAGCTTTTTACGATATCGTTTTTTGCTGAAATAATCAAAATGGATCTAGGGATACGGTATTTTCGCCCTCGTGACTTCCCGCGTCCTGCGCGAATGTGTTTCCCATTCGTCGCTCGTACAACATCATCGTAGATACCGATTTTCTGGAGCACATCGATGACGTCCTTTGTTTTTTTCAGATTCTCAAATGAATCATCAACAATAATGGGAAGGGTTACGTTTTCATCGAATTTATGTCCACGTTTCGAAACAAGCTCTTTATCTGCTGTAGCGGCAAGAGCTGAGTTTCTTGCGAGTTTCTTTTCTTTTTTGTTTATTTTTTCGTGCCAGTTCCGCTCAACTTTTGGTGGATGTGCCCGTCTGCCACCAACGACACATGGTGCAAGTGCTGCAACACGGCCTTGGGCAAGTCTTGGGACTCGAGACATCCCTCTGCCTTTTCCTACTGAGGCGACTGAATGTTTGGTCCCTGCAAATGGATCACAGCCGTAGGGTTGTCGTTTGTTGGAATGAATTGCATTGACGTTTTTACTGATGATATCTGGTCGATATGGTGTATGAAACACATGCGGTAAATCGATTTTTTCTTTCACTGAGCCATCTAGCCCATACACATTTACTTTCGTCATGGTTACACACCTTGTTTGCTCATAGTAGATATATATGTGATTTCTGGTTTCTTCACATCGACACCACGTTTGTACCGTACAGCGTCTCTCATACTAATCAGTCGTTTCGCTGGACCCGGGATTGATCCATGGAACACAATGTAAGAGTTATGTACCACACCGTAGTTGGGAAAGCCTCCTGCTGGTGTGACCTCTTCGCCTTTCTCCCCTATTTTCAGTACTCGTTTGTTGTACTCGGTTCTCTGATGGTATCCGACTTGTCCTGCTTGGGGAACAGTTGATTGCACCCAGTTTGGATGCCAGGATCCTGCTGTACCAATCATACGTCTGTGTTTTGAGTTTTTATGAAATAATAGTTTAACACCAAATCTTTTTACAACTCCTTGAAATCCTTTTCCTTTTGTGATAGCAACAACGTCAAGCATATCTCCTTCTTTCACTGTATCCGCAATGGTGATCTCTTTTCCAAGGATCGTTTTTGCATATGCAATCTGCTCATCTAAGCTTCCTCCGCTGATTCTCATCTCCCGCACATCAGGGATTTTCTTTGGGACGCTGCTGATGAGTTTTGGTTGAGTGTACACAACCGCACGAAGCTCTTCTGCATCTTTTGCGATATCCCAGTTATATTCTGGTTTTTTCTTTATTAGTGTAACTCGTTTGGCAAGTTCGGGATCAAGTTTTTCCGCCCAGATTTCGCCAGCAGTTTGTAAACCATAGCAGTTTCGTTTGTAAATACGGACTGCCGCAATTTTAACTGGCGGCGCCTCAATTATAGTAACAGGCATTCGAACTTCTCGCCCCGACGTCGTTGACGTTGGTCGATAGTCAACAATTAATGCATGGGTCATCCCTGCTTTATATCCAAGGAAACCTTGGATTTTTGGTTTATCCCCGCCTTCTGACCAACTGCGTATACGCGGTGCTCGTGGTCCTGCTCTTTTCCTTGGCGAATAGCCATGTGAACCTGGTTGTGGACGATGTATATCCGGCATAACATACCCTCTAGTCGGTTGTTTTTTTGAACGAATTTTCGTTCCTTATTGTGTCTCAGCCGTGACATTTCACAAACAACCAAAAATTCTTTTTGTGGTTGTTTGATACCGGGTTTCTCAGAGGAATTGCCCGATCATGTCTGGTATGGACAGAGAAATAGCGGATGTCAGATATGGTATATAAATCTTGTTGCCGACTCAGTTTTCCGAAAATATGGCGTCATTTAAGGGTTGAATTTTTTCTTATGAATTTCCATCTTGTTTCACCAGATCTTTTTGTATGTTCTATATGAGGTACTCTTACATTTCGAGTGATTGAAAAATGGACCTGTGTTCTAGTGCAAAAAACTGGTGTAAAATGTTACACTACAATTTTCACTAGTGATTGGTATGCAGATATGTCAAAATAAAATGAGTTCTACTCCTTATTATAGACTATAGAATTTATGTTAAAATGGCCTAAAATTACTTCAAAAATCCAACCTCATAATAACGCCATGTTTCCGAAAGTGGCTACCAAGGAGCTGTAAATAGTCAAATTCTGTTATTGTTTTTCATTTTTTTCTTGTATCCTACTTTCCCTATTTTTTCCGTTTCTTTTTTTGTTTGAGTACCGCCTAAACAATTTTTTTTCCAATGTATATTTTTTTGTTGAATGATGGGGGATGTCTGTAATGTGCATCAAGTATCATCTACGGAGATGGAAGACACGCGTTTTTTTTACGTCATCATCTGTTTCACATGTTTACAAATTTGAACCTGGAGTTCTGCGACAGCTGCTGCGTCATCCCATGATGTCTCTGAGCTGCTTACGATGCGATCAAGAAGTTGCTTTACCATTTCCTGGTATTTTTCGAGAAGATCATCATGTACCTGTCCCTTCAGTTCGTCACTAACCTGAAACTCAAGTCCTGCAATCCCCTTCATAACCTCCAAATACTCTTGCGGGTTGACATATACCTCTAAAGAGACAGCTTCGTCGGTAAGTGCGATGATCTTTTCTGAGCTTGGGACTTTATATTGTTCGTTGAGTTTCTTGTATATCTCTTGGGTTTCAGTGAGGCATTTCCATAAGGGATAACTTGGTAGTTTGATACTCATTTCGTTGTTATTTTCATTGTTTTCTTTGATAATCCTGCTGCTGTCAGCAATAGCAAGAACGGTTTGAATCTCTGGTTGGGGTCTCCATAAAAGTGTTGCCTCAGCGGTTCTCCCGATTAATAGATGGGTGATCTCTACCGTGCCAATCCTAACAAGGCGAGCATGTGCATCATCTTGTTCGTTGATACCGTAGAATGAGACTTGGAATGGTGTCGTGATATTAATGGTTCCATTGTTTTTGATGGTCGCTGTGAGTTTTATTTTTGTTGCGGTGTCGTGTTCTGCAGAAAAATTTGTTGAGTCACCGGTGATATAATTTGCAGTGATTCCATTGATCAGTATATCGGTATGAGATGCAACGAAGTCACGATAATATAAAAGCCAAATCTGATAATCAACAAGGTCTACAACCCCGTTGTTATTGTAGTCTGCTTCAGGGTTATACAAGGGATCGTCAAAGCTGTGACCGAGCGCTTGTTGGAATATTGCAAAATCATCTTGGTCAATATCATCATCATGGTCGAGATCACCAGGTATTTGTGGCCATGGACGGATCAATGGATAATAATCCTTGTAGTTCCCGCCAGCAATAGTATACGGTGTATCAATAATGCCGTCGCTGTCGTTGTCATAGGCACCTTCTGAGGGTTCATCAAAATTAGACCAGTAATTCCCCTCATGAAACGTGATATTGTACCATGTGTTGCTTCCTGTATCATAGGCATTCTGGGTGTTGTTGATGAAGTTGTTATAAAAGATAGTATTATTGGTACATTGAGTGAGATACAAGCCATAAAGAGTGTTGTTCGAGATAATGTTCATCGAGATACTATTGTACATGCTGGAAGAATCCAAGTGGATGCCGTAGATATTATTTGTGATCGTATTCTTGGAGATGTTGTTTTTACTTGACGAAGAGATAAATATGCCCTTTCCTGTGTTCCTGCAGATGTCATTCCCTATGATATTATTATTGCTGCTAGAAGAACAAAGGTAGATGCCTTTGCCTTTGTTGTCGTTGATGGTGTTTCCTGAGAACGTATTACTGTTGCTGGAATAAAGGTAGATGCCTTGGTAGTTGTTGTTGATAGTGTTCCCTGAGAATGTATTACTGTTACTAGAAGAAAGGTAGATGCCGTAGTAATTGTTGATGGTGTTTCCTGAGAACGTATTACTGTTGCTAGTATAAAGGGTGATGCCAAAACTGTTGCCGTTGATGATATTCCCTGAAATCAAAATATTACGAGATGACTGAATATAAATACCATAATCTCCACCATAAATCGTAAACCCTTGTATGGAGACATTCTCCGCGAGGATATCAACTAATTTTCCTGATCCCGTGATATTTGTTTCATTTGTTTGTTCACCGATCAAATGTACTGATTTACGGATTTTAAGCTGCTCCGTGTACACCCCACATGACACATAAATCGGAGTATGATCACCTGATGCATTGATAGCATCTTGAATCCTGTTGAAATGATCAATAAACCAGCCAGGTGTTGTTTGATTGTAGTTGTCATCGACATACATCGCGGTGGGGAAAATATGTATCGTTGTCGTATCCGTCGCCTGATGCCCTATATCATCGGTAACCATCAACGTCACCGTATACGTACCCATAAGAGTATATTGATGGACCGGCGGGTTCTGTTCATATGAACTGTTTCCATCACCGAAACTCCAATTATAGGAATAGGGTTTCTTTCCGCCACCAGCAAGTCCAGTAAATTGAATAGGTTCACCAACAAATCCCTGATCAGGTCCATTGATCCAAGCACCAACATGAGGGTACAAATCAACATTATCTCCACCAGGAATTATGTAACACTCAGGAAACCCAGGGTTGGATACAAGATCACTCCAATAGTTTCCTTCCTGTAACTCAGTGTTATACCATGTGTTGTTACATTCATCATGGGCATTCGGGTTGTTGTTGATAAAGTTGTTATGGTAGATAATATTTTGAGAACATAACCCCCATAAATCGATACCATGACCTCTGTTATCAGCGATTATATTACCAGAAATGGTGTTATCAGTACAATAATAAATGCTGATACCACTATTCTGGTTACCTTGGATGATATTCTGAGACACAGTATTATTGACAGAACCTGAAGATAATACAATACCGTTAACTGAAGATAATGCAATACCGCTAGCGTTGTTATTTATGATGGTATTTTGTGAGATGAAATTATAAGATGATCTCAAGAAATAAATACCGTAGTAATTCTCTTGTATTTTATTATTAGTGATACAGTTGTAGTTAGAGTTCAGATCACAGTATATCCCACCAAATTGCTCGTAGAAAGTAATGCTTTCGCTGTGTTGAATGGTAAACCCACTGATTGTTACTCCATTGGCAGAAATAGTTACTACATTTCCAATGCCATCACCATCAATAATTGTCAGCTCGTTATTTTCACCCATGAGACTGATATTTTTATCGATCTGAAGATGTTCATGATAAATATCAGGGTAAACAAAAACAGTATCACTAAAATATGCTGTATCGATACCATCTTGTATGGTACTAAAATTCCCAGGCCCCTCTCCGCCAACATACAGTGTGCCCGGAGGACCGATACGCAGGGTATGAGACACTGAATCTGTTTTTCCGGTAGAATTTTCCACGGTTAATGTGACTGTATACAACCCGTTCTCTATGTAGCTATGTTGTGGATGTTGTTCTGTTGAATTTGTTCCATCGCCGAAATCCCAATGCCATGACGTAATATTATCTGAGAGATCAAAAGACGTATCAGTAAATTGAATGACATCATCAATTTCAAGGGGAAATGTCGGGGTAAATTGGAACCGTGCAATCAGGATCGGCGCAGATTCAAAAGTGACCCAAGCGATATACTCAGTATCGATATTGAGACATCCGTATCCGATGTTGAAAAAACCTTCGTACCCACAATCTGGGCCATAGCTGTTCTTACAAATCCAATACCCGCCACCTGGAAGAGAAGAGTCATCTTTATACCCAACAATAATCACCGCATGACTTAGCCCATCACCACAATAATCCTCATAGTAGACATCTGTTGGTTCATGATGGGTATCAACCCACATTTCGAAACCATCAGTAGGTAAAGCAATTCCTGAGACTACTGGACCTCCAGTGATCAACTGCGATTTATACACATCCCTGCTCGTTGGATGCCACTGATATCCATAGCCTGAGATTGGTACCAAATATTCAGCCCAATCTGAAGATTTCGCAGAACACGGAATGGTCCAATCAGCTTGATATGGAAAACAGGCTTCGAAGGTGATCCCATTACGTTGTTGCCCATCAACAGTACCATGCATGATTTGATTGTAAACAACATCTGCCTCGCCTGGTGGTGGCAAACAGGACATAAGGTATTGTTCGGAGAGATCCAAATCAATTAATGAATTGTTCTCAACGATGTTAATTGTTGCTTCTAGGGCGCCAACCGCTGAAAATTTCACGCAGCTCAGACCATCCAGACCATGTACTTGGCTTCGTGCAGGTGTCGTCCAATCCTGTCCTTGATAGTTTTTCCAGCTGAACTCCGACGGAAGGTCATCCCGGATTTTTATCGGTGTAGATCCTTTGTCATCGTTCGGTATAATCATATCCTGCTCGGCATAACACTTGTTCTTGGCATCTGGTAACAACGGGATACCACAGCTATGCGTATCTTGTTCGGAAGGATTCTTTTGTTTACAGGGATATATAGGAACATCAATTTGTTTTTCATCAGGAATATTTTCTTCTGATGATTGCACAGAATCGGAAGTAGTTTCTTGTTCATTGTTTACAGCTGTTTCTTGAGCGTTTCCCATAGAGGAAAACGATGGTATAACCATCAAAAAAAATATGAAAAATGCTAGCGTTTGTATAATTTTTTTTCGTATCTTTTTCATGTGCATCATCCTTCGTCTTTTTCTTTTTTTGTTTGAGTGCCACCTTAACAATTTTTTTTCCAATGTTATTTATTTGTTGAATGATGGGGGATGTCTGTAATGTGCATCAAGTATCATCTACGGAGATGGAAGACACGCGTTTTTTTTACGTCATCATCTGTTTCATATGTTTACAAATTTGAACCTGAAGTTCTGCGACAGCTGCTGCGTCATCCCATGATGTCTCTGAGCTGCTTACGATGCGATCAAGAAGTTGCTTTACCATTTCCTGGTATTTTTCGAGAAGATCATCATGTACCTGTCCTTTCAGCTCGTCACCAACCTGAAACTCAACCCCTGCAATCCCCTTCATTGCCTCCAAATACTCTTGCGGATTGGCATATACATCTAAAGAGATAGCTTCTTCTGCAAGGGTGATGATCTTTTCTGCGCTCGGGACTTTATATTGTTCGTTGAGTTTCTTGTATATCTCTTGGGTTTCAGTGAGGCATTTCCATAAAGGATAACTTGGTAGCTTGATGCTCATTTCGTTGTTATTTTCATTGTTTTCTTTGACAACCCTGCTGCTGTCAGCAATAGCAAGAATGGTTTGAATTTCTGGTTGGAGTCTCCACAAGAGTATTGCTTCGGTGGTTTCTCCCACAGAGAGTGAGGGGATCTCAATGGTGCCAAGATGAATCGGACGAATATGGGGGTCGTAGGGTCCTCTGTATCCGTAAAATGAGACCTGGAAAGGGGTCGTGATATCAATGGTCCCATTGTTTTTGATGGTTGCTGTGAGTTTTATTTTTGTTGCGGTGTCGTGTTCTGCAGAAAGGCTTGTTGAGTCACCGGTGATATAATTTGCAGTGATTCCGCTGATCAGTATATCGGTATGAGATGTGCGATAATACATAAGCCATATCTGATAATCAACAAGAGTCACGATACCATCATGATCATAGTCAGCCTCAGGATTAAACTCAGGATCACCGATGCTGTGGCCAAATGCGGATAGGAATAATTGGTAATCATCTTCATCGATGTCATCGTCGTGGTCAAGATCACCGGGTATTTGTGGCCATGGGCAGATCAATGGATAATAATCCTTGTTGCTCCCGCCAGAGATATTGTACGGTGTATCACCGATCCCATTGAAATCAGTGTCCATGCCGGTGTAATCATCCCAGAAGTTTCCCTCTTTTAAATCAGGGTTATACCAGATGTTATTGCATTCATCATATGCGTTTTGTGTGTTGTTTATGAAGTTGTTGTGGTAGAGTCTGTTGTTGATGGTGGTGCCTGCAGAGCCTTGAATTATGATACCTGTGATACGATTGTCTTGTATCGTGTTTTCGTAGATATTATTCTGCGACGAACCATCTGATAGACTGATGCCGTAATCACAATGTGTTATCAGATTTTGGGAAATTATGTTGTTCGGCGACTCATAGAAAAATATGCCAGAACCGGTAGCATCTGTTGTGATGATACAATCAGAGATCGTTGCGTGATTGGTATTATGGAGCCTTATCACTGTATTGCTTTTATTCATTTTTATGGTAAATTGGTGTATGACTATGTCACTACTAGAATAGAGACCAACAACAGCTAAACTAAAACCAAACGCATGCGAGTCATCGATGATTGTTGTTTCTTTGTTTTCCCCGATCAATGTGAGGGGTTTCGAGATGTAGATACTCTCATAATATGTGCCATTCCGTACACAGATGGTATCTCCTGGATATGCGTCATTGATTGCTGCTTGGATAGTATAATAATAGCCATCGTTGTTGATATTGTGAACCGGTGGTAGATAAATGACTGCTGTGGTCCTCGTACTATTACTGTGACCTAATGCATCTGTTGCTGTCAAGGTAATGGGATGTACCGGGTGACGAGTAGATATGCGTGGTGTTCTGCTCTGTTGAATTACGCCCATCTCCGAAATCCCACAGCCACGTGTAAGGTCGTTTTCCGCCAGTTACTGTCCCAGTGAAAGAGATGGATTGTCCTGTGGTACCGGTGTATGGTCCATGGGCATCAGCTATCAGGGGTGTAATTGTTGCAGTAGTAGTATCGTTTGCTATCATTCCCAAAGAGTCTGTTACAGTTAGTGTGACTGTGTAGACGCCTGTTTGGGTGTAATTGTGATAGGGATTCTGCGAATCTGATATAGAATTATCTCCGAAGTCCCAGTGCCATGTATATGGCTCTTCTCCTAAAGCAACTCCTCTGAAATGTATTGGATCACCCAGGATTGCTACATAAGGTCTACCGGCATTAACAAAGAGAGATGAAAGAGTACTGCCTTCTGTGACGGTCATGAGCTGAGCTGGGGATACCTGTTGAAGAACATCGGTTATTTCGCTTGCTGGCCATTGAATTACTACATCATAGGGTCCTTCGGTGCCACCGAGACCGAAATGAAGCGGCACAGGACGCTGAGAGGATACCTCCTGAAAACCGATAAGCTCATTTTGACTTGAATATATGTATACTTTTGTTCCAATGGCATCGCGATTGCATATCCGCCCCACTGGTTGTACATCTAACCAGTTCTGATCATTGACTTGATTTTTTAACACCTTAATTAAGGGTTCAAGATATAAATAGTTTCCATAGATAATATCGTTATCGCCGTCTCTGTCGATATCTAAAACACACGGTATTAAGCTACTACAATCTCTGTTCACTGGTAAATATTCATAGTTTTTAAACAGACCTGTTTTTGAATTTCGAATAAGGATAGCTTGTGAAGGTTCTCCCCAATTACCTCTGACTGAGAGGAGATCCTCGCCAGGGTTATTATCGATCTCAGCAAAAAGAAATGGGGGATAATACATGAGAAGTCGTCCAAATATTAAATCTGTACGTACTGTGAAGCTGTGGTCATCATTTTGTAGCAGAAATGTTATCTTAGATTCGTAATCACGGACGATAATATCAAGATCACCGTCGTTGTCAATATCTGAAACCGAGAAGCTCGGCAGGAACCATGGAGGATCTATCCTATATAGAGTGGACAATGTTGTTGGAGTAAAAAATCCTGATCCGTCATTCTGATACATAATAAGAAAGGATGAATGATCAACCAATAAATCTAAATCCCCGTCGTTATCAAGATCAACAAATCGAGGGCAGTTCACATATTCTCCGGAATTTAGGGCGTTTAAACCATGAGCATTTGTTTCATTGGTAAATGTCCCATCTCCATTATTCATGAAAAGAATAGTTCGTGGTGGCTGATGTTTCATGACTAATAGATCCAGATCGCCGTCATTGTCGACATCGCCAAAAATAGCTTCATCGCTTGAAACATCGGAGACACCAGACACACCTGTGATATCCGTAAAGGTTTCATCTCCCTGGTTATGAAACAGATGATCACCATTACCGCTGCTTATATAGAGATCTGTGTTGCCGTCGTTATCAACATCCCCGAAAACAGCCCCGGAGACATTAGCACATTGTACATCCGCTGCAGTTGTTATATCGGTAAATGTCCCATTGCCATTATTCAAATACAGAAAACCGTACGTTGTAGGTGTAGGACGACCAGTGAGGTAAACATCAGGATATCCATCCTTGTTAATATCACAAGGTACAACAAGTTTACTGTAACCACT
>JAPKYE010000060.1 GCA_026394495.1 Methanobacteriota archaeon | reverse complement strand
ACATCACACATCCCATCCATGCTCTGATGGGAACGATGTTCTCCTATCTGTATTTTATGGAAGATTTATAAAAAGTGCAAAAGTTTTGTCAATATCTTTTTCAACGTCTTCATGATCAAGTGCTGCTTCACTTGGATATCGTGGGAGATTATATTTTGAAAGGATCATGCTTATCCTGCGACAGTTTTTATCCCCTATTTCTTTTCTAAAATATTTTCCGAACTGTTCACCGATATTATGTGTTTTCTATGCATCAGCAGTTTTTGTCAGAAGAGCGGCTTTCAGAGCAAGTTCTAAGGCATGGATCGCGGTAAACATCGCTGGCTCAAAAAGCTCATTTTTTAGGCTAATCTTAGCAGATTCTAAATAATTACAACTTAGATCGTAATACTCTTGTACCTTCGGAGCTCTTGATGAATCACTTCCCATGGGCTACCTTTTTCAAAAATGATAATACCGTGATCTTTTATTTCTTTTTTCAAGGTCAAATCCATTCGTTTAAAATCTGCATAACCTAGAAAAAGTGGTTTTATCTGATATGCCGTATTGACAGCAGCCCCTGCGAAAAGCCCTAATATACTATTTTTTTCTGCTTTAACCCAGGACTCCTTTACCAGAAGTACATCAATGTCACTTTTGCGGGAAGCAGTCCCTTGTGCCACTGAACCAAATAAAATAACAGTATATCGAGGAATACTTGTCGTTATCAATTTTTCCAGGTGTTCTTTTACCTCATTTCGAAATTCTTTTTGTGGAATGGACCCAAGCAAGAAAAATTCTTGATCAAGTGTATCATCTGCCTTGAAACTAAGGACTGTTTTTAAGGAAGGATTTATCGAGAAAACCATCTGAAATGGTTGGAGCTGGTATCGTATCGTTCTTCCATCGACATTTTTTTCATAGGTCCCTCTTAGAATACGACGTTCTTCTAGTTTCTTAAGGTATTTCGATGTCCCTGGTTTACTGATCCCAAGAGTCATAGAAAGTTCTGGTAATGTTTTATCACCGGTGAGAAGTATTTCTATGATTCGTTTTTCATAGGAATTGAATATTTCCATTTCTACCACGTATTAACATATTAACTAATTAGTTAATAAGTTTTTCTGTTAGTTATGACAAAATGGAAAAATAATCAATTAGCAATACACTATTGACTTCTGTACATTCATCATTGATTTGTGATTAATGCTCTATTTTTCTCATTATGAACCCCCCAGAAGAAAACACTTTAGTTGTCTAATCCCCCTTATCCTTTTTTTTCTTTGTTTTTATCCCATTTCCGTCTTGTTTTAACTTAATGTATAAATAGGAGTAATTCGTTTTAAGGTTAATACCATAGCACTATGGTAAAAAAATGATGGGGCATTGCTTCATAAAAGAGATACTTGTCTTATTTCGTAGTAAATGTCTAACAAGTAACAAAGAAAAAATAAAAAAATAAGCGTATCTAGGAAAAAAATATGACTGACGAGCAGGTAATCCTCAAAAACACATACATAAAATATATTTCACCAGTTCCAGATATACAAGATAAAAAAAATGAATCAAGCTGGAAATCAGGATTCATTGCTTTTACCAATAAACGAATTCTTCTCATACCCGAAAAAAATAATCAACCCGCTGAAAAAGAAGCAATCTCTCTAGATTTTTCCCAGATCACTGATGTCGATAGAAAAATAGATCTATGGAAAAAAATAATGGGAACCGCAAAAATTCTACCAATTCACCATATCGCAAACAACAAAGAAGTTATTTCCCTGATATCCACATCAGATGAAAATGCAACACTTTTTAAAAAAGTACTATTCGTATTACTCACCGCAGGATCGCCTGTTGAATTCGTCTGCCCTTTTAGCCAAGGCGGCAAAATACTCTTAGACAAACAACCGATAAAAGGAGTAGCCCACATCAAAAAAAACCTTATCGTCCTCGTCTCAGAATGGCTCGGAAAAACAAATCAAGAAATAATCGACATCGAAAAACTCGATGATTTCCAAAAAGGAGAACCAAACGGATCAGGACAAGGACGATCATCGCTCAAATTAACATATATCAAAGACAATGTACTCATCTCAACACTCATTACAAGCGAAAACAAAATCACAATATTTTTAGATAAATATATCAAAATCTTCCGAGGAGTAACTGATGAAGAACTCCAGATTAAACTCACTGAACAACAATTCATGCTTCTTCAGATGATGTATTCAAGTGACATCGATGCACAAATGGCGCAAGAAATGTTAGGAGTATCCGGAGATGAACTTGACAAAATTGTTCGCATACTTGTCCAAGAAAACCTCTTAAAAGTCTCAGGATCTGAAGAAGTTGAACTCACAGAAAAAGGAACAAAATATATTGTGGGACAAATGAAAAAAAATATTGGAGGCGTCTAAGAAAATTAGATAAATCATTAAACAATCTAGTATAAAAAAGATGAAGGTGAAAAAAGGAGGGAACATATGGGAAAAAAAGTACTACTCGTTGATGACACGAAATTTATGCGCATGATGCTCGCAAACATCCTGAAACCAAAAGGGTTCGAAATCGTAGGCGAAGCAGGAGACGGACTGGAAGCAATAAACATGTACAATCAATTAAAACCAGATCTCGTCACCATGGATATCGTCATGCCAAATATGGAAGGAATAGAAGCAGTGCGAAACATCGTCGCAGCAGATAACGGCGCCAAAGTCATCATGGTTACCGCTGTCGGACAAGAATCAAAAGTAAAAGAAGCAATCGAAGCAGGTGCAAGAGGATATATCGTAAAACCATTCCAAGCAAACCAAGTTCTCGAAGAAGTAGAAAAAGTCCTCGGCGGATAAATATTATCTAATCTTCGGAGGGGAAATTGGTGACTATACGAGCACTTGTCGTTGATGATTCAGCACTTATGCGAAAATTAGTATCAGACATTCTCAGCAAGGATCAATCGATTACCATCATAGGGACTGCCTATAACGGAAAAGATGCAATAGAAAAAACACAGAAACTCAAACCAGATGTAATCACCATGGATGTAGAAATGCCCATCATGAACGGAATCGACGCAGTAAAAGAAATAATGTCTACAAACCCAACCCCAATCATCATGCTGAGCGCTCTCACAACCCAAGGAGCTGATACAACCTTTGATGCACTAGATGCAGGAGCAGTTGATTACCTCTGCAAACCATCAGGATCCATATCCACTGATATCGCAACCATTGGAACTGAACTTATTGAAAAAATAAAAACAGCGGCACTCGCACACGTCAAAACACGAAAACCAACAATACTCCTAAAAGACAGCATCGCATCGAAAACAATCAAAATACTACTCGTTGATGACTCCGCATTTGTAAGAAAAACACTTCTTGACATCATCTCCCGAGAACCAGACCTGAAAATTGTTGCCGAAGCAGAAAACGGGTCAGATGCACTTCAAAAACTAAAGAGCATAAAACCAGATATCATCCTTATGGATATTGAAATGCCTGAGATGAACGGAGTCCAGGCAACATTCCAAATCATGAAAACCCACCCAGTTCCCATCATTATTTTTAGTGGAAAAACAGCAGAAGGAATGAAAGACATTAAACTAGCTCTTGAACTAGGAGCCGTAGATTTCATCCCAAAACCATCAGACCAAGCAGCGATACGATCTATGGGTCCACTCCTAGTGAAAAAAATCAGGGAATGCAGTTCCCAGAAATGTACCACTCTTTCTTCACAAAAAAAACCTGCAGAAACAGAAAACATACTCCTCATCGGCACCTCAACAGGCGGCCCACAGACGCTCGCAGAACTTGTTCCACAGATCCCAGGAAACATCCCTGCAGGAATACTCATCGTCCAACATATGCCCCCCGTATTCACCAAATCACTTGCCGACCGACTCAACCGCACTTCATCGATTACGGTAAGCGAAGCAAAAGAAGGAGACGAAATACAAATCGGCCATGCACTTGTCGCACCTGGTGATTACCATATGACCGTATACGAAAAAAACGTAAACGGAAAACAAAAACGATACGTATCCCTCAACAAAGAAGACAGAATCCACGGCGTACGACCTGCAGTAGACATCACATTTTCCTCAGCTGCAAAGATGTTCGGTGCAAACACCATAGGCGTAATCCTCACCGGCATGGGTAGAGACGGCGCACAATCCATGGGACTCATCAAAGCAAAAGGAGGATACACCATCGCACAAGATGAAAAAACCTCGATTATTTTCGGTATGCCCGATGCAGCCATAAAACTCGGAGTTATTGATATTGTTCTTCCCCTCAATCAGATTTCATACCACATCACAAAAATAATGACAACACTTCAAAAAAAGGTGATGAGTCAACATGACTGACACATCAGAATATAAAGATATGTTCATTGAAGAATCAAGAGAACACCTCAAAACACTCAACCAATCACTATTAGATTTTGAAAAAAACCCAAAAGATAAAGACACCATGAACAAGATCTTCAGAGCAGCACACACCATCAAAGGAATGTCTGCTACCATGAACTATGACAAAATCCAGAAACTATCCCATAAAACAGAAGATACACTTGATCTCATCCGCAACAACAAACTAGAGGTAGACTCAAAAGTTATCGATCTGATCTTCAAATGCTTCGATGGCATAGAGACCATGATTGAAGATATCGCAGCAAACGACATGACTGAATATGATATCGTAGGCCTCATCGAAGAACTAGAAAAACATATAGGGGCTGGCGGAAAAGAAAAAAAACAAGACTCTTCGCCATTACCCACCGCAAATACCCTCACAACACAATCAACAACCATAGCGGTAGATGATCAAACAAAACAAAACATCATCCAAGAAATAACCAGGGGACGATCCGCCTATAAACTCACGATAGCAGTAGATAAAACCTGCATCATGAAATCCATTCGATCATTTCTCCTTTTAAAGAAACTTGGCGATAGTGGAACGATCGCATATTCAGTACCCGCAAAACAATCCATAGAAAACGGAGAGTTCGAAACAGGCTTTGAAATCTACTACATCTCCGATCAAAACCAAAATGCTGTAGAAAAAATCGTTCGTTCCGTATCAGAGCTATCCGTAACTCTAGTATCTCCTATTGTCTATGAAAATGACGTTTTACACATCCCTACCACAGAACACCAAGAAAAACCCATAGAAAAACCACTCCAAACCCAACCTGAAACAACCAAAACAACAGAACAACCAACACAAGACAAAAAAACTGTTCAAGTAAAACAAAAAACCGTCGTAAGTGAAGTACAAAGCATCCGCCTAGGAATGGATCAACTCGATCTATTCATGAATCTCATAGGAGAGCTTGTCATCAGCAAAGGACGACTCTCCCAGATAGCGTTAGAACATAAACTTGATGACCTCTCAGAAGCCGCAAACACCGTAGATCGACTCACCACTGAACTTCAAGAGAAAATCATGAAGATCCGAATGATTCCCATGCAACACATTTTCGATCGGTTCCCCAGAATGGTACGAGACCTCGCAAAATCAAACAATAAAAAAATAAACCTTGTCATCGAAGGAGAAGGAATCGAACTTGATAGAACGATCCTCGATGAAATCGGCGATCCACTAGTACATCTGCTCAGAAACTCCGTTGATCATGGAGTTGAAACACCAGAAAATAGACGCGCAAAAGGAAAACCCGAGGAAGGAACCGTTCAACTCATCGCAGAACGAACACGAAACCACGTAGTGATAACCGTACGAGACGATGGAAAAGGCATAGATCCAAAAGCCATGAGGACGGCAGCAGTGAAAAAAGGTTTACAAACACAGGAAGAAGTAGATCGACTCGATGACAAAGAAGCAATCAATCTATTATTCCTCCCTGGTTTAAGCACAGCTGAGAAAGTAACAAGTGTCTCTGGCCGAGGCGTAGGCATGGATGTCGTCAAATCAACAATAGACAAACTCAATGGATCAATAGACATCACATCAGAAATCGACAAAGGCAGCACTATTTCCCTTCGACTCCCGCTCACCATGGCAATATTCAAAGCATTATTCGTAGGAATCAGTGATGAAACCTATGCAATACCCATCAGCAACGTACTTGAAACCATAAATTTAACAAAGAATGATATAAAAACGGTTCATGGTCAACAAACAACGGTTCTCAGAAACGATGTGCTCTCCCTTGTTTCACTCAGTGATGTACTCTCCTGTACAAACGAAAAACAAACACAAAACTCAGCGATGTACGCAGTTATTGTACAAAAAGAAGACCAAAAAATCGGTCTGATCGTCGATAAACTCATCGGCGAACAAGAAATCACGATAAAAAACCTTGGTGCATCATTGAAAAAAACCAAAGGAGTCTCAGGTGTAACAATCACAGGAGATGGCCGGGTTATTCTCGTTATCGACATAAACACATTAGTTCAATCTGAGAAATTAAAATAAAAAAAAGGAGAAAAAACATACATGGAAGAAACCCTGCTGTTAAATGAGGAGCAGCGAGATGCCTTACAGGAACTTGCAAACATCGGCGCAGGACATGCATCAACAGTTCTATCACAGATGGTGAACCGAGAAATCCGCATGGGCGTACCACGCGTCGATGTAGTATCCTTAGAAAAAACAATTGATTACGTAAAAGACGAAAAAGTCGTCGTCGGCGTATATATGAAAATATCACAAGAACTGCCTTCATATATTCTTCTACTAATCCCCAGACAAAGCGCGTTTGCCTTAGTTGATCTGCTTGTCGGAGACGAGACTTACGAACGAGAAATTCTTTCAGAGATGGATAAATCAGCACTGCAAGAAGTAAGCAATGTTATGATCTGCGCGTTTTTCGATAGCCTCTCAGAACTTCTTGGCATATCACTCATCCCAGGTCCACCAGTTCTAGCCTACGATATACCTGTCGCAGTAATGGACTACGTACTCATACAGATCGGCGAAGTAGCCGATAAAATCGTTGTCTTCAACGTTGAACTCAAAGAAGAAAAAAAGAATAATTTCAAGATAAACATGTTCTTACTGCCCTTACCACATTCTGTTAATAAACTTTTAACAAAACTAGGAGTTGGATAAAAACAATGAAAAACAACATACTGGAGAGAAACTGATGCAAGAAATCATTCTATCTGCCCTACAAAAAGATGCGTTACAAGAAGTTGCAAACATAGGAGTCGCCCACGCAGCAACCGCATTATCAAAGATGGTCAACAAAGAAATCGACATGGGGATCCCCCACGTGGATCTCATCCCTTTGGAAAAAACCATTGATTGCGTGAAAAACGAAGAAGTAGTCGTCGCGGTGTTCCTAAAAATATCAAACGAACTCCCCTCCTATTCACTTCTATTAATCTCTAAAGAAAGCGCGTTTGCATTATCCGATGCACTCATGGGCAATACCCCAGATCCATCAAAACAAACACTCTCAGAAATGGATGAGTCGGCGTTAAAAGAAGTAGGAAACGTCATGATGTGCGCGTTTTTCGACAGCCTAGCAGAACTCCTACAAATTACACTAATACCTGGTCCACCAGCATTCGCATACGACATGCCAGCAGCAGTCCTAGATTATGTGCTAATACAAATCGGTCAAGTCGCTGACCAAGTACTCGTATTCAACACCGATGTGAAAACCGCAAAAGACAAAGATTTTAACATCAATATATTCCTCGTACCAGAACCACAATCAATACAAATAATTCTTAACAAACTAGGAATGAATTGATAAAAAAAGGAGAACATACTAATGCCCGTCATAGAGCAACTCAATGAGATACAACTAGATGCCTTACAGGAAACCGGAAACATAGGATGCTCCCATGCAGCAACCGCGATATCCCAAATGGTCAGCAAACAAATCTCCATCAGCGTACCTACAATAAAAATAAAAAAAATAGACGAACTAAAAGCCACATTACAACTAATCTCAGGATCAAACGAAAAACTTGTTGGAGTCTACCTTGAACTCACCAAGGATTTTCTCGGAAGCATCCTTTTTGCGTTCCCCTATCAAAGCGCATTGAATCTAGCGGATGTTCTCATGTGCCAACCACCAGGAACCACAAAAGAACTCGATGAAATGGGAAAATCAGCGATAACCGAAGTAGGAAACATCGTTGTCTCCGCGTATACAAACGCACTAGGTGCACTCTTAAACACAGAAGTCATGCTTTCCCCACCAACATTCGCCCACGATATGCCAGGCGCAATCATCGACAACATCCTAAAAACCTTGGGAAATGCAACCCATGCCTTGATATTTGACACACAATTCAAAGGAGAACAAAATCTGTTCACATCATATTTCGTCCTATTGCCATCACCACAATCACTCGATGCATTATTAGGAAAACTTGCATCTCGAATGTGCAACGGTTGTTCAGATGCAGAGATGAACGCCTACATAGATTCACTTTCAAGTAATCTGGAGAACAAAAAAAATGGATGATGTCGTCATCATAGGAATCGGCGAATATGTCGTCGTAAACGACAGTACCAAGATTTCAACAGTAGGCTTAGGAAGTTGTATTGGTACCGTTATCTACGAAACTACAAACAAAATATCTGCGTTATCACACATCATGCTTCCCACAATGGGTGATAAACAAGACCGCATAGGAAAATATGCTGATACCGCGCTTCCTGCCATGATACACGACATGGAAAAAAAAGGTGCACTTCACGGAAGAATGAAAGCAAAAATAGCTGGAGGTGCAAGTTTGTTTGCATTCACTGATGATCACCTCAAAATAGGCGAACGAAACACAGAGGCAGTACGAAAGATCCTATCAGAACAAAAAATCCCACTAGTCGCCACAGATGTAGGTGGTGACAGAGGAAGAACCATTATCTTTAACCCAGAAACATGCGAACTCTATATAAAAATGGTGAAAAAAGGACCAACGGACCCATCGGAAAAAATTATCTAAAGTGAAAAATTATGCTTGAAACACAGATCGTAGACAAAGAACTCGAACAACTGAAACAAGGCGTCAAAAATCTTCTTGGATTCAACACATTTCAATATAAAGACAGCTATCTCGGACGACGCTTTGACTCCCGACTTCGTGTATATCACCTTGATAGTTACCATGCATACTGGGAGCTCTTACAACGCGATAAAGTTGAACAAGAAAAACTTCTTGACGAGCTAACCATAAACGTAACAGAATTCTTCCGGGATACCCCCGTATATTCCGCGTTTCAACAGGATATCGTCCCTCTCATTCTCAGAGAAAAACCTGGGAAAATCCGTATCTGGAGCGCAGGTTCCTCAGATGGAAAAGAAGCATACAGCATCGCCATGGTTTTTGTAGATGCACTTGGTGAACAAAAGGCAAGAAACCGAGTGGAAATCATCGGAACAGATATCGATAAAGATTGCTTGATGCATGGATCCGCAGGACAATATGTTTCCCGCCCAGGATTAATACAGACCGATATAGAAAAACAACTACAATTTGCACCCCACCCAGAAAACTACTTCACCATCGATGAGCACATCTACACAGTGAAACCCTTCATGAAAAACATCGTTCATTTTGAATACCATGATCTCATCTCAGGACAAAAAAAGAAAAATCTTGATATCATCTTCTGCAGAAACGTAGTGATCTACTTCACCAGAGAACTACAAGAGGTTCTCTATCAGGATTTTTATAATTCATTGAATCCCGGCGGATATTTCATCATGGGGAAAACAGAGACGCTTATCGGCGAATCACGAAATCTCTTTACGCCAATTAATACTCGGGAAAGAATATTTGTAAAAAAAACATGAATCACATAAAATAAAAAAAATAAAAAAAAGAAATGAGGAGATAAATATGTCATATGAATGTCAAATAGAAGATAACACATGGACGGATTCAGTAGAGATGTATAAAACAATCTTTGATAATTCAGCGATTGCAATAACTCTCACTGATGGTCAAGAACGAATTGTCTTTTGGAATAAATACGCTGAAGAGCTCCTTGGAATGAAAAGAGACGATCTGCATATGAAACCTGTTTCTTCTCTTTATCCTCCTGAGGAATGGCAAAAAATCCGAGCCGAAAACATACGACAAAAAGGCATACATTATCATATAGAAACAAAAATGCTTAAGAAAAATAATGAACTAGTGGATGTCGATATCTCATTAAGCGTGTTAAAAAATAAAGAAGGAACCGTGATCGGCTCGATCGGTCTCATAAAAGATATCACTGATAGGAAACGAGCTGAAGAAAAACTTGGATCCGAACATAATCTTTTACAAACCCTTCTTGATGCAATCCCAGATTCTATTTATTTTAAAGATGAGAACAGCAGATTTATTCTTGTGAACAAAGCCAAAGCAGCACATTCCCATATCCAACCAAGTGACATGATAGGAAAAACAGACCATGATTTTTTACCAGCAGCTGATGCACAGAAAGTATTTGAAGACGACCAAAAAATCATACAGACCGGTACCGCCCTCATCAACAAAATAGAAAAACTTACCCATAGCGACGGCTCAGAAAAATGGCTCTCCGTAACAAAACTACCACGATACAACGCACAAGGAAAAATCATAGGAACCATGGGTATCTCCCGAGAGGTCACCGAATGGAAAATAGCAGAAAATCAATCAAAGAGAAATTATGATCTACTACAAACACTCCTTGACAACGTCCCTGATTCCATTTACTTCAAAGATGAATGGAACCGTTTTATCCTTGTCAATAAAGCAAAGGCAAGCCACTGGAATGTTACACCTGAAGCTATGAATGGGAAAACCGACTATGACTTCCTCCCAGAGAACCAGGCACGAAAATCATTCGAAGATGATCTTAAAGTTATTCATACCGGACAGTCAATCATAGCTGAAATCGAAAAAATAACAGGAAACGACAAATCAGAACGATGGGTTTCAGTTACAAAAATACCTCGATACGACACTGACGGAAAAATCATAGGAACCATGGGAATATCACGAGATATCACAAAACAAGTACATGAGACTAAGGAAACAGAAAAATATAAACAAGTGGCAATCGGACATAATCTGCGGATGATCGAACTACGAGATAAAGTAAAAGAACTGGTCAATGAACTAGAAAAAGAATAATCACCATAGTTCAATGAATAGTCATCAAATACCGACTTTTCTTGGTTATTTGATCATTCTAAAATTTTATATACTGGATGTGTATACGAAACTAAAACAAAAAAGAGTGTATAAACATGTATAGAGAAAGTAATAGCGGCGGTGGCTACAGTGGACCACCAAGAGAAATGAATAAAGTGACTTGTGCAGAATGCGGAAAGGAAACTGAAGTTCCCTTCAAACCCGATGGAAGCAGACCTGTGTATTGCAGGGATTGTTACCAGAAACATCGGCCAGCCAAAAGATTTTAGATAAAATTTTCGAAAATCACCTAAATTTTATCAATCTTACTTTTTAATATCTTTTTTTTCTTTTTATCAAATCCTTAAAAAACTACCATTTTCTCGCGAGTTATATATTATTAAAGAGGTACATGTTACAGAACATTACTTTGACCAAGGTGAAAATTGTGACAGAAGAAACAACAGAACCAAAAACAGCTGAAAAAAAAAGAAACGATGAAAACGTAATATATGTTGGACACAAACCTCCGATGAGCTATGTACTTGCAATAATAACACAGTTCCAGAGCAGTGGTTCGGAAGAGGTTATTATAAAAGCCAGAGGCAGGGCGATAAGTACAGCTGTCGACTCAGCGGAAATTGTGAGAAACCGGTTTATGAAAGACGCAAAACTAAAAGACATACAGATAGGAACTGAAAGCGTCACCAACGAAGAAGGCAGAACGTCTAATGTATCTTCAATTGAAATAATATTGACGAATAAACATAAGAGCAAATAGGGAGAACGGTAAACGTACATTAGATCTGGAATTATGCCTTAAGGTCCCCTGCGGCATCGGCTACTTTACGTTTTATTCAGCGTTGCCAACAAAGAACCGATGCAATATAGATGTGACTGCGGGTGTGCCCCTTTGTCCAGTTGATACGTTCTTTATTTGTTCACTTGTTTTACTTTACGGAGAAGACCTAATGAAGAAATCTCCTTAGCTAATTTTTCTACAGCTAATGACACATCCTCTATCTTTCTTGCACCTGCACAGACGATTTTACCTGAGCCAAACAAAAGCATAGCTACTTTGGGTTCTTTTATCCTATACACAAGCCCAGGGAACTGCTCAGGTTCGTATTCTACGTTTTCAAGACCAAGTGCCATCGCAACCTCATTAAGATTCAATTCACCGCCAAGATCAGATATTGCAACAATATTCTGGATCACTATCTCCAGGTTCTTGTGCACATCTACATTAAGTTTTTTCAGTTTTTCCGCGATGATATTAATGGTTGTCCTTACATCTTCAATGTTTTTCGCACCAGTACAGTTTGCTTTCCCGCTGCGAAAAAGAAGGGTTGCAGTCTTAGGTTTAGCTAACCGATACACAAGACCAGGGAACTGCTCCGGCTCATATTCAGCTTCTTCTAACGATTGAGCGATGACATCCAGATCCAGTTTATCTGCAAAAGATGTCGATGCGACAATATTTTCTACTTTTACTTCTACCATATTTTTTTACCGTCCTGATACGTATTTTTTCTATTTTGTTAAATAACCTGAGTATATATATAGTTTATAATACCATGTCTACTATATAATCACATTTCCTGCATTCTTACATTTATCCGGTCTAAAGGAGAAATAAAGTTTATAAAGGGTGAGCTATGTCGGATGAGTATTAACAAGATTGAATAGACAGCAATCTACAGCATATTCTTTTATGGCGAATAAAAAAATATGGTGCAGGGAAAAGGGATTTTCAACACCCTGCAGATGAATTCCAAAGCAAAAAACAAACCAAAAACATTAAAAATACTTTAATCTTATAAGAATGTATCGGTATTTGAAAAGTGGATTTGGATCAAACGAAATTGGACGTACATCCTTGAAAGCAGGATTTGGTGTTTGTCGGAGGAACTGCACTTAATCTTGCCATCTTCAAAGAATATCGCGCATCAGACGATATTGATCTTTATGACCCATACTCAAAAACAATTGGAATTGCACACGAAGGGTAAAGTATAAAAAAATTGGCAAAGAGTCTTACCTGGAAAGGTTTTAAAATCAAATCAAGAGATAAAAGGGCACTGTGGGTCGGCCCAAATATAAAAATCGAGGTGTTCAATGACGGAACACCGTTTACCAAAATAGAGAAAAAAACCTTTTGATCAGACGGAGTTTCTTGTATTTGACATACAAACATATGCAGAGATGAAAATGACTGCTCTTTTATGTAGATCATCCTATGATGCACGCGACCTTGTGGATTTATTTATCATAAAAAAAGAAACAGATATTGCATTGTCATTTCCCAAACGTGAATGTGAAGTAATAGAAAATAGTTTTAATGAACGATTAAAGGACATTAAAAAAACAAAAAAAGAAGACCTATTCATTTTCCAAACAATTAAACAAGTAGATGACCTTCCGTATAATGAGTTTGAAAAATTCAAGAGGTGGCTACATGACTGGTTATCAAGATTTCATTAAAATATTTGGCAGTGGGATTTTTATAAAATCAAACGAGATCACAAAGAAATATTCGCTTCAAAAAGCCCTTTCATCATTGTACATCATACCAACATTCTTCAGAGGCATTCACTATATACCAACAAGTCGTGAAAGAAAAGGCCATTTTATCGAGAGAAAACAAGATTTCTTTACTTCTTTATTTGACTTATATTATGGTGAGAAAAAATGGTATTGGGGCCTAAGCACAGCTGCACGCCACTAAGGTATAGAATGGAGCGCTACAAAGATTCTAGAAATCATCGTGCAGCAGAAGTCAAAAACAATCAACGTTTCCGATAAAATCATCTCGTTGCAAAAGAAAAAATCATACCGCTCAGCAACTCTCACAAAATACTTCAGTTCACTAGATGTAAACTTCATTTACATCCATAAAGGAAATCAGAAATCATTATCATCGATAAAAATAGATGAAACAATAGGGCCAGTTTGTACAAAAGAACAAATTCCAAAAGATATTGAAAAATTCACCTCAAAAATAAGGCATCCCAACCTAAAAAAAATATACAAAAGGATTCTAACCCATTTCAAAAAATCATAAAAAACTTTTCTTTGCAGATGGAAAGAATATATGGAAAAATTAGTGCAGGGGAAGGGATTTGAACCCTAGAACCACTAAGGACAAGGCCCTCAACCTTGCGCCGTTGACCAAGCTTGGCTACCCCTGCATAAAAAATCTGTCTTTTTTAGAGTGTTATAGCATCATTTGGGCATTCATCAACACACGTGCCACAATCGATACAGGTTTCCTCATTAATTACTGCTACATCACTACCCATGGTGATCGCATCAACAGGACAGACATCAACACATGCTTTACAAGCAATACAATTCTCTTTTTTCACTTTCACAGCCATTCTATTTTCTCCCTTAAAGCTTTGCTGGATGGCTGAATACCAACTATCCTTTTTATCTTTTCCGTTGACAAATTCATAACTCATCCAAATCCATGTTACAACGCTCACATAATTCTTTATGAAGAATCCTCAGACGTTCAGCATGAGTCTTTTGCCCTTTCCGTAGCACTTTATTTATTTCATCTTTTATCTTCTGTCTCTTATCACCATCTATGAGATTATCTGCATGAGCAACAATCTTCTCCTCCAAGCTCTCAGGAATATAATCCTTAGCCGGCAAACCAAGCAACACCGCCTCTTCTTTTGGTATCCCCGCACCAATATGACGCTCAATAATTTTTACAATACTTATTGGCAAACCAAGTTGTTTAGCGATTTTTACACCTTCAACCGCATGAGAAATCGAATGTATACGCGATCTGCCAATATCATGAAGTAAAGCACCTGCCTCAACAAGTTTAACATCTGCCCCAGCGTATCGCGCGATTCGAACAGCGACATCACGCACCGCGATACAATGACGAATCACCTCATCAGAACACCCATAATCCTTTAATAACAGAAGGCATTTCTTCGCATCAGGAATCTCGCTTATCACAAATTTTCTCCTTTTTTTCTTTTACCAGATACAACCTTTTTTCCACGTGAACAAGGAACAATCATAAGTTTACCCTTAAATTTCTCCTCCAGCCATTTTCCCTCAGTTAACCGATCAAGGAACACCGCAAGTGCAGCCACCTCAGAATGAGGCTGATTCCCAACCGCAATATTCACATCAGACGCCTCATAAAGAAACGCCGGGACTTTCTCCGCACCAACAACAACAAGAACATCATTATTTTTCTTAATTTTTTTCAAAGATTTATCAAGTTTTTCGCCATACATCGTTAAATGAACAACAAATCCAGTCCATTGAGTAAGAATCGTTTTTGCAGAAACACCGGTCTTTATCGTAAAATCTCCACCAAATCTACCACATACTGATCGTATGGTCTCCTCAAGCTTCCGATCTTTCGTATCCACAAACATCTTCTCTGCACCAAACGCACGAGCAACCAATGCCACATGCGTTGTGATCCGTTTATCCCGATCTGGTCTATGCCCAATGCGCAACACAGCAATCATAAACAATACCTTATCTCTTAGATTTCTTTTACCACAAAGCAAAAAACATCCCTGCAGCCTACACATGTAAATACAATTGTCTTTACAATATCATTATCCATAATGTTTTACAAGAATTCGATCAACCTTTTTCCCAACAGACGATCTTTTTGTATGTATATAAAAACGATAAAAATATTCAGGATTTTTTTTCCTGTTTTTATCCAAAACATCTACATGATGCTCAATAGCGCTAATATTTTCCCATTGTTCCTGTTTCCAAGAATCTTTATATATATTTTTTTCTTCTGCAGAAAACGAATAATCTGTTGAATACAAGATGTCATGATATTCTAGAAATGCTCGACAATCACAAGAATAAACGTGTACAAAGGCAGATTCTTGTGTTTTTTCAAGCGTGTTCTTTTCAATTGCCATAAGATCTCCTTCAGTTCCTGTTCTTAGTTCCCCTTTGGTTTCTTTGAGTAAACGTGAGTTTCTCAACAATAACCCCCCATTTTTTTCTTCTTAAAAAGGAAACCATACAACACTTGATAAATCTTTTTGTCGTTTACTATGTAAAATATTACGAAAAACATTTATCCAACCGTTTAATTCCCCATCCATCACAAAAGGGCCCATGGTCTAGTTGGTTATGACGTCGCCTTCACACGGCGGAGGTCGCCGGTTCGAATCCGGCTGAGCCCATATCTACTGACATTTTCTTCGTTTCTCTTATCGCATAAGTAGTTTTATGCTATTTTTTTTGATAACACTAAAATAGTACCTTTCCGATAAGGATATTGAAACGAGTGGGGAAAGGTTATAATGTATCTAAACAAAGATACTGGATCAATTGGCATTAGCGAACTCATCGTATTTATCGCAGTAATACTTGTTGCAGGAATTGCTGCATCAGTTATCATTTCGATAAGTAGCACATTAGAAACAAGATCACTTTCCACTGGTTTTCAAACAACCTCTGAGGTATCAACAGCACTCAAAATCACAGATATAGAAGCACATAATACCTCGGGATCAATCGATAAACTACTCATTGCGGTTACACCTCGTGCGGGTTCAACAACAATTGATTTCAGCTCCACCTTTCTTGAGCTTTCCAATACATCAATAAAATGTATCTTTAACTATACATCAGGATATTGGGTTGACATGACAGCCGGTGTAGATAATCTGTTTAACATTGATGCATTTCCAGCTTCTGCCTCTCGATATGGCCTAATAGTCCTTCGAGATGAGGATGGTTCCTGCACCCAGGATAATCCGCTTATCACCGCTGGAGATATGATCGGTATAACGATAAATACGCAAGTATGTTTTAATGGAATAGGACCAAACACAAGAATCAATGGTTTAATCGTCCCAGAAATCGGAGCAGGCGCGGTTGTTGCGTTTCAAACACCGACGACATATGCCGAAGAAATATTTAGATTACAACCGATACAAACATAAAAATAATATTTTTTTCTGAAAAATATTTTTCAGTAAAACCCTTGTTTATTGATCTCAAACATAGTTGTCACTTGGTTTTCCGTCACCTGCGCCATATCACCGCTTTCAAATTGTACAACACACCAGCTACTTGGCGCAGGATAGATACGGATAACTACTGCTTTTCGAGCCGGAATATCTGGATCATCCCTATCGCGTACCATAACCGTTATACCTTTCCTGATGCCTCTGTCTTCTAACATTTTTATCCCCTCGATATACAAAGGATAATTCATAACAGGATTTAAATGTATGAGCTGAAAAATCATTTTTTGATTAAACCAAATATTTTAAAGGAATGAGCGGGATTTATATATGAAACTCGTATTCTAAATTACGGAGAAGATGTTTATGAAATCAAAAATGTGTCTGATAGTTACAGTAGGAATTATTTTAATTGGTTTGTTCTCCCAAATACTCATACAGACGTGTACAGCAGAATCGGCGAAACTTTCCATTACTTCTACAACATACAAAGTATCAAAAACCACTGTGATTGGGGGGCGAGCATATGTTTTTTATAACATTAGTATCGTGATGCATAATGCTGGAGCTGAAATCTCACAAAATACCACTCTTTATTTTATAGATGATGAAGGAATTCCAGCATATAGAGAAAATATGTTTGCACCAGGGGAGTATAAAGAATTTACTTTTAATGAGTGGCCGTTAACTGGTACCGGTGAGCATCAAATCAATATTAGTTACTATCCAACTGACCAAAACGTACTTGCAACTGGAGATAATTCTGGTATTTCTACTTTTAATGTCTCTTCTGATGGTAGTACTCCTTCTCAAAAATCAACACCTGGATTTGAAATTATAGTACTTCTTAGCGCTATAGTATTAATTTCATTAATTAAAAGAAAAAGAAGAAAATAGAGACATTCGAAATTCTCATTTTACGATAATATAATCCGTAATTCGAATGTTTACATGATTGACAGATGCTGCGTTTGTTTCGCTGTAGACGAATGTGTTCGGAGTTGATTCAGTATATCCTGCAGGAAACGAAGAAATATATCTATATGGATTACTGTGCAATATATTGTTATTTTTATCGCAAAAGTCAATTGCAAGAGTTAAATTATCTATGGGTTTATCCAACATGTTTTTAAAATATACGATTAGTTCAGCTTGTTTTACTTGTCCTGTTTTGTCTTTTTTTAATTCGAATGAAGCGTTGACGATTTTTAGAATATTTGATTCAAACAAGATATTTTCAGGAATTTGCCATACAGCTGCCTGTTTTTCTTGACATCCACTAAAAACAACAGTCAAAAAAAGCATAGATGCTCCTATTATTATTAATTTTTTCTTCATGTCATTCCCCTCATCATACTATTATGTAACTCACTATAGTATATGGTTTAGATATATTATATATATTTCTAATATCCTAAACAAACAGAAGAAAAACTCAGAATTGCTTATTCTATCGTATCTTGATTTCAAAACAATATTCCATTTCTTGGTAATTCAATAACAAAAATCTTCATTACTACTTTTACTCGTAACATATAAATTAGAAAATATATACTGTTGTGTAAGGTGTTTGAATGCCTACGATAGAAAACTCCGCTGTTATTAAACGTGTTCTTCAAACTTTAATAAGTGTTTCTAGTAGAAAAACAACAGATAGCAATGCATTTATAACGTTGAATACACTAATAAATCAACTAAAACAAAAATATGATTTTCTAAAAAATATTGAGATAAAAGATATTCAATATTTGGAAGAAAGCAACCCAATTACTGTGATGTCTGCGATGAATTCTGTTCCACCTACTGAAATAGGAAAAGCACTTACAGCAATTATTTCGACAATGAACCAATCCCTAGGAAAAAACGCCGGTCATTTTTTCTTTAAAGAAATCCAACGTAATCTCGAAGAAGAATATTCATCTGCGATAACCGATATGGGTGTGGATCTTAACCTTTTACAATTAGAATCTCAAGTAACTCAGATGGAAAAAGATGTAACAAGAATGCAAAAAACCATCTAATACTCTCTTCAACGTATCCTTTTTTCTTTCGATTTCAGATATGTTTTTCTAAATTTTTTTTATTAATATATTACCTACATGCATATGCAATTGAACACGCACCTGCAAATAAACTATTTAAGGATACTAAACATTTGTTCACGTAGCACTCTACAACTTTAGTTGCAGAAAACAACTAATCGGAGGGATGTGAGAAAGATGGGAAAAATAAAGCAAATATTGAAAGAGAAAGATGTTGGTGCAACTGGTATTGGTGCGATGATTGTGTTCATTGCTACGGTTCTTGTAGCAGGAATAGCAGCATCAGTACTGATACAGACCAGCATGAAACTCGAGACGCAGGCGATGACTACGGGACAACAAACCTTGGGTGAAGTCGCAACAGGGCTAGCGGTCACCGAAATTGAAGGATATAATCTTGGACTTAGTGGATCTGTTTACTGGATTGCGATCGGTGTTCGAGCTAGAGCAGGGTCACAAGATGTTGATCTTGGTCAATCAGTGATTGAGATTTCTGATTCGAGTACGAAAAACTTTTTGACATATAATTCCGGCAACTTTACGACTAAGGCAAATATCAACGGTAATGTGTTTACAGATACGTTTTATCCAAATTCGACCGCAAACAGTTCAACAACGTTCGGAATAATTGTTCTTGAAGATGGTGATGGCTCATGTAATGCACCTACTCCTGTTATTAACAAAGGAGACCACGTTATGTTGACTATAAATGTCTCAGCAGCTTTCGGTGGCGGGTTCAGTACAAGAACGGATATTTTTGGTATGGTGATACCAGAAATAGGATCACCAGGGATAATATCATTTACAACCCCACCTGCTTATAGCAGTTTGGTTATTGAGCTACAGTGAGGAGGATGAGAAAAATGAAACTTTGTAAAATGTTAAGGAAAAAGGATGTTGGTGCAACTGGTATCGGTGCGATGATTGTCTTTATTGCAACGGTTCTTGTAGCAGGAATCGCAGCATCAGTACTGATTCAGACTAGCATGAAACTTGAAACAGCGGCAATGACATCAGGACAGCAAACAGTTGAAGAAGTCTCCGGTGGTATCGCAGTTTTTGATATAACTGGGGCAAGAGGAACAAACCTTCGGTATCTTGCTATCACAGTACGAACCAGGGCAGGATCACCAAATATTGATCTTAACCATAGTATTATCATGATGAGCGATGGAACCAATAAGGTTATTCTCACCTACATTGGTTATGCTGACGCACTTCATTATAATGCTACTGTTGATGGTGTAACTGGTAATCTTTTCTCAACCGATAACTGGGCTACATTAACAAATGAAGAATTTGGTATTATTGTTCTTGAAGATGCTGATCAGTCATGCCAAAGGATGACCCCGGTAATAAACTCAGGGGATAAAGTGGTTCTGACCGTTCACTGTGGTCCTACTGGTGGTACAGGTTGTTTCCAGACCGAAGTTCCAACAAGAGTCGATGTATTCGGCAGAGTTATACCAGAAATCGGATCTGCAGGAATAATTGCGTTCACGACACCTGCAGCATATAATGATGCCGTATTTGATCTTCAGTAAGGAGGATGAAAAAAATGAGTCTCTGTAAAATATTAAGGAAAAAAGATGTTGGTGCAACTGGTATCGGTGCGATGATTGTCTTTATTGCAACAGTTCTTGTAGCAGGAATAGCAGCATCAGTAATGATTCAGACCAGCATGAAACTAGAATCCCAAGCAATGGCAACAGGCCAAAAAACAGTTAAAGAAGTAGCCAGTGGGATGGCTGTCACTGATATAACAGGACATGTCACTGGTGGTTTTATAGACAAACTTACCATAACTGTTAGACCACGTGCAGGATCACCTGATGTAGATCTTTATCAAACATTCATAGAACTCTCCGATGCAACAAATAAGATAATCTTAGCTTATGATGCTAATCCTGCTGATTCCTGGTATGACAGCACAACAGGTGTTGAAGATATATTCGCCGGTACGACAACAGCTTTTCCAACTTCAGCGAACCGATTCGGTATCGTTCCAGTGGAAGACGCAGACGGATCATGCTCCATAGATACCCCAATCATCAACATTGGAGATAAAGTCATGCTCTGTATCAATGCAGACGAAGCTTTCACCGGCGGTGGACTAGCAGTACGAATAGATCTACGTGGCGCAGTAATCCCAGAAGATGGATCAACTGCGGTAATCGGATTCACCACACCAAGCTCATACGGAGCAGAAACAATCTTTGATCTACAGTAAAAAAAAGTTTGTGTTGGGATCAAAAAAATAACAAATTTCCCATCACAACACTCTCTCTTTTTTTTCTATTTTTTTTTGTTTTCTTTTCCTTAAGCCAACTAGTTTTTTTACTGATGTAACACTACTAAAACCATAGATTTTTATCCTCCTCTACGTTTCTCCCCTATGAGATTTCACTTAGAGACTTATCAAAAAAGGTTTCTAAGAATGAGGGGGTGAAGGGAGTAAATATATCTTACAAAAAATTTTTTACCCATGCAGATGCAGAAATGGGTATCGGATCACTCATCATATTTATTGCAATGATCCTAGTCGCAGGCATAACAGCATCAGTCATGCTCCAAACAATGAATAAACTACAACAACAAGCAATGAAAACCGGAGAAGAAACATTGCGCGAAGTATCCAGTGGAGTAACAGTCACACAAATAAGTGGATACACAGCTGGATCATATATTACACAACTAGCGATCTTTCTTACACCAACAGCTGCATCAGAAGATATGGATCTCACCTATGCTTATGTCTCCCTTTCTGATTCCAACGTAAAGGTCATCCTCAATTACACAAACACCTGCTTTAGTGACACTGTCTCAAACGGCTTGTTTGGAACAATTAACGCAAGCAACCTCACCTCTAGTACGTACGGTGTCTTAGTCATACGCGATACCGATAACTCCTGTTCAGTAGCAACCCCAACAATAAACGACCGAGACCTTGTCGTCCTTTTAGTGAATACCACAAAATGTTTTTCAGGTATCTCCCCACGCGCAGAAATCTTTGGCAACATACATCCAGAATACGGAATCAACGGCGTCATCAGTTTTACAGCACCAGGCTCTTTTGTTGATACGATTATCGATTTACAACCATAAAAAAAAGAAAAAAGGATAAAATAACCCCAATTTTTTTTAGAATGTTTTAGAGGCTAAAATATCTGAGTTTTTTACAGAGCTCTCATCTGTTTGAGCGGGTACTGATGATTTCCATGGAAAAAAAATTTCAGCCATCTCATAGAGCTTCAAATCAACTGTTTTTAATGTCGAAACAGCTTCTATTAGATCAACAGAAATAACTTTATTCCCCTGAAGAGCAACCATCTTCCCATAATCCTTTTTTTCGATTAATTCCACAGCAGCAACACCAAACCGTGTCGCTAACACACGGTCATAAGCAGTTGGTGTCCCACCTCGTTGAATGTGCCCTAAAACCGCTACACGTGTCTCTACACCAAGTCTTTTCTCAATCTCCTTTCCCAACAGATTTCCAATACCCCCAAGTTTCACATGACCAAAATCATCTTTCTCCTGACCAACCGTAATCACGTCATCCACATCTTTAAATCTTGCACCCTCAGAAACCACGATGATACTATAAGTTTTACCAGCATCATACCGTGTTTTGATACTCTCACATACCTCATTGATATCAAACGGCGTCTCAGGGATAAGAATCTGATCAGCACCACCAGCAATACCAGAAACGGTGGCAATCCACCCAGCATGTCTTCCCATCACTTCAACAACAATGACCCGATGATGAGATTCTGCAGTGGTACGCAATCGATCAATCGCCTCAGTTACAATGGAGACCGCGGTATCAAACCCAAACGTATAATCAGTACC
>JAPKYE010000037.1 GCA_026394495.1 Methanobacteriota archaeon | reverse complement strand
ATCACCACACAAACACAAAACATAGACCAACTACAAACACAACTACAACAACAAAACGAAGAACTACAAGAACAAACCATCAACACACAAGAATTAGAAACAGAACTAATACAACAACAGAAGAAATCAGATGAATTAAACCAAGAAATCAAAACAGTACTGGAAGACAGAAACCAAAAACAACTAGAAATCAACACACTACAAACACAACTACAACAACGAGATCAAGAGACACAAACACAACTTCTCCTGAAAAACAAAGAACTTGAAAAGACAAAGAAAGAATTGGATATCGGGCAGATGGAAATCTGGTATAAAGATACTCAGATACAACGTATAAAAACAGAATTGGACCATAAGAGAGATCAGTTAGAATTAAACACAAGAGAATTAGAAGAAACAATCACAGAGTTTACTCAGAATAAATCCGAGCTTCAAACAAGACTGCAAGAAATAGAAATGATGCATGCTGAAATCCAGAAGCATCATGATGACTTTGAATCATTGAATGCAACGATAGAAACGAAAAATACAATTGTTAAAGAGCTTGAAAAAGGACTTGCCGATGCTCATGGGTTACTCGGAGAAAAAACCAACCTCATTGACCAAATCAGAGGGGAAATTGACCATACACAACAACTGTTACTTGTAGCAAACGAAGAAATAATAAAAAACAGATCAGAATGCACCCAGATACAGCAGCATCTGGAACAAAAACAGAAACAAATAGAATTTAGTGAAAATGAACTAAAAATTAAAGAAGAAGATATATGCCGTCTTCAGAGCGAACTTCAGAGGGGACAAAAAGAATTAGGATTAAAAAATGAAGAATTATCTCATGCCCAACAGAAAATAACTGAGAAAACAGATGAAATGGCTGCGATAAAAACACAGAAAGAACACCTCGATGTTCTCCTTCAGACGATACAGAATTCCATTCCTGCTTCGGTTCTTATTTTGAATAAAGAACATATGGTTACAAACTGGAATAAAAAAACTAAAGAGATATTAGAAGCAAACACAGAACAACTGCAGGAAAAGGACCTATCCGCATTATTGAATAGCGCCACAGATGAACGATTGCATATTATGATGGAACAAGTAAAGAAATATAAAACACCGAGTACGATGAAAGCGATCTCGTTTAGAGGTCAACAAGGAAATGAACGTCTTGCTGACATTTCTGAAACTCCGTTAATAGATTCTTCAGGGGAATTTCAGGGAGCAGTTCTTGTGATAAACGATATATCAGATACAGCTGTCAAACAAGTAGAATTAGAACAAAAACAATCTGATATTCAGATGTTGAATACAAAATTTCAAGAAGCATTCACGAAACTTAGTTTAGTTGATCAAGAACTACAACAAACAAATCAAGAGTTGCGGGAAAACAGATTAAAATTAGATGAAAAGAACAGCGAAGGGGGTACATTAAAAATAGAGCTTGAGAAAAAAGAAAAACTATTGAAAACAAATCAAGAGAATATTCAGATGATACAATCTGAATTAAAGGAGAAAAACATAGAAATAACTAGAGTGCAAGAGGAATTACATAATAAAAGTGAACATGTTGAGCTGATAGCCGCAGAAATAGCTAATAGAGAATCTATGGTAGCAGCACGAATAAAAGAAATCGAATCTACTACCAGAGAACATGAAGACCTCAAGCGAGATTTCGAGAAAAATCAAACAGAGTTACACCGCCTCATTCAAACTCTGGAATTGAATCAAGAAGAGTTGCGTAATAAAGAAGATGAAATACAAACGTTACAACAGGTTGTAAGAGAACGGGAGCGTACAGTAGACTCGATGAATACTGGATTTTTAACTAAAGAAGAACAGTGGAAAAACAGACTTCATCAGATAGAAATAGATAGTGAACGAAAAATCGACGAGATACAGATGATAACGCGAGAAAATGAGGAAAAAGAACAAGAGATTTCTATTCTGCGAATCGAGTTGAAAGATAGCGATATGAAGATAATGGAAAAAACAAGAAAACTGGATGAAAAGCAGACTGAAATCGAACAGATGCAAAATATGATGCATATTCGAAATCAAGAGTTTCAACGAACTGACGCAGAAATGCGTGTTTTACGAAATGATTTTGAACGAAAATCTGATGAGGCACGTCTTCTGAGACAACAGATTGAGGATGCACAAAACATTATGACGAGGTTGCGAAGGGATATTCAGATAAGACAAGATGAAACAGAAATGAATGATCATGAAGTACAACAAATGCAGCGACAGTTTGAACAAAAAAGCAAAGAACTATTGCCGTTACAACGAGAACTTGAGCAGATGCATCAGGAATTAGAAACAAAGAAGAAGATGGAAGAGACTCAGAACAGAAAATTGGAGGATTTGAATGCTGAGGTTAAAGCAAGTAAATCAGCGATGAGTTGGTTTAAAACAGAATGTGAAAAACAAAAGAGTGAACATCAACAGATAGGTGAGAATCTTGAGAAACGAGACCGGGAGATTCAAGAGACAAAACGACAAGTAAACGAGAGAGAAATGCTTCTTCTGGAAAAAACAAAAATGGTTGATAGTCTTAGGGTAAATGTTGAACAACTTCAAAAGGATTTAACCAAAAAAGAAAACGAGTTTCGCCGGTTTGAACAGGATTTAGAAGATAAAACAAAGATGATCGATCAGTTTTCAACAGAGAAAGATCGATTAGATTCTTATCTTGAAAACGTGAATAATTCTTTGCCGTCTTCAGTTATCATTATTGATAAAGATGCGACTGTTATTCATTGGAATAAAAAAACAGAAGAGTTATTGACGATACGTGCAGATGCGGTGCGAGGGAAAAAACTGTTTGATATAGAGGTTCTTGGAAAAGAACGCATGCGTGAAGGTATACAGCGATGTCAACAGGAAAAAAAACCGATATTAGTTGCATCGATCTCACTGAAAAATACACAAGGTGATATTTCACTTACGGATATCTCTGCTCTTCCGCTTATTGATCATGCAGGGGAGTTTCAAGGAGCAGTATTAGTGATGAATGATGTCTCCGCTATTACAGGGTTACATGCAGAATTACAACAAAAGAAAGATGAGCTTGATGCAGTAGGGAGTAAATATCAGGGGTTGCAGACTCATCTGAAATTCAGTGATATGGAGAAACAAGCGTTGAACGCAGAAGTACAGACCATGAAACAGACTCTTGATCAGAGACTGGGACAGGTGTTTGTGCGAGAGAAAATGATGGAAGAAAAACAAAAAGATTTAACATCTCTTGGTGAGGTACTTGTTACTAAGATGAATGAATTGAACAATGTAACAGTAAAGATTGATGAGGGAAAAAATCTTCTGAGTACGCTTACCACAGAAATTGAGCGTAAGCATAGGGAATTGTCATCTGTTTCAGATGCACTTCCAGGGCAGAAAGAAACATGGAAGGAAAAATTAAAGATCTACGATGAAATCGATAAATGCCTGAATGTCACAGATGATGCGTTAAAAACAAAGAAGTTAAAAGATAACGAATCAGATCATACGATCTAATACATTTTTTTATGGATACAATGTAACTATCGAATTTATCGGCAATGGTGCTTCAACAGTGAGTATTCTTGTCATTCCTGTTGATGGGAAGAGAGTAATCGTGAGAATATCCCCGTTTCTCAGTGTAAAACCTTCGGGAAGTTTCAATATAAGATACGCGGCATCTGTATTAGCATTAATTGTGTTATAATCCACTAGGGATCTATCAGTATCCAGGGTTGCAATAAAACCAAATTGATCGGTAGTGAATGTCTCCCAAAGGGGGTGTTCAAAGAGGGAGTTGGTTGATATGAAGTCTGATTGTCCGCTGTAAGAAAGGACTCTTATGTCTTGTCCGTTACAGAGTTTTACCATTAGTTGGGTAACGTCGATAGTACATGATACGAGCGGTTTTATGAGGACTACGATTTTTTTAATGCTTTGGTATCCGTCAACATTGTAGTATTTTCCCATGATGTCTTTTACTTGGATGTAGGTTGATATTTCACTGACTGCTTCGTCTGTAATCTGTTTTAGACTGTTTTCATCCCCATTGGTTGAATTTCCTACAATGACCGATGATGCAATCGCTGCGATTAGGATAAATCCTATGAGTAGTATCGCTGTGGTTATGCCAAGATTGCCGTTTTGATTCATTTTTACTCCTGTTTTTCTCCAGTAGTATGATTGGTAAAAATAATATATAAATCTTGTTATACAAATAGTACCTATTGTTCAGGAGTGAAACAACGAAAAGAAGAGTTTTCTAAAAAAAACAAATAAGAACGCTTACCTCATATTATTAAAGTAACGTTCTTGTATCTGTTGTTCAAACGTGTTCTCAGATTTATTTTGACAGTATGATGGATTACAGGGTTTATCGATTTTTTGGGCCAGGGGAAATCCTGCAAGGTGCATCATTGGTTTTGTCGCTTTTTTTCCATGTCTCCATCGGGCATAAAACCAGTGGCTAAAGAAGAAAACAGATCCATACAGCCATTTTGAATCGGGGACCCAGAAATCTATGTTGTTTTTCCAACATCGGGCAATGACTTCCCATTGTAGTTCTGTAAGATTCTTCAAATTTGTTCTACGCTCTGATCCTAATACTGCTTCCTTGAGGGGAATGAACAACACAGGTGTGTAAAACATCTTTGCGTTGTTATATCGAAGATCATCAATGAGTTCTAATGTCGCAAGGACGTCGTCCTCAGTTTCATCAGGTTGACCGGTCATTATAGTACAGAGGGGCCACCAATCGTAATCATTCATAAGTCCAATGCCTTGAACAACAAGTTTTGGCCAGTTATCCACACTGTACGGGAGTGCCTTTCCTTTCATGTATTTCTGCATGAGTCGAACGCTCCCTGTTTCAATCCCTACTTCAACAGAGATAAAGGGTTTTTTATAAATTTTACTTTCCTTTGGGTTCCATCGTGTTTTTTCGATGAGAATCGGTGTTAATTCCTCTAGGATTTTTGGATCATATACTATGGGGGCAAGTGATGCATGTGCAAGGAGAATATTTTCAACGCCAGGATACGCTGCAATAGTTTTATACAGTTTTACGATTTCTTTTCTATTGGGGATGAACCCGGGTTTTGATTTATAGAGGAAAATATCTTCGGTTACCGTGAATATGGAATGTGATCCTTCTAGAATATTGAGTTTTACTTCTTTCATGATGTGACTAAGAGGCAGGGAATGCTTTGTTCGCATTGTAGGGCTACAGAACTGGCATCCTCGACCACAACCCCTCATAATTTCAACCATCCCATAACAGGCGGCATGTTGTATGAGCGGGATTTTCTTTCGGTCTGGTTTTTTCGCCTCATATATAGCAGGAATAGGTTCTTTATTCATCAATTTATTAAAAACAGATACTATTTCTTCATCTCCTTCTCCATAAAATAGTACATCGATACCTAGTTTTTTTTGTATGCCTGCTTCGTTGATCTGCCAGGATCCTGCACCGCCAACGATAATCTTTGGTTTATGCTGCAGTATAGAAGGATGGGTAATGAGTTTTTGGAACTCCGATGCATTTAATGCTTCACCACCGAAACCAATGAGTGAGTTGTATGTTGTTGATACATAGGCAAGCCCCATTGGATCCATAGATGAAATCCCTACAATCTTCGTGTTTTTGCCTATGAATTTATGAAGGTTGTCGTAGTGAGAGACGACAACGTTTTCTCGTCCAAACGCGTCAACAAGAAGAGATTCTACTTTTCGTAGACCGTAGATGGTGTATTTTGCGGTTCCATCCTCGTTGTTTTTCATATTGGTTAAATGTTCTCGGAGAGCTAATCCTGAGAGTTTTTTTGGAAATGTGCAGATGAACGCGGAAAAAGGATTGTCACCGTAGTCATTGGCCTCTGCACGAGAGGCGGTGAGAACAATGGGATATCCGTCAGTCACAGATTCGTCGATGTTTATTACCTCTTTTTGGTTATCCTGTAAGGATTTTTTTGAATGTTGGATCTCGTAGTGTTTCTTCTATTTTTAGAAGGAGTTCGTTCCAGGTGATGCTATCTCGAGACCAGGAGATCATATCTTTTTTATGTAGTGAAAGGATTTTTAGAAAGCTTTGCCAGTTAAATCCTTGTTCTTTTAGTGGTTTTGACCAGCCGCTTTCTTTCCAAAGATAGCTGGGGAGTCTATTTCCAAACCATGCTATTAGGGAGTCGACTTTCCAATCTTTTTCATTGGAAAGGTCCTTTGATTGTTTTTTTAAGGTAATCGGTTCCGGGGGTTTTAATAGATTCATAATGCCTCACCCATGTGGCATGTACATAGTACATGGGTATATAAAGATGGCTATATTTTGTAAGGAGATCTACAGAAGAAATTATATTTTTTTGTTACCCTGTTTTCACTCTATATATAGGAATTTTTCCGGTTGTTAGTAGATTTAGACAGTATTACGTTATAGATACGACATAAATCATCGGCTATTTTCTCCTGTTTTTCTTCTGTTTTTGTCATTATTCCATTTTGGTTTTTTCCCGGGGAATCTTTAAATAATGTTAGTTGCGAACAGTATACATGGAAACAAATGCCATGGAATAATATTTCATGGTAACGAAACGAAAGGAAGTGAAAAAAATGGAAAAAAAATATATGGAAAGGCTAGTAGGAAAATACTGCAAAATCGTAACCAAAGAACCCGGCGAAGACCGAGCAAGCGTCGTCACAGGCATTCTTGAAGATGTCGACTACAAAGACGGTTTTATTTTAGTAGACTCCAGTCAAGGACTCGGATGCCTAAGAATAGATACAATTATCGCAATCAAACCAGGGACCAAACGAAGAATAGAAAAGAAATCCCTTAAGAACAATGATGACGCAGATGTTGGTATCGGTACATTAGTCGTGTTCATTGCAATGGTATTGGTTTCAGCCGTCGCAGCAAGCGTTATCATGCAAACCGCAGAATCATTACAGATGAGAGCGCAAGCAGTCGGTAAACAAACCATCCGAGACGTATCAAGTGGTATGAGAATCATTGGTATCACAGGATACACTGATGCGACAAAAACAAAACTCGAATACCTCGCAATGGCAGTTACACCTCGTGCAGGATCATACGATATCGATCTGAACAAAACACTTCTCTACCTCCAATATAATAACTTCACCGTTCTGGAACTTAACCAACAATGCAAAGCAAGCGCTTGTTTAGATGGCGGTGTCTTTGCTACACTCAATCATAGCCTGTTAACTGCCACGAATTACGGAGTGATAGCGATCCACGATGCAGACAACTCAATCTATAATAGTAACGGTCTTAGTGTCTCAGATCAAGTGATACTCATTATTAATCTGAGTGCCGCACTCTCAGCTACAGGAGGACTCCTACCTGGTGAGCAGCTCGAAGGAAAACTAGTGCCTGAGGTTGGATCAGCTGGTATATTCGTCATCAACGCACCAAACGCGTTTAAATACAGAGTCGTCGAAATATAAAGAAAAAAACCAACGGGAGAAACAATATCTCCCCCTCTTTTTTATTTTTTTATTGTTTTATGGTTAATATTTTTCTATCAATTTCTTGGTTCTCAACAGTGGTAACCACCGCAATCTCTGCTTTTTCCCCAGCATACGTCGTTGGTTTCACATTCACCTCGACGGTTATCGTGTTATTATCTTTTGTTACAAACATTGTTTTATACGAGGAACGCTGAGAAGTACCCTTCAATCGATGCAGATAGTACTTTTCTATCTCAGCTAGTCCATCAGGAGCGATGAAATCAAAAAAACTTTTCTCAACAACCTCTACCGAAGGATAACCAATAAGCAATGCAAAAGAGTTGTTTACCTGTTTTAAGATCCCTCGTTGGATAATCGCAGCTGATTGAGGTATTTTATCGAGGATTTCATGATAGTATGCCTCTTTTAACTCTTCAGATGTTTTATCAGTAACATCTGATTGTTCAGGGCTGACTTCGGAGGGATGCTTTGCTGTTTTGTCAACAACACTTTTTTCTTGTTCCGTAAGTATCTTATGTCTTTTATCTATTTCATATTCGAGTTGTTCCAATTTTTCTTTCCATGCTTGAAGGTCTTGGACTTTTGAATTAAGAGTGCTTCGGTTTTTCGTTAATTGTTCATGGAGTACATCTAATTCTTTCTTTCGTTGATCTAAGAGCTGCATATTTCTGTTAAAGTCATCCTGTCTCCTTTTTACACCAAGCGGATCATGGAAAAAATCAGCTATTCGAAGGGTAACAATTTTTTGATTAACCACAACAGGGTTAAATTCATTGTTCGTATCCTCACTTTTTTGTTGAACAGGTATTTTCTTTTTGTTTTCATACAAGGATTTAATGTGAATCAATTTCTCTTCCAGTTTAGCATTTTTTCTTTCTAAGTTTTGATCTTTTTTTTCTAACTCATTGAGTCGTTTATTGAGTATTTGATATTTTTCTAATAGTATTTTATCCAGATCATGTTCTCTGGTATTTTTCATTGGTTCATCTACACCATAAACACGCTGAGTTTTTTGGTCATTTTTGTCGACATTTTGATATTTTTTATTGGTGAACATTAATTTTTTATCTTTCAGTTTGAATACCATCATACTGTCACTTTTTTCATTGATTTGATTAATAGGTCCTTGTCGCTGGTGGACACCATCTTCATTTTTTTTGTATAATGTATCATCATCCAGTTTAAATGTTTGTTTTTCAACCGGTTCATCTTCAAGCAACTGATATCCTAAAAGAAAAACATTTCTCACTACACCGTTTGCATCTTTGATTGGATAACCCCTCCAAGATATGAAACATTCTTTTTGATGTGTTGTCTTCAAGGGTATAACAATGTCTTCGACTCGTCCGTTTTTGATAAGCTCATCAAACAACTGCCTCCAATTTTTTACATAGTTTTTTGGTATTACTACATCGCATATTTTTTTCCCAGTTACCTCAGATCGTCTATAACCGGTGATATATTGGCAATATTTGTTGAATTG
>JAPKYE010000100.1 GCA_026394495.1 Methanobacteriota archaeon | reverse complement strand
CATTTAAATCCATTGCTTCGTGTTAAAAATTTTCAAACACTTTCATCTATTGATAAAAACAATGAACTCATCAACCTGTTTGTAACAAGTTGTTCTCCATTTATATTGGAAAAATATAAAGAGGATAAGAAGTGGACATTTCATCTTATCGATATTTTACATCTGGCTTTTTCAGGAAGAGAGATAGATTATGATAACGAAGAAATAGGATTTGCTGCAGAATTTACTCGAAAAGTCAGGGAATATTTTGTTGAAAAATGTATGAGTCTTGGATGTGAAGTTAAATACGACGGTTTTGACAGTCTTCTTTTAAACCTTCTTGGTTTTGTTGGTAACAAAAGGATGTTACATGAGGTAAAAACTTTAACTGGTAGGCTGGGAGAAGATCAAGATGAGGAAGAATTCAGTGTTTCTTTACTCGCTGTTTACGCTTCACATCTTATACCGATAACAGACGGTATACTTAAACTTGTCGAATCTGTTCATGGTATGAACTCAATGCGTTCAGAAGAAACAGATCCGCATGTTTATCTTGTGGCAAAAGGTACCGATAAAAAGAAAAACGTATGTTCAAGTTTCCAATGTATTTCCAATTATTTCAATAATCCAAATGAATTGAATTCTATAGAAAGATATATTGAAATAGTTCCGGTGGATACAGGACGAATAATGAACTACTTTTTTTATTCAAAAGCTGAAAAGGTGGTGTTATCATCGGGCACATGGGTTATGCCTCAAGGTTTGTTTAAAACTTATGGGCTTCCTTCCGATTGTGATATTATTAAAGTACCAAGCACATTCCCAAAGGAAAACAGACCGATCTATGTGATTCAGAATAATAATATAACCAATTTCAGTGAAAAAGACGGGCCTGTGTATGTTTATAAAAGTGAACCAGGTATTAACAAGTTTGTCAATGAAACGTTTCATATAATAAAGATGCTGAGAGAGCATATCCTTAATAAGCATGGGGAAAATTCAAATATCATTGTGCACTGTCACACTTTCGACATAGCATATAAGATAGCTCAATATATGCCCGAAATGAATGAAAGGATGATGGTTCATATTCCAAGATATAGCAATCCTATAAGGAATATACACAATGGTTTTTTAACAAGCCCAATGCGTAAAAACGATATGGTTCAGTTTCTTGAAAAAAATCCAAACAGTGGTATTACTTTGGTTTCATGTTCTGTAAGTGAAGGTGTGGATTTTAAATATGATACTGCTCGAGGGCAAATTATTCTTAAAAGACCTACGCCAAGCATAGGCGACCCATACATAAATGTGCAGATGAAGGGTAACGCAAAATTACAGATAAAATCTAATTATAATTATTTCAACAGTGTGGTTCTTACGACTATGACCCAGCAATACGGTCGTATAGTAAGAGCTAAAGATGATTATGGTTACACTGTGATTATGGACCAATCAATCTGCGAAATGCTTAAAAATATATTGCATCCTATGAATAAATTTAAAAGAGATATGATGAATATCGATTATTTCATAGAGGCTATGCAATATACAATAGGCAAAGATGGTTATCCTGTTTTCTCATGGTTCTCCTCCTAAGCGAAAAAGACAAGTCTAGTATGACTTGTCTTTTTTTTACCTACCGTTA
>JAPKYE010000039.1 GCA_026394495.1 Methanobacteriota archaeon | reverse complement strand
CCTGAGTTTTGCACTTGAAAAAATATAAAGTGCCTTCAGTGGTTGTATTTTTTGATCAGAAAAATGCAAACAGCACTGAAGACACTAAGCATAATAAAGCCAAATAAGAATAAGACCTTTCCGATTGGATCCATCCAAACCGTCAAACACATTTTTGAAGAACTTCATCTACTACCTCTTCTTAACAGCCTCAAACACTGCGGTCATCAACTCAGCGGGCTCACCATGGGGCTTGTCTCCTACAAAATGACAGAAGACCTCTCCGTCAGTAGATGCCATCAATGGATGACCAACAACCCTTGGCTTCTAGAATATCTCCAACTCTCCTTCTTTGAAGATGATGCACTCTACCGCGGTCTGGCAACACTCGGAGAAAACCAACATCAAATACTCAAACACCTCCTCTTCACCCTCAAAGACCAATACGACATCGGACTGGACATGGTGTTCATGGATTGGAGCACCGTTTACTTTGAAGCCAAACCATCAGATTATATCAAATATGGGTATAGCCGTGATCACCGACCAGACCGGCCACAAGTCACCATCGGACTGGCACAAGATCAACATTCTCAACTACCGGTTGGACTCAGCATACAACCAGGGAACATCAACGATCAAACCCATTTCAAAATAACCTACCGACAGATCAAACCAGGACTCAGACAAGGCAGTGTCCTAATTTTTGATGCTGGTGCCACCGGTACCCCCAACCTGGATCTTCTTGTATCGGATAAGATGAAGTATCTTTCCCGCATGAAACTCAATACAAGTGACATCAAACAACATCTGAACACATTCAAAAAGGATGAATGGACACCAGTTATTACTGGCAAGCAGGATGAACAAGTGTATGGGAAGAAACTAGTGTTTCCCAGTCGAATTAAATACATCTATTTCTCCCAGAATCTATACGATGATACGCTGTTGAACAGGCGAAAGCACCTGGAACAGGAATACGATGAAGCACTAAACCTATGGAAAACCATACAAGAAAATAAACGACCGCGTCAGAAATACCGTAACAGCAACCATTTCCTCCAAACACATTTCTCCTACACCTTCCCGCTCACAGGCTTAACCCGTGAGCAGGCCATTGAGCATGCGTTGCAGCTGTCCATCACCGGCAAAGAAGGATTTTTTACCCTGATTTCAAACAAGGATTTCTCACTTCACGAAGCACTCCAATTCTATCGTGAAAAAGACAGCGTAGAGAAACTATTCAACAGCATTAAAAACGAACTTCATATCCGTCCCACACGCTGCTGGACACAGGAGGCAATCGACGGATCCATCCTCATCGTGTTCCTTGCTCAGCTTGTCATAAGTTTGCTCCGATACAAATATAATTCGTTGCGTAAGATTTCTACAAAATTCATCATGAAAATGGATCAATAGCTTGATTTTTTGTGGAAAAACACCGGGATCGTAGGTTTTTCAGCCTTTTTTGCTGGCTGAAAACCAAAAAAAATGTGAAGTGCGAAATATGTTCTAATCAAGAAAAGAGCGACGATCTGCGAAAGTCAGGTTAATAATTACAATATATTTTTGTTATTTAAAAATACTTCGAAAAATAAAGTTATAAAAATAATCAATGATGAATAACCAACCACATATAAAAACCGATTAGAAGATTAATTAAAAAATCAATTAAATCTCCAGGTAGCCAACCTGTTGGAGATAATTTATGATTTTTTAAAAAATTTTGTCCATCAGCTAAATTAGATTCAATGATGTTTTTGATAGTTGTCGTTGTTTGGGGGTTTGCAGTCACCGGTATCGATGCAAGGATAAGAATAAGAATTGCGAAGATGCATCCTCCAGCAATTATTATCTTTTTCATTTTTCGTTCCTTCGTATTATTTATATATCATCTTTTATTTATATCTTTTTCCTGTTTTAACCAAATTCATTTGTTTATATACAACAATACAACACACAAATCAAAAAAGATTTTATACACAGCGCCCTCTATCGGATTGGATGAGAGATGACTGGATCACCTGTTGATATCTACCTGTTTGCACCACTTGCACCAATTCTCTGCATGATTCTTTTTTGGTTTCTGCAGCTGGTATTCATCGAAAGTCAAAAACATCTCCTCGTAACAATCAGTGAAAATCATCAGCCATTTTTTCGACTCTCAAACTTCATCGGCATCTTCTTCCAGGCAATCTGCCAAGCGTTAGGATATACTATCACAAGAAGCGGTATTTCCCACTTTGAAGTAAGTGTAACTGAAGAAACGGTAACACCAAGGCAAGAAAAAAAAGGATCAAGAGAGTGGCTCGCAAAAGCTATTCTTTTCATCGGACCGTTTTTCCTTCCATCTGCTCTTTTGCTCGTCTGTTTGTTTTTTTTGATAGGAAACGGTTTTGTGTTTTCCGCTCTCACCGATTATACGTTCTCTGATAACCTCCAAGCATTTGGAAAAAATTTTTTAAACTTCGCTGAGAATCTGTTTTCATTTCTTGCATCGCTTGATTTCTTCAATCCCTTTCACGCTGGCTTCTTCGTGCTCCTTGTTTTTTTTGGGTTAGGCATACGCCCAAGCTCAGTAGGAGAAAAAAAACATGATAAGATCACCTTCAAACATGATCTTGATAATATCAAATCATTGTTCCTAGAGAAACCTCTGTTCATTCTCTTGCTTGTGTTTGCAGCATACATCTTCTACTACATCACCTTCTTCTTCCAGCTCACTTGGTATCTGAACCTATTCACAGTATTCGCCTGGCTTTCGTTTCTCGCCATCGTCGCATTAGTAATCACGCATCTTATCATCCTTTTAATCAGATCAACAGATGAAATACAAGGAAGAAAAAAAATAATCCCGTATCTTACACTGCCGATATCCTACATCACGACACGCATAGTCCTCTTCGCAGTCAACGTCCAAGAAACTCAAGCGCGCTCGGCTTCGCTTGGTGTTATGATTCTATTGACGGTCGTCGTTATCATCATTCTCCTTCTAAAAAACAGGACCAATAGATTTAAAACCAAGAAAATGATGAAACCAAGGAGGGCTAAAGATGGACCAAGAAGAACTTCTCAACAATGAATACGTAGAAAAACTTCTCTCACCTCATCCATTATCCTTTATGAAACTGCAGGCGCTCTGCATTTTTCTTATTGCCTGGGGGGTTGTTGTCGGATGGATTGCTCATTTCTCAACATACAAAGAGTTCTTTGCTGGGAACCTATGGGGAATCCTTGTCATCTGGGGTATCGTGATACTTTTAGCAGGTGTAATCATCGCTCTGGGAACCGTGCAATGGAATATTTTTTTTCTGTATCTAGGTGTTGTCCTCGGTGGTATCGCACTTGTGTTTGGACCAGGTTGGCAGACACAATCCAATCTTGTTATTCCTATCTATTCCATTTGCAGTTCATTTGCAGGGTTTCTTATTGTAGAACTCTACCGCAGGCATCACAAATACATCATCACCAATCTTCGGATTATCTTCAAAGGTGGCATTCTCACAAAACAAGAACGAACGATCCGATACGACAAGATCTCAGACATTAGTTCAAAACAAGGGATCCTCGGACAGATCTTCGGTTTTGGTACCATTACGCCAATCAGCCAGGGAGGATTTGGACTGGGAAGTGACAAATCACTTGCTGCCGCAGGTTTAGAAGTCGGCGGGAAAAAAGGAAGAATAAAAGGACTTGGTATCGTCGGTGGAGGAAAAGAAGTTCAAGTACCAAGGGCACGAAGTTATTACGAGCTCCACGGCATCTACCCGTATAAAGAAATAAAAAAATTAATAGAAAACCTGACGCAAAGCACGGTTGCGACCCCGTATCATAAAGAGCAAATTGAATACCAGAAACAACAGCTTGATATACAAAAACAGATGCGTGACCTTCTCAAAGTGCGCACAAAAATGACAAAAGACACGCCATCAATTTCCGCAGAACAAATAGAGGAAGAAGACCAAGAACCAGAACATGTCGATATCCAAAAACAAATGAAAGATCTCCTGAAAAAACAGTCGATGTTAAAAGGGGATCAAAACGACGAAGAGCCATCTGAGGAAGAACAAAAATAACGCGTGTTTTCAACAGATATATTTATAACATTAGTTTTTATTTCACCACAGTATGGTACCAAAGAAAGTTTTTTTTACCAAAGGCGTTGGAAGACATAAACAGGAGCTCCAAGCGTTTGAGCTTGCGTTGCGAGATGCAGATATCGAACAATGTAACCTTGTCTACGTCTCAAGTATCATCCCGCCCTATTGTAAAATCCTCACAAAAGAAAAAGGGGTACAAGAACTGAAAGCAGGCGAAATCACCTACGTTGTTATGTCCAGAAACACGACAAACGAACCAAATCGGCTGATTGGTGCCGCAATCGGTTGTGCCACTCCAAAAGAAAAAGATACCCATGGATATATATCAGAACATCACTGTTTTGGTGTTACGAGTAAAAAATTAGAGGATTACGCTGAGGATCTTGCGGCAACGATGCTTGCAACCACCTTGGGGTTGGATTTTGACCCTGATAAAGATTGGGATAAGCGAAAACAAGAATACAAAATGAGTGGGCAGATCGTCCGGACACAAAGTGTTGGTCAAACCGCTGAAGGAGACAAAGACGGTTTGTGGACAACGGTTGTTGCAGCAGCAGTATTTCTCGAAGACTAAAGCATAAAAATCTTTGGTGAAGACAAAAACTGTTTTGTGTTTTCTTTTAAAAAGGATTTATATCCCTGTTTCTCTTTACCTGTAGTGGTGTAAAAAAAGGAGAGATACAATGATTCAAGAGTTTATAAAATGGTTTGAAGAGCTTCGTATAGAAGATGTGCCTTCAGTTGGTGGAAAAAACGCGTCCCTTGGAGAAATGATAAAGAACCTCAGCGGAAAAGGGGTTGCTGTTCCCTCGGGTTTTGCGGTCACTGCTTACGCATATAAATACATGATGGAGAAAGCAGGGGTCGACAAAAAAATTCGAGATATTCTTGCTGATCTGAACACAAATGATGTCCAAAATATTGCAGAACGGGGAAACAAAATCAGAGAACTTATTAAAACCACGCCGATTCCATCAGATCTTGAAAATGATATCCGCAAACATTACCGTGAGATGGAATTCAGATACGGGGAAAATGTTGATGTCGCGGTCCGTAGCAGTGCAACCGCAGAAGACCTCCCTGATGCAAGTTTTGCTGGACAACAGGAAACATATTTGAACATCCGAGGCGAAGATGAACTTATTGAAAAAGTACGTGAATGCTTCGCATCATTGTTCACAAACAGGGCGATATCGTATCGTGTCGATAAAGGGTTTGATCATTTAAGTGTCTATCTATCTGTTGGTGTGCAGCGGATGGTCCGTTCTGATCTCGCCTGTTCAGGGGTCATGTTCTCAATTGATACAGAGAGTGGATTTAAAGATGCGGTCTACATCACTGGCGCCTATGGCCTTGGTGAAAACGTTGTTCAAGGAGCGGTTAATCCTGATCAGTTTTATGTGTTTAAACCTACGTTAAAACAAGGGTTCAAGCCGATTATCGAAAAGAAGCTTGGTTCGAAAGAAAAACGACTTATTTATGGGGAAAAGGGAACGAAACAGGAGAAAGTAACCAAGGCAGATCAAAACAAGTTTGTGATCAATGATGACGAGCTTCTAACGCTAGCAAAATGGGCGTGTATCATCGAGGATCATTACAAGAAACCAATGGATATTGAATGGGCTAAAGATGGGAAAACCAAGGAGTTGTTTATTGTTCAGGCGCGACCTGAGACCGTTCATTCTCAGGGAGATGCGGCGATGCTTCGAACCTACGTGTTGGAAGAAACAGGAAAACTTTTGGTAGAAGGAGAAGCGGTTGGCAGTAAAATCGGTCAGGGTGACGTTAATGTTATCCAGGATGCAAAAGATATTGTGAAGTTTCTGAAAGGCCAAGTCCTTGTTACGGATATGACTGATCCTGACTGGGAACCGATTATGAAGATTGCTGGCGCAATTGTTACGAACCGTGGAGGGCGTACCTGCCATGCTGCGATTATTTCACGAGAACTTGGAATCCCGTGTGTTGTTGGGACTGGTGATGGGACGACTAAACTCCAGAAAGATTCAAAGGTCACTATTGATTGTTCAGAAGGAACGGGAAAAATCTATGCGGGTCTTCTGAAATATCATGTGGATGAGTTGAAACTTGATAATTTACCATCGACGAAGACACTGATTATGATGAATGTCGGGGTACCTGAACAGGCGTTCCAGCAGTGTCAGATACCAAACAACGGTGTTGGACTGGCTCGAGAAGAGTTCATTATCAACTCCCATATTGGCATTCACCCTATGGCGTTGATTGATTATGATAAATTGAAAAAACAGGCTGGGAAAAACCCAAAGATTGCTAAAGTGATTAAATCGATTGATGAACGAAGTGTTGGATACGCAAATAAAGTCGAGTTTTTTGTTGACACCCTTGCGCGGGGTATCGCTCGGATTGGTGCAGCATTTTATCCTAATGACGTCATTGTTCGGATGTCTGATTTCAAAACCAATGAATACGCAAACCTCATCGGGGGTTATTTGTATGAGCCTGAAGAGCATAACCCGATGATCGGCTGGCGCGGTGCATCACGGTATTATGATGAGAAATACAAGGCAGCATATGGGTTAGAATGCCGGGCTATGAAGAAGGCACGCGACGAGATGGGTCTTACTAACATCAAACCTATGATTCCTTTCTGCAGAACACCGGAAGAAGGGCGAAAAGTAATCAAGACGATGAATGAGTTTGGTTTAAAACAAGGGGAGAATGGTCTAGAGGTCTATGTTATGTGCGAAATCCCCTCAAATGTGATTGTTGCAGATCAGTTCGCTGAAATATTTGATGGGTTCAGCATCGGATCAAACGATCTCACACAACTCACCCTTGGTCTTGACCGGGACTCTGATCTTGTTGCACATATCTTTGATGAACGAAACGATGCGGTGAAACGGCTTGTGTCGCAGGTTATCACCGCCGCTCATGCCCATATTCCACGTAGAAAAATAGGGATCTGCGGGCAGGCGCCATCTGATTTCCCCGAGTTTGCACAGTTCCTTGTAGAATGCGGCATTGACAGCATCTCTCTTAATCCTGATACAGTGATTAAGACTCGGTTGAAGATCGCGGAGACAGAGAAAAAAATGCAGGGAATAGAAAAACCGATCATGCGTTGATGGTTTTTTCTTTTCTTTTTTCTTTTTTGAACTCTTGCGTAATCTCTAAATACTGTTGTTCTTCTTTTCGTTTGGGTCTTGTATGGAAATTATCCCGTTCATTCATTTGAAAAAAAATAAAATATTTAGTGCTGATCAGATGCTTTCTGTAAAAGAAATCAAAGAACTAGTAGAGGAGGGAAAAAATCTTTATGTGTTAGATGACGACGGTATAAAAAACGATGAACCTAATCTGACGCTGTATCAACAACTTTCAGAGCGTTATTCTCTTTGGATAGATAATGGTCCTCGCAATCTCGATGATGTTTTTGATTCGGTGACGGCTGGTGCAACAACGATTCTTCTGAGAACAACTCTCTGGCAAAAAGGCAACATCTCTGATATTCAAGAAACCGTCGAAAACATGGTGTATGTTTCTTTTGATTTTAGAAAACAAGAACCAACGGATAATAACATTATGATCCCAACGGATATCGAAGGTGTTGTGATCATTCGTGGCAATAAATCTGAAGAGAGTTTTAAAACCGATGAACTTGTGCGAACATTGTGTAAAAAATATAAAACATACATTACAGATACCGATGATCGAAATGAAACATATTGGAACTCAATCGGTGTCCAAGGATTGCTTATCCCAATAAAACAGAAGGAGACGGTGAATAACGATGGAATCTGAATCTAAGATCGTTCTTGCTTTTCTTTTTAAGCGAAGCGGGAAAAACATGTTGAAAGAATCAGATATTTACCTTCCGCTTTCGTTGGAGTTAGGCTGGTTTTCCTCCACCCAAGCACAGGAGTTCGTCAAACATGCGTTAAATGAAAAGCTTTTAATAAAAAAAGATGACGTGGTCACACCTTCGTTTGATGTGAGTGCTGTTGATATCCCGATTGGGTTTCAACCATCAAAACATGTTTCTGAACAACAGCACATCCCAGTGAAAGATCAGGCACGAAAAGACAAGCGCTCGCTGATAGAACAAATTGTGGATAATATTGTAGAAAAAACAGGGGAAAATAAAGAGACGATTGCCGTAAAAATAAGTGATATGGAAAAAGAAAAACAAATTTTCTCTGAAGTTGCTGCACTTGTTGTTGCTAGAGAATATGATGTAGATGTTGACTCTTTTTTTGAGCGGATAGAACACATATTTTTTACAGAAAATACAAAATAACTGGGATCAACAACACACCCATACAATGACTTCTGCGCACACCCCACAAGACCGGAAGTAAACCAATACAGGATGCGACAGCAAGGATAATCAGACCAAAAAACCCTGTGAATAAAAATACGAGAACCGATATCGCAAGTATAGTACATACGACTAGACGAGTATAGGGGATAGCGGCAAAGCTTCTTGCGGCAACGCGTGCAACCTTCAAACAGAGGAAATAGGAGACCATGCAGGTGAATAATAATGCGATGAGTAGATAGAGAAGGTTCGCCGGCATGAGAATCGACGTCCAGTTTTCAACTGGTATCAACTCGTTGATTGCTATGGTGACGCCGCTTCGTGTTCTTTGTATGAGAAACAACATGATGAGTACGGAAAAAGCAGCAGATGTGTTTACCGCAGAAAGTGTGACAAGCGTCTGTCTCTGATCGGTATGTCCTCGGACAGTCATCGCAACAACTGTCCCTGTTGATGAAGAAATACCTGGGATGATCGGGACGAACACCCCTGCAATACTTCCCACCAGGACTGAAAGAAAAAAACTTTTTTTTTCCCCAGATTTAAACACAGGAGGTTCGACAATCTGTGGGGGAATCACTGATTTTTCAAGAAGAGAAGTAAGGAGCGAAGGCATCCCGAATAAGCCTGCAAGCGCTGGAAATAAAACTGATGCGGGTAATCCTAACGGTGATTCAAGGGAAAAACGAAAGACAACAAGCCCAAATGCACCTGAGATGAGAAATATGAATGTTGCAAACGCGATCCCTATAAAATAAGGGGTTTTTCCTGTTCCGCCGAACTGTGTGATTTTTCCTTTTTCTGTGCAGATCATAAGCACAACAATTGCTAGTAACACCCAGACCATGATCTCCTGAAGCGTTGCATAAAAATTCAATGGTTCCCCGATGATGAACTTAAGCGGATATAACAGGATGAAACAGAGAAAAATTGCACTGAATGTGCCAATAGCAGATAGTGTTACTGCCTCATATCCTCGTCCTTGAAGGAGTAGTGCATGGGCCGGTAACACAGATAAGGCAGTATCTTCCTGTGGTGCCCCTAAAAATGTGGTTGGGATAAAACTGAAGAATATTTGGGAGAAAGTGATCGCCACCATAAATGCGCAAATCAAGACAAGAATAAATGAATCAGATATTCCTAGGACAACTAAAAAGGAGAACGCTGTAATAATTACTCCTGAGAACGAGAGAAGAAGCAGCGCGATATTATTTACATGTATGCCAGGGACTAGCCCTGAAATCATGCCTATGAGGATGCCGAGAAGACAAAAGGCACATAATAGAAGAAGATCCATCATGTATTAGTCCTCAGATTCAACAACGACTGCTTGCGGGTCATCTGATGTAGAAAGATAATAGCGAAGTGTGGCGGCCTCGTAAATAATGGTTGCATGAACAGAGACAGCATCACCTAAAGAGAGAGCATTATCTGTTGCTGGGTCAAGGAGAACGGGGAACGAATAGGTTCCAGTGTCGTCAGTGAGAAGAAAGGAATCTTCTGAGAGTTGCTGAATGGTTCCGCTTATGTGTATATTGGTGTTGATGTATCGTTGTGGATATTCTGCGATTTGCCATAGTGGACACGTGATGTTCTGCCATTTGGTGATAATACAAACGGTGTTGCCTTCATCAGCTATGATTTCCCATTTGCCGTTGTATTTTTGTACGGTTCCTGTAACTCGTATGTAATCTCCGTATTCTACGTTTGTTGGTGTATCAACAAAGAGCGTTGTTGCATCAATGTTTTTTGTCGCTTTCATGTCTTGAATTAGTATGATTTGATTTTCCTGTGGCGTGAGATAATAGCGGGTGACTGTGCCTTCTGCAATGATGTGTTTACCTTCGTATTGATCGATCGTCTCTAGTGTAATCACGGTTGGTTGAGCAAAGAGAGAGCAGACATAAAGGAGGCCTATTCCCAGTAGTGATATGATGATGAATACGTATTTCAGCTCCATATTATTTCACCCTCTGTCAAAGGTGTCATTCCTCCAAAACATTTTAAAATATGATATTTAATATATAATATGTGTTTATTTAATTTTCTATGCGTTTTATTATGCTTTGATAACAACCCACAGAAAAATTTATAACACGCCCCCTCATCTTTGCCTGCACTTACTTTATACTTATGGTGGGAGCGTATGGTACAAGAAGAAGTATTACTAAAGGTCTCAGAAGCGTTTCAGCAAGATGTCGGCTACGGACGGGCACGCATTGATCATCAAACCCGTATGGACCTTGACCTTTCCATAGGAGACGTCATCGAAATCGAAGGAACAAAAACTACCTCAGCTGTCGTCTGGCGGGCGCATCCATCCGATGAAGGAAAACATATCATCCGCATGGATAACCTCACAAGAAAAAACGCGGGAACGGGGCTTGGCGACCGTGTGAAAATCAGACGAGCAAACGTCAAAGAGGCAAAAGAAGTTGTTTTAGCACCATTGATCTCTGAAGGACAACAAATACAATTCGGAAGCGGAATCGAACATCTCATAAAAAAAGGTATGATGAAACGACCTATCACCAAAGGAGATTCTGTTGTGATCCCAGGTATCGCTTTGTTTGGTAGTGCGCTTCCATTCATCATCGTTGATGTGAAACCCGCAGGAATTGTTTCCATCAGCGAACTTACGATTCTTCAGGTCCGAGAAGAGGCCGCAAAAGTAACTGAAGAAGGACCTAAAGTCAGCTACGAGGATATCGGAGGGTTAACCAATGAGCTTTCAAAAGTACGGGAAATGATTGAGCTTCCCCTGAAACATCCAGAGTTGTTTGACCGTCTTGGGATCGACCCACCTAAAGGAGTATTGCTCCACGGTCCACCAGGAACAGGAAAAACATTGATCGCAAAAGCAGTGGCAAACGAATCCGGTGCAAGTTTCTATACGATTAATGGCCCCGAGGTCATGTCAAAATTTTATGGTCAGAGTGAAGAAAACCTCAGAAAGATTTTCGAAGAGGCGGAAAAGAATGCTCCATCCATCATCTTCATTGATGAAGTTGATGCTATTGCTCCGAAACGAAGCGAGGTCCATGGAGAAGTAGAGCGTCGTGTTGTTTCTCAATTGCTTACACTCATGGATGGTTTGAAAGGCCGCGGAAAAGTCATTGTGATTGCTGCGACCAACATCCCTGATTCGATTGACCCGGCATTGCGTCGACCTGGTCGTTTCGACCGGGAGATACGGATTGATGTACCTGATCGAAAAGGGCGAAAAGAAATCATGCAGATCCATACGCGTGGGATGCCGATGACCGAAGACTGTAGCCTTGATGATCTTTCAGATATAACATATGGTTTTGTCGGTGCTGATCTTATGGCACTTGCTAGAGAAGCAGCAATGAATGCATTGCGACGGTACCTCCCTGAGATTGATCTGGAGAAACCCATCCCAGTTGATGTTCTTGAGAAGATGGTTGTCACGATGGATGATTTTAAAACAGCACATCGTGGGATTGAACCGTCCGCATTGAGAGAATTCTTCGTAGAGATCCCAAAGGTGACGTGGAACGATGTCGGTGGTCTTGAGGATGTAAAACAAAATCTGCAAGAAGCTGTAGAATGGCCACTGAAACATCCTGAGATATTTAAGCGGATGGGGATTCGTCCGCCTCGAGGTATTCTCATGTATGGTCCTCCTGGGACTGGTAAAACACTGCTTGCGAAAGCGGTAGCAAATGAATCACAGGCGAACTTTATTTCTATAAAAGGTCCTGAGGTGTTGAGTAAATGGGTTGGGGAAAGCGAAAAAGCTGTTAGAGAATTATTTAAAAAAGCGCGTCAGGTTGCACCTACTATCGTTTTTCTTGATGAAATTGATTCTATTGCGCCTCGGCGGGGCGCCTATGCTGGTTCGCATGTTACCGACAGCGTTGTCAATCAGCTGTTAACAAGTATTGATGGTCTTGAGAGTATGGATGGTGTTGTGGTAATCGCGGCGACAAACCGTCCCGATATCATTGATCAGGGATTGTTACGACCAGGTCGTTTCGACAGGCTCATCTTGCTTATGTCTCCGGATAAAAATTCCCGGTTGGCGATTTTGAAGATTCATACGAAAGATATGCCGCTTGCAGAAGATGTGGATATCGATGAGTTGGCGACGATGTGCGAGGGGTATTCTGGTGCTGATCTTGAAGCACTCTGCAGGGAAGCAGCCATGCTTGCGGTGCGCAAAAACATGAATGCAAAGATTGTGGAGAAAAAATATTTTGAAGAAGCGATGAAGAGTGTTCGTGCATCGATCACTCCAGATATCGTGAAATTCTATGCTAAACTCTCCGAGGAGTTAGGGAGCGGCGTCGCCAAAAAGGATAAAAAAGAGAAAGACATTCAATATCTCTGAGTAATATATAATAGGAGGGAAAAAATAATGAGAATCTTTGAAAATGAAATTCGCGGGAAAACGGTGATGAGTGCAGAAGGGTTGTACCTTGGGATTTTACGTAACTCTCTTGTTGATGAGAGGACAGGGGCGCTCTTAAACATCCTTGTTGAACCATCTGAAGATATTGATCCTCGGTTGTATCACATGGATGAAATGGGTCATTTGGTGTTCCCGTTTGAAAGCATTCAATCGGTAAAAGATGTTATTATCGTCGGAAAATAGTTTTTTCTGACGTTTTTTTCTTTTAATTTTTATATTCTTTTTTGTTGTGTATGTTGTCAATATTATCGTATTATTTTTTTGATGGGTTTGTTTTCAGCCTGAGTTTCGCACTTGAATAAATATTAAGTGTCTTCAGCAGTTTGTCTTTTATTGGTGATAAAATTCAAAGCATACTGAAGACACCAAACAACATAAAACAAAACAAGAATAAGACCTTTCCGATTGGATCCATCCAAAC
>JAPKYE010000106.1 GCA_026394495.1 Methanobacteriota archaeon | reverse complement strand
TCTGGTTTTGTTGTTCGTTTGGCGCAGAAGTGCGGAAAACATATCAGTATTGCGGAGCCGATGCTTGATGCGACGATGCCTGATGGTTCTCGTATTCAGATGACGCTGAGTACTGCGGTGACAGCGAACGGATCTACCTTTACGATTCGAAGATTCCGTGTCGATCCATTTACCCCTGTTGATTTGATTAATACAAATACGATGTCGTCTGAGATGGTCGCCTATATGTGGATGGCTGTTGAGAACGGGGTGAATGCGCTGATCGCGGGTGGTACTGCTTCGGGGAAGACGTCGACGCTTAATGCTTTGTCGTTGTTTATTCCTCGTGAGGCTAAAATTGTTTCGATTGAGGAGACTCGTGAGATTAATCTGCCGCATCCTAACTGGATCCCTGGGGTGACGCGATCCGGGTTTGGTGAGGTGGTTGCTAATAAGGTCGTCGGTGAGATTGATATGTATGATTTGATGAAGGCTGCGCTTCGTCAGCGGCCTGAGTATGTATTGGTTGGTGAGATTCGTGGGCAGGAGGCGTATGTGTTGTTTCAGGCGATGGCGACTGGTCATACCACGTATTCTACGTTTCATGCGGATTCTGCGAAGGCGCTTATCCATCGGTTAGAAGGAAAACCTATTGATATCCCGCGGGTGATGTTGCAGTCTCTTGATATTATCACTATTCAAGTGAGTGCTCGGGTGAAAGACAAGCGCGTGAGGCGATGTAAGCAGATCGTTGAGATTATTGATATTGATCCGACGACAAAAGAGATTCTGACGAATGAGGTGTTTCGGTGGGATCCGATTGATGATAGGTTTGTGTATTCTGGGAAAAGTTATGTGTTGGAGCGTATACGTACTCGTTGGGGTATGGGTAAAGATCGTTTAATTGAGGAGATAAAGCATCGGGTGGAGATTCTTGAATGGATGCGTAAGTATGATATTAGGTCGTTTAAGGAAGTTGCTCATATTGTCTCGCGGTATACGGAGAAACCAGCTGAGTTTATGGCTATGTTGAGGAATCCGCTGATTGAGGGTAAACCTAAAAAAGATGAAATGGATACTGTACTAGAACAAAAAAAAACCGATATGGTGAGTGAGGAAAAAGAGGAAGGGACGGAAAACAAAATAGAAAAAAAGAAGAAATTTGTCTTTGGTTTTATAAAACCTAAGAAAGATTAGATGCGAAAGGAGATCATTGAGGAGATGTCGTTAAATAATTATCATCAATTTTGTTATAAGCGACTTGGGCGATTCGCTGAACGAAAGGTAAATGAGAAACTCAATGCGGCTCTTGCTTCTGCTCATATGGATGTTCGCGGTGCTGCGTATATTGCGTTTTTGTTGATGACGTCTCTTCTTGTTTTTGTTGTCTCTTTTGTTGCGTTTGTGAGTTTTCTTGTTGTTCTTGTTTTTGTGGTGCATGTTGCTGTTGATATATTTTTGGTTGTGGTTTTTTTGGTTCTTCCTGCGATTTTATTTGGTGCAACGTACGGTATCGGTCTTTTTTTACCTTCTAGTAAAGCAAAAGCGCGGAAGAAGAACATCGATGTGAATTTGGCGTATGCGGTGAATTTTATTTCTGCGATGTCTTCAGCTGGTATCACTCCGACTGAGGTTTTTAAAAGTCTTTCGAAGCAGGAGATCTATGGTGAGGTTAAGGAAGAGGCTGCCTGGATTTATCGTGATGTTGCGATGCTTGGTTCTGATATTATTACTTCGATTCGTAGTAACATCGAGAGGACGCCGTCTCAACGGTTTAAGGAGTTTTTGCAAGGGACTGTGGTTACTGTTAGTTCTGGTGGGTCGTTGAAAACGTATTTTGTTGCTAAGGGTGATCAGTATATGCGTGAGAACCGCCAGATGCAGAAACAGCGTATTGAAAGTCTTGGGATTATGGCTGAGAGTTATGTGACTGCTGCGGTGGCTGGTGTGTTGATGCTTCTTATTGTTATTCCGCTTATGATGATTATTAGTGTGGTCAGTGGGTCGCTTTCTCCTAGTGGGTTTCAGGAGCAAATGATGCTCATGTATATTATTGTGTTTGTTTTGATCCCGATTATTCACTTTGGTTTTGCCTTTGTTATTAAATCTATGGCTAATGGATGATGATGTGAAATGGTAGCAGAAATTCCTCAGCCGGGTTTTATTAAAAAACTGATGATTGCCGGGCAACTGAACCGGTTGATTGTTTTGATAAGCACGGTGGTATCTGTAGTGATATTTGTTGTGTTGATGATGCTTACGCTTGTTGGCGTTCTTCATACTTTTTTTACGTGGGTGGATTTCCTTATTTTTGCGTTGTTGTCTGGAACCGGGATTTTTGGTTTTTATCTGTTACTTCATGCGAAGGGGATTCAGAAGATTGATGCGGTTTTTCCTGATTTTGTCAGGGATCTTGCTGAGTCTCGTCGGGCTGGGATGACGTTTACAAAAGCGATCGTGTTTGCTGCAAAGGGTAACTATGGGGTATTGACTCCTGAGATTCATAAGATAGCTCAGCAGGTTTCTTGGGGGAGTAGTGTTGAGGATGCGTTGAGTGCTTTTTCTCTGCGGGTGCGTACGAGGACCATTCAGCGGACGGTTTCTTTGATTATTGAGGCTAGTAAAAGTGGTGGTAATATCGCTGATGTTCTTGATGCTGCGTCGCGTGATGCTCGGGAGATTAAAATCCTTGATGGGGAGCGACGGGCTAATATGGCGTCGTATGTTGTGGTGATTTATGTGGGTATGCTTGTTTTTCTTGTGATTATTGCGGTATTATCCGGGCAGTTTCTTCCTGCGATGGTTGTGAAGGATGTTGGTGGTGGGGCTGGGAAGATGGGTGCGGGTCCTGAGCAGGTCGCTGCGATCACTACCGTCTTTTTTTATGCAGGTATCATGAATGGTCTTGGATCTGCGGTTGTTGCTGGTGTTTTTGAGGATGGGACGTTTTCTTCTGGTGTGAAACATATGTTTATCATGGTTCTTATTACTTGGTTTATGTTTAAATTTATTATTGGTGTGTGACAATGATGGGATTTCTGAGGAGCGATGAACATGCGGTTTCTGAGATATTTGGTACGTTACTCCTGGTTATTATTGCTGTTGGGGTGTTTAGTGCTATTTCGTTGGCTGTGGTTAATCCTTTTTTAAGTTCATCGGAGACGAATCAGCGTTTTGTTACGTTGGTTGGTTCAATTGATTTTCGTCCCGGTGCGACGCCGCATGATCGGGTTATTGTGAAACACTGTGGTGGTCAGCCGTTACCTGCAAATACACGGATAAATGTGACTATTCGAAATGAATCGCGGGATTTTAGTTATGATGTTGTTTTTTCTTCGTATGCTTCTTGGTTGATTGGCAGCTCAAAGATAATGGATCGCGATAACTCAGGAATCTTGTTGGGTGATTTAAAAAACGCATTTGTGAAGGTTGTCGTGTTTGATCCTGAGACAAACACAACTGTTATGGATAAGATTCTTCAGGATCCGCCCTATGTTATCACCCTTCCACCGGTGTCAATATCGGAAACTGGTGCAACATTTCGGCTTTCGTATAACTTCAAATATATTAACCCTATTGCTCTTGAGACCCAGCCTGCTGCTGTCGTTTTTGAGTATGTTATAGGGGATGATTTCAGCAGCCCAACAAAAATACCGGTGTTACATTTGAAATCTTCTGGTGATGTTTCGATTCCGGTAACATTAAGTTCAGGGACGAAGTATTCCTATCGCACTAATCTTAGCTATAAGGATGTGATAACCGGTCAGATTGTCAATATCTTGGGTGATTCGATATCGTTTTGGACGTATCAGGTGAATCGCGGCATCTATAATTTCGAATCAGATGCGCCAGGTAAAATTAATGATTCATCAATACCTTGGAATAATGGAACAGTACATGATGTGTCTGGGCCGTCGGGGCCTCATGTTACACATGTACCAGGATTTTTTAGTGGTCTGGCATTGAATTTTTCTAGTAGTACTACAGATAATGGTTATGTCGATATCCCGCATCATGATAAACTGGATCTGGTAGATAAAATTACGATTAATACATGGATAAAACCCAACAAAAACGATCAATTTATGGGGAACCTTTCTGAAATAAAAAACACATCAATGTTTGATATAATTGGTAAACGTTGCCGTGACCCAGATATCATCCAAGTCGATGATGATTTATACGCTGTTGTGTATCTAAATGGAACTGCGGGAGGCGCCTTTTTGTGTATTGTTAATATCAACGAGACCAACGGCACTGTGGCAACGAAGTATGCTCCTATTGATATTATTGATCCGTCAATAGTGGTGTTGAATCCACGTATCTTCAAGGTAACCGATACGTTGTATGGTGTTGTGTTTGGTTCTTCGACTGATTCACATCCTGCGGTGTGGAGAGTTATTACTGTTATGATTCCCCTAAGTACTTCTCCGTACATAATGAATGAATTTGTAGGTGCTGGGCATTTAGGGTCTAAACCAGATATTGTAGACCTTTCTTCTAATGGGGCTTGGGTATCTTTTGCGATAGCGTTTGGTGGAGGGTATTCTGAAAGTAATGATTCAGGGTATGTCCAAACTATTGAGATAAATACTGGGACTGGACTGGTGAAGGCAGTTGGTAATTGGAAGTTTCAGGATCAATACAGCAATCCATATAAATACTGTCTGGAGGCGGCTATTGTACCTGTTGGGTCAACTTATGCGCTTGCTTTCACCGAATATATTGGGAGTGGACGATATGAGGGGCATATCCTCGTGATAAAGATATATGATGATGGAACGATGGATGCGATGTGGCCACCTCTGGTTGAATATGCATATGAGTCTTGTTTTCAACCCTATCTGATCTGTGTTAATCAAGATGAATCGATGTATGCTCTTATTTATGCTAATAAAGAACAAGTCGGTGTTGTTCAAACGTTTAATATATATCCCGATAAAATTGTGGTTATTCCAGGTGGAACGTTTAATTTTGTTGTTTCCACTTCCAATGTTGATACTGCTGTCCTTCAGGTGAACGAAAATCTGTATGCTATTGCTTATACAAATATGGCTAATATGGGTATGCTTCTTACGTTTCAGATAGATGACGACGGGTCAATCCCGCCTTATTCATTAGATACACTGACGTTTGCTAAAGAAGGTTTTAATCCTTCGATGATCCCCCTCGTAGGTCCTACGAAATACGCAGTAATCTACGGTGTTTGGAAAGTACCAGATAATTGGAACTACGGATTTATCGGTGTTGTTAATATTGATACCGCAGAAGCAGTACTCAGACCTGTTATCAAAAAAGACGGCGTCTTTTCCCTTAGCACTGATGGTCGACGCTTCGTTGGTAACATCACTGTTTCCGAAGCAGGTATAGAAAATATCGTTGAGGTTTCAGGTCTTGTTTCGCAGCTGAATTGGAATCATGTGGTATTCAGTTATTCTACTTTATCGAGGAACCTTCAACTTATGATTGCGCCTCTGGGCGAAGGTACTACAACGTATTCTGTATCGTGTTCAGGAACGATAAAAACATCAGTTAATCCTTTGATTTTTGGTCCGTTTTATGGGTGTCTTGATGATGTTGTCATACGTCATTCTTGATGCTGTTCCAATATGATTGTGGATAAAATAAAAAGGGATGATATCTTGAAAAAACAAAAAAACGTCAGCATAGCCAGGGCAGGCTCATGTCGATCCCATCGATCGTGTTATTTTTTGCGGGATGAGACTGCGGTTTCGGAGGTAATCGGAAATGTGCTTCTGATCGGTATCGCTATCTCTCTTTTTACGATGCTTGTTATTGTTGTTCTTAATGTCTCGTTTTTGTATTATTCGGCTCCATCGCCTACGGTGAGCATCAGTGGTTGCATGAATGATCCAGCACTTACCATTGTTCTTGAACATCTGGGTGGGGATGCGTTGCCGCGTGGCACACAAATTAGGTTTACTATTGCTGATCGGGTTGTAACAAAATCGGTCGATTTATTAGATTCTTCGTCTCAGCTTGGTGAGGAATGGAACGTTGGTGAAAAACTTAGTTATAATTATTCAACGGATTCAACGTTTAATGGTTTAAATGTACCACAAGTTTCTGTTCGTGTGGCGGTGATTGATGTACAGACAGGTACCATGGTTTTAAACAGTTTAATTCAGGATGGTTCTGCGTTGAGTACCCCTTGGGCGTCTACGTATGCTGCAGACAATATTACTCAGACGTCTGCGACATTACATATGAAATATGATTTCCTATACGGTGTTGTAACATTGCAAGTTGGTACGAATTGTAAAAAGGTTTATTTTGAATATTATATGGTTGTCCCAGGTCAGGAACCTTCTGATTGGCCATGGCAGAACATTTCAACGGATATATGCACTTTAGATGATGCAATTGATACGGGTTATTACGATGATACATTTGATGTTGTTCTTGAGCCTGGGGCTACCTATAAGTTTCGCGCGGTAGCAGAATATAAGATGTTTAAAGGTGAGTTTGAGGATGACGGAATAACACGTATTTATACACTCGAAAATAGTACTGGTAGCACTCTATCATTTACGACACCCACATATGTCGTTGGCAGGTGGAGCTTTGATGACGGGAGCGGGGTAACGGCAAATGATACCTCGGGAAATAATAATCATTTACTTCTTTTCCCAGGGATAAACTTTTCAGAGCCACTACGGCCTCAATGGAAGACGCTGCCTGATGTGGTTGCGGAGGGCGCTTTGGGGTTTGATGGGGTGAACGATCATGCAGATTCTCCGCAGCCTAGTAGCCATACGGCGTTTAATTTTGCAGATAGGGCTACGGTTGAAGCTTGGATTAAACCTGGGATTAACAGCAGTGGAACATATGGGTCTGTTAATCTTTTAAACGTTTCAGTCTTCGGAGAAAAAAACCTAAGTTTTTATGAGGTGGAGATAGTACCTGTTGCAGGCGAATTATATGTTCTTGTTGGTCGTAATTCTAATAGTAAATATGGATATGTTGCCACCATTCGTATTGCAGCTAATGGGAGTATTGTTCCTGCGAATATTTCCTCGTCTTTTTTAGGTATATATCAGTTTGAATTAACGTATTGTGTTTCCCCGCAAATAATCTGTGTTAATGCTACATCCTCGCCGTATACGTATGCGATTGTGTACTGTGGATATAATGGTGGATATAATACTAGGGGTATTATCAAACTTGTGAACGTCGACCTTGCTACGGGAATCATCACCGCCGTGGTGTCTGCTACTGTTCCGTTTGTCTTTGATACGAATTTGTGTTATACTCCTGATGTGATTAAGGTTAATGGAAGTGCTGATCTGTATGCGGTTGTCTATGCGATAGACTATCTAAATTCTCGATACGGGCGGGTTATCGTGGTTAACATCAGCAATAGTGCTGGGTGGAGTATCACAAATAAATCTTGGGTCGATTTCTATACTGTTGAATCTGTTATTAGGACTAAAGCTAAGATGTGGGAGCCAGATATCATCAATATTTCAAAATCTGCTGATACGTATGCAATTATGTATCGTGGAGTTGATGATGATGGATACATTCGAAGGATAACTATCAATTCCGTTAATGGGAATATTGGCGCAACAACAGGTGATTTACAGTGTTTCGATGATGCGAATGGATGGTTCCCGCAGATTACCTATGTTGATGGCTATGTGTATGCGGTTATCTACGGGGGGAGTAAGGGAAACACGAGTAGCGGTATTTACGGTGTGTTACAGATATTTACTTTGGATCCAACTGGAGGCCTAGGTGCGTTCTATACCAGTGTGGCGAATGTAACCGTTGAATCTACAATCGCGTTTAATAATCCGCGGATTGTGGCTGTTGGCGGTGGCCATTTTGCTGTTGTGTATAGAGGTCCAAGTAGTTGGGGCTACCTCAAAACATATAACATAAGTGCAAGTGCGATCGTTTTTAAAAGAAATTTGACATTTGAAAAACAAATGTATGGCAATCCCCCGGGGAGTGGTTTTGACTGGCCTACGATTATTCTCCTGGGTCCGTCTGTCTGTGCAATTGTGTATAAACAATTTGCTTCAGAGGGTGATTTAAATGATGGACGGATAAAAACGTATCCTATCCTCGCAAGTAATGGTAGTATCGGAGCAATGATTGACTCTTGTATCCTCACTGAGATGAATAATCTTGACTCTTTTGATTTTATTAAGGTTTCTGGAGATGTGTATGCGATTGTTTATAATCGTGGGGATACGAAGGCAGGTTATGTAAAAACATTTAATATCTCATCGGATGGGAAAATAGGAAAAAGTTTTCTTGCTGATTATAAATTTGATTCCAATGATTCTTGTTTTTATTTTGATGTCGTGGCTCTGGGTACTTCGGGTGGATATCAGTATTTTGCGATATACTATCTAAGAAATTATTCTACAAATAGAATTCCAACTCTTACAACCATTAAGATTAAAGAGGATGGAACTGAGATTCTTCGGGTTGAGTCCTGGAATAATCCAATGAACTATAGTTCGCCGTTATATCCGAAGATCGTTCATCTCGCCAATTCTGTTTATGCAACATTGTATAAGAATAATTCTGATGGTAGAATTGTGCTGATGACGTGGCAGATCAGTGCAACTGGAGTGATCACATATCGTGATAATTTATCTCTTGCTTCGTCTACTACTGCAACAATGACTTTTTGTTATGATATCATCCTTGTCAATGAAACATCTCATCTCGTTGCATTGGTATATTCAAATGTTTCTCAACGTCCCGTGATGAGCACGTTGCGCATTGATCCAACTTCCGGGGTTATTGATGATCCTTCGATCGTTGAAACAGGATTTGATACGTACACGTTGGATTGTATCGATCCTCAGATTCTTTCTGTTACCGACAATGTTTATGCGGTATTCTTTCGGGATTCGGAGACCTTATGGCAGATAAAAACATTTTTTGTAGAATCTGGCGGAACTTGCAGGGTCCTTGATTTAGGAAATCATTGGAGGCCAGGGCTGCACAGTGGTGATATTTGGACTCCAATTTTTGGATCAGCCACCATTCATGTTGTGGGCGATATTTTTGTTAGCGCGCTTTCAAAAGGCACGACCAGTTGCACGACCAGTTTCGTTACCTTCCGTATCACTCCTCAGGGTGAGATAAGTTTTGATATAAAAGCAGACCAGACCCGTGATAATATATTTTCTTCAACTTCTAAGTTTCAAAAGATGATATCGGTTAATGAGGCGGGACATATCTATGCTATTTTAGTCCAAGGTGATAATGCTGACGGCGGCATAGCAACCATGAGGGTTGATCCTATTAAAAAAACAAAGGATATACAGGTTATTTTTAAAAACAACTGGTGTAATATAACCTCAAACGATACCGTCGTCATGGGACAGTTTGCCATAAAAAATAGTGGTGGTTCTTGTCAATGGTACAGTATCAACTTGTCATTACATTATAGTGATTATCTTGGTACCTGGAAATATCTTGGGTTAACCTTTAATTCCACTGCAAATCCACCTACCATGACGTTCTATAATTTCTATGGAATGTCTGGATCTTCACCTCTCAATGTAACAGGAACAATGGTTCTTCCGGCTGGTAGTACTCTCTATGTACTTATGTACGATGAAGATTATGTCCACATGGGATATTATAATGCGATATTTGATGAAATCCTGATTCATCATATGGATCAGCCACAGGCGTATTTCGAACGTCGATACCTGGCACTAGGAGGCGTTTAACTGATGACCGTGAAACCAACATCCGCACTTACGAAAACATTTCTGCTGCGCCTCAGACATCATGTCCATAAAAAAACAATTTCTATTCATTCAACCAAGGCAGTAAGTGATATCATTGGGACCATCCTTCTGCTCTCCATCTCCTTGGCGCTTTTCACCGCGGTCTACATCGGTGTAACCACCATCGCTCAGAATTATGCGCAAACGCCGACGCCAACAGTAAACATCATAGGGAGTGTTTCAGGAAATGCGATCATCCTTATGCATAACGGGGGGTTAGCTCTTGATGCGGATAATACCCTTATTCAATATAATATCCCGGCGCTGGGTATACAGACAACATATCCTGTTACCAGTATACCCGGCAGTCCTGCTTCATGGACGATTGGTGAAGCTGTTTCCTCCTTAGAGTCGGGTCTTCTGGTCGGTCACGGAGATGTTTCTTTGGCTAATTTTGAAGTCGGTGTGGTCGTCACCGATAAGCGCAGTAACTCTGTTATTATGAGCGGTGTCATCCAAGAAGGAGAAAGCGGCGGCAGCCCGTGGGTTTATACCGGTGGAGCTGATTTAGTGGGGTCGTTCTCTGCACGAGTTCGCATGACGTATAGTTTTGTTGATAAATGCGGTGATACTCCAAAGGTGAATATTCGATATAGACAAATCGGGCAATCCACATGGCAGAATGATACTGTGGCTGATTGGAGGGATGCAAATGATCCTGCGGTAGGTTGTCCGATGCCAAAGGGGGGTTCGTTTTCAGAAAATTATACCGGTCTTAATCAAAACACCACCTATGAGTACCAGGCACGGATACAATATGGTACTGAAACAATTACAGATCCTATGCTTCGTGAATTTACAACCCTGAGTAGTCTTGTCGGTGAATGGCTTTTTAACAATACTGTTGGAAATATCACCTTTGATACAGGTCCTAAAAGAATATATGACGGGTTTCTGATGCCGAGTTCTGTTCTCGGTCCGCAGAAAATAGTCCTCTCTGCGTCTGATGGTGCACTCATGTTCGACGGTATCGATGACACCGTTATTGTATCAAATTTTTCTAATGTTGACATCACTAATGCGATCACTATTGAGGGTCAGGTGCAACCAGCAGGTTATTCAAATGAATCGGTCGCTGTTGCACAAACATATAACCTCTCAGATTTTTTCCTCCGAGCGTATCAGTGTATTGACCCAGATATGATCAATGTTTCTTCAGATGGTGAATATACTATTTATGCTGTTGTCAGCAGATCTATAGTTGCATCGAGTGGGCTTATGGCTGGGTATGTTGTTACCCTCAAAGTTAAAAACGATGGGTCGATATATAATACATCGAACACTTGTGTCATTGATATCTTCTGTTTTGAGGCCAATAAGTGTCTTAAACCAAAAATCATCGCTCTACCAGTCCCAACTAATTTTGCAATTGTCTACACCGGTTCGAACGACTATGGTTATATCAGAACAGTGCGAATAGATGACGACGGTAATATTACTGATAATTTTATTGCTACTCGTCTTTTTGCTTATAGTACTTGCATTCAACCTGATATTGTCAAAGTTGGAACTATCAATAGTACTCATACAATGTACGCGGTTGTGTATACTGGGCCATCATCCTTTGGCCGCATCTGTACATTAAACATCTCCAACGATGGAACGAACATTACTTCAGGTGCTCCGTTTACAGGGTTTCAATCTGTTAAAGATAGTTTTAGTGATTGTACGATGATAGAGCCTGAAATCATTGAGCTGTCTGGTGGGACAAATACCTTTGTTATCGTCTTCCAGACTGCTTCAAGCGATGATGATGATGGTGCGCTGAGAACGATTTCCATTGACCCCTTAACAGGCGTTGTTACGTCTCTGTCATATCGGGTCAAGTTTGATCTGGCCATTTGCAGATCTCCTGAGATCATCCATGTGGCTGGCACGTATTATGCGATTGTCTATGGAGGGCCACATCCGTTATATGGCGATAAAATTGCCGGGATTTTGATAACTGTACCAATCCCTAGTGATGGGATTCTAATTGATGAGGACATAACAAGTGATATCATAGCTTTCAATTGTTTTGAATCAAACTCTGATCGTTTCTTCAACCCGCGGATCATCGAAATCTTCGCCGATGCGACGGTGGTGAGATATGCTATCGTTTATAAGGGGGGTATTTTACCGTCGTCGGATTTTCTGCCACTGGTTTTAACAACAATATCTATCGACCCAAATGATGGAAGCATCGGAGGAGTTATCGACTGGGTTGTCTTTGCTCCTCTGGGCAGTAACAACCTTGGATCTACGCCTGCAATCCTCCCTGTAAAAGATAATGTCTTCCTCTTATGCTATGCCAAAGGCGATCCTGTCAAAAAAAATGATGGTGTCGTCAAAACGATCACTATCGCTCCTGATGGTACAATAGATGATAACTCCCCGATCATTGATGCTCAGGAACTCGGAAATCCTGATGTAGGGGCTCCTGATATTCTTCGGATATCAGACACCATCTATGCTGTTGCATTTACTAGCCTTGACCAGTCCGGATACATAAAAACCATACAAATTTCAGATGGCATCGTCAACAATACCATTCAAGGCAGTTATCTCATTGAAAAAGGCTGTTATTCGTATAGAACGTCAAGTTCTGCACAATATAATCAATGGTGTTTGTGGCCTCTTTTACACAAAATCAAAGGTAACAACTATGTCGTCTTTTACGATAACGCCTCGGGGATTGGGGTGAAAACGATAGCTATCGACCCGTACTCAGGCGTTATCACCCCCATAAAATCTGCGTCTTTTAGCCCTAGACATGTTTTTTTTAATGGTGGCATCAAAATTAACGAAGATGCAAGCGGGAACAGCGTCTTTGCCATAACCGGCCGAAATGTTAATGATGTTAAAAGTTATATAAAAACAATTTACATCTCGGCAGATGGAATGAATATACAGGAAAGGGCGACCTTCAATATTCACAATGCAACTGAGTCTTCAGCGATAACCTGTGTAAGCCGCACCGGAACAAGTGGCGTCTATGCAATTGTATTTGGTATTTTTTCAGGCAGCAACTCCGGTATTTTTCTGACGACTCTTTCCATATCCAATGACGGAATAACAATAACCCCCATTACTGCTTCTACGGAGTCATTCATGGTTGAATCATCAGCATTTTGCTCGACAAATTATCGTCTTATAATACAACCGATTAGTCAGGATGGCGACAGCTTTGCGGATGCCGGGGCGTACGTTATCGTTTATAAAGGAGGTATAACTGGTCTTAATATTGGTTCGTTAAAAACCGTGAAAATTACCGATGCGGGAGTCATTCAAGGTCGTATCGACTCCTTTGTGTTCGAAACAGGTGACATGAAGTGGCCTAGATTCATCTACATTGATCACCGGACCTATGCTGTTATGAACTATGTGGAGATCGCCGGGGGGGGTTCGACTGGTTCGATTAAAATGTTGCGTATTAGCCAAGAGGGTCATATTTCAGAAATCGTGGATAATACCTATTCAATCGGGAACATTTGCTATGAACTTGGTGTTACTAACATCACCAAAGATGCTTTGGGTAGAAATCGCTATGCTATCGTCTTCGGCGGAGGAACACTATTTGTAGGAATCGATTTTCTTGTTAAAATCATAACGATCAATGAAATCGTACCATTCCAAGCGATCATCGAAAAACTAGGGTCGTATGGTATCTGGGCAAATGGGACTACTGTGCGGGCAACGATTTTCTATAACGACACTATAAATATTACGATGAATGGCACCATGTTAAACAATCAGCTCAATCTCATCAAAGTAACCTATACTCAAACAACTGGTGCAATGAACCTTTCTATAAATGGTGTTCGCGTGGTTCCAAATTCTAAGTTTAGCCAGCCGAGATATATCAAAACATCATCCGGCATTACACTCAAATTCGGTATATACAACGGCATCTACAACGACTTTAGAATCTACGGTGAGGCACGAGATTAATCAGCAGTCCTCTTCACACTATGTAGGTAACTATATAGTATATCAATCATATCAGAAAAATCAAAAAAAGGTGGTAAAAAATGAAAAAAAACCAACGTTCGTTTATTACGAACAACCAGGCTATTGCAGGTATTGTCGTAGCAGTTATGATCCTCGGCCTCGTCGTATCAGTCATCGCCATCATCCAAACCGTCTACCTTCCGAAATGGATGGAAGAACGCGAAGCTGAACATATGGGTGTCGTCGCAGACCAGTTCTCCCAACTCAAACATTCGATTGATACCCTCGACGCATCAAATTCAACGACGCCGATTACCGCATCGATAACCCTTGGGAGTAAAGAACTCGGTTTCCTTCCCTCGAGCAGAGCCTTTGGTCATCTTCAGCTTGCGGAGAATGCATTTAAAATAACAAGTGGGGATGTCTATATGTTTAACACATTTACCTACTCGTCGCAAAACGGGTATTTCCTTGACCAAACCTATACGTATGAAGCCGGGGCGTTGATCCTTAGCCAAACAGATGGAAACGTGATGTTATATACCCCGCCGTTCACTGTGAACCTAGTTGGAACTAATGTTTATCTCGTTTGGAATTGTATCAATCTTCGCTCTCAAGGCGGGACAACATCCGTTGGCGGGTATGGAAACTACCCGCTCCGCGTGAGCTATGCGGATCGAGTTTCAGAACCGCCAATACTTCCTGTTTCTTCTATTGATATAACAACATCATATCCTGTTCTCTGGAAAAACTATCTTAACGAATCATTTCAGAAAGCAGATTTAACGTATGGTTCAGGTGCGTCCTTTTATACAATAGTCGAATCACCACCAGATAAAATTACTATTTACTTCAGTGGCTACAGTGTTACCCTTAACATCAAAAAAACTGTTATTAACCTTCAAATCGGCCCAGGATGGATTTAGTACAAAGCCTCCCATAAAAATTATTCTGTACTTTTACCATAGTAACATTTTACCACATGATGTGTATGCAGCCGTCTAATAATATTTACAGAACCAAATCAATTGTTATAAAAATAGGGGAAAAAATGATCGCCTAGATGAAAAAAAACAATCGTAGATTCTGATGATTGGGGGGTATGATATCCAAACACGATATCCTTCTACTGGCGAACCGTATGTTGAAATAGATTTCATTGGAGCGGGGACATCACTTAATGTCGGTGTTAACGATCCAAACGATAACGATTTCTGCACAACTTGGGCCAGGTTTACGTTAAAACAAACGATTGATCACTTAATATGATATGAGAAAAACAAAGGTCTATGGGTTTTGGATCTCGTCTCTCCCTGGTTAGATAAAAAGCTAATCCGTGTTTTTTTCATTTAAAGAAAAGACAGATCTATTATAATATAGAAATGGTGATAATAGTATAAAAGCCTAAACCATTTTTTCTTTTGTATACCTCTTGTCATACTTACATTTTGACAATTTACCAGGCAATGTATATATATGATGAATAACAAAGTATAACCTGATGGTGAGGCGAAGAATACGACTCTGAAACTACGCAGAACTCAAAACTTAGGGGTTTCCCCAATCATCGCAGTAATCCTCATGGTTGCAATCACAGTCGCCATAGCCGCTTCACTCTATTTTTACATCAATGGTTTCATGCCGTCTATGGATCGTCTCCCAGAGTTTTTCTTTGCTAATCCCACGCCTACCGATGAAAAAATCCATGTCATCATCGGTGATGAAACCAACTGGGAAGACCTCGCAATCGTCTACGAAGGTAAACGTATCCCTACTGGAAAAACAGGATCCGTCTGCGGAGGAGACATCTTCGATGTTGGAAAAGCCATGGACGGCGCAGGAGTCGAAATGGCAGCAGGAGAAACCTATAAAATCGCGATCGTATATGAAACGAGGATGTTGATAGGCGAATACACATTTAAAAATAAAGAGGCAAATCACGCAGCAATAGGCAATCAGCCTCCACAATTTACAGGAAAGTGGGAACCGGTTCAGATAAAAAACGCGGGAGTACCAATACCGACACCACAACCGATTCTCCTCAAAATTGAAGTCACTGATCCAAATAACGACCCAATGGTAGTCACCTTCTATGGAGGACTCGCTGGTGACCTCAAACTGATAGGGGCGGTAACAGATGTGCAAAGCGGGGAATTTGCATCGATTCCATGGCCAGGGCTTGAAGAGTTAAAAACATATTTCTGGTATGCGATTGCGAATGATGGAATTTCAAGTACTCAATCCATCACATATGAGTTTCTCACCGAAGTAGATATGAATAATCATCCACCAAGCTTTGGACCTCCAACACCTGCAGATGGCGCAATAAAACAACCAGTAGCATTCACATGGAGTATCACTATTTCTGATGTAGATCAATTTTCATGGTCAATCCAATGTAGCAATGGACAAATACAATCATCCAACACCCCGGAAGGAACAGGAATAAAAAGCATAGCATTAAAAAATCTATTAGCTATAGGCACCTATTCAGTAACCGTAACTGCAACTGATAGTTTTGGTAGAATTACTACTCAAACCTATTCGTTCATTAGATAAAATAAAAAAATATATACACATCCCATGTCGAACTGTGATGAAATCAACAAATATACATATCATTTTTTTTTTCATTTTTTGCAACCTTCGAGAAAAAGTATATAGCAGAGATACGATATTCTGGCTGTAAGAAAACATTAAATCTTCTGAATGGTACGGTGGGAATGGTCTATGGAATCTTCTGAAGCTATGTATGATGGCGCAAGTACGATTTTCTCTCCAGATGGACGATTGTTCCAGGTTGAATACGCGCGAAAAGCAATCGATAAGGGAACACCAACACTTGGTCTGAAATACAAAGATGGCGTGATCTTATTTGTGTACAAACACGTTGATTCTCAGCTTGTCCGCATGCAGTCCCTTGAGAAAATATTCCAAATAGATGATCATGTCGCTTGTGCAGCATCTGGTCTTGTCGCCGATGCCAGGCATCTTGTGGAGCTCGCTCGGGATGAGGCGCAAATGAACAAAGTCATGTACGACGAACAAATAACGGTGAAAACACTTGTAGAAACAATCTGTGACTATAAACATCTGTTCACCCAGTTTGATGGCGTACGACCCTTTGGTGTTTCATTGATTGTCGCAGGAATTGATAGTAGAGGAAAACAGCTGTTTCTCACAGATCCCTCTGGTGCAGCTGTCGGTTATAAGGCGGTCTGTGAGGGAGAAGACAGTGAGAAAGCTATGGCTTTTTTTAAAAACAAGTATATTTCTGATCTTTCCTTAAACGATGCACTTGATCTTGGTGTAGAAGCGTTGCATAAAGTGGTGAAAAAGAAGATGAGCCCTGATTTTCTAGAAATCGCAGTGATTGATTCTAAGAAAAAATTTTATAATCTCTCAATAAAAGAAATGAAAAGTCTGATGGGACGTCATTCGTGAAGATTAATGACTGATTCATCGCAGATCTATAGTTTGGTAACCTTGCTTCTTGCAGAAAAACGTACATCGCTTGCTGTGCTGAGGACCGGCATCGCTATTTTTACGCTGCCTCTTTCTGTTTTTACTGTGCTTATCGCCACATCAAAATTTTATGATGCTTCTTCATCTCTTCATTTCATTATTCCCCTGTTGATCATCTGTGGTGTTCTTGTTGTATTTGCATTGTATCTCATGTTTCGTTCGTTTCGTAGAATCAAGGATATTGACCATAAAATCCATGAGATAAAAATTCATGAGAGCTGCGTTCGAGACGTTATACAAGAATGATTTTTTTTTATGTATCTTTATTTTCCTTTTCGCGCCCAGTGAAATAACCGATGTTTTGGTGAGGGAAATATTGGTTCTCCTACAGATCGAATATCTTCCACTGAGTAGAAGGCGTGGGGATGGATTTGGTTTACATGATTCACAATGGTATGGAGGTCTTCCCGACGAATCACAGCCATGATGATCTTCACAGGTCCTTTTACTCCATCTGCATCTACAGTTGTGACCCCATATCCTGCTTCTTTAAGTGATTCAACGAGCTGAGGTGAGTCATGTTTGGTGGTGATACGAACCATAACCATACCAATAGAAAGTTTTTCTTCGATAAGCATTCCTACGAAACATCCTAATGCGAATCCGGTGGCATATGCAAGAGAGCATGCGAGATTATTCAGGTTCTGCATGATCTGTGCAATAGCAAGAAGCCAGATGTTAATCTCGATAAAGGCGATCACTGGCGCAATATATTTTATCCCTCGGGAAACAAAAATGATTCGAATGGTACCTAGACTTACATCAGTTAGTCGTGCAGCAAAAATTAAGAGTGGTAATAGTACCCATTTGAACAGATCAGAATTGTAAAAAGCTATCGGATCCATGATTTTCCTCTATAGTATGTACTTCTATGATTTTTCTAGGAGTCTGGTGGATTTGATACACGATAGAAAACACGGTTTATCTCATGTCTGGTTCTAGATCATCTACATCTTCTATGTTATGGCTTTTCGCTAGTTTACAACTAAGACAAATACCTGCTTCTTCTTCTTCAGGTGCCAACTCCTCGCCGCAGACTGTGCAATATTCGGTCATAGATTTCTATTTCCTCCATATGCCATCTGTCTATTTTTCCCTAATTTTTCAGATGAAAGTACGAAAGGGAATAATCATCCTCTTTATAAATCCTTAGTATGTTTGTACGTGGAAAGCTTAGATTGATGCCCTCATTATAGAGAAGGCATCTAGTCCTCTTTGTTTCCATGTTGCTATCATCGTCAGTATTGTTTCTACGATATCTGTTCCTTTTTTGTTTCTTAGAGTTCCTATGATTTTTCTAAGTACTACAAATTCTCTGAGTGCTCTTTCTGCTCTGTTGTTTGTTGCGTCAATGAACGGGTAAAGGATTTTGGTAAACCAGTGTTTGAGGCCGTGGCTGAGTTTGACAGCGAATTTTCTGAGTTCTTTGTAGGAATTTGCATAGTCTATTAATTGTGTCATTTCTGCAATGCATTTGTTATACAATTTTTGTCTTTTATCAGGTGGATCTTCGTTGGTGACGTTGTTTACTTTTTCAAAAAGTTTCTTGAGTTTTTCATGTAAAACTTTAGCTGATTTATGTTTTTCTGCGATATCTGCAGATTCTCGTAACAGATGCGCCCAACATCGCTGAATAAGATCGGTGTATTGTCGATACGTCTCCAGTCCATCGCCAATGAGTATTCCTTTGTAGTTTTTTCCAAGAACTGTTTTCATAACATCGATATATCCTGCTTTTCTGATAATGAACAACGTACAACTCTGGGTTACAAAAACCCATAGTTGATAAGTGACGCCACCGACTTTAATGTCAGTTTGATCAATATGAACAAAAGGTGCTCTCTTGAGCTCATACGTAATCTGCTCATATTTTACTCTCAGTTTATTACTCACCCTTCGTGTTATATCCAAAACCGTCGTATGTGTCACCTTGATGTTATGTTGTCTTTTTAATGACCCAACCACCTTTCTGATGGGTAATCTATCCTCAAATCGCAGCAGCGTAACATGACTTAACATGTTCTTCCCGAAATCCCCTTCTTCAGGTAGATCTGATTCTGCAACAACATTCCCACATCGTTCGCAGATACCAGTCTGCATGAAATGTTCCGTTATCTCAGCAGGATACTGCTGTGGGATCTCCTCAATAATCCTTTTTAAAATCTCAGATGACTTGCGTATTTTTCCGCCACACTGAGGACACTTTTCTAAGGTATGGAGTTTGGTGCTTGTTGGTTTTGGTGTTATGCGAGTTGCTCCTCTGTGACCTGGAGGGGCACCAAGTTTTTTACAGATTTTATCCTTGTTTCTCTTCTGGTTTAGCATCTGTTTTGAAGGAGGCGTATGAGGATTACAAAAAATATTCAAAAGGCGAGACAGTTTTTCTACTACCTCCTGAAGGTTCGTATTTTCTTTTTTCAGTTGTTGAATATCCCATTCTTTTTCTTTCAACTGCTTCTGAAGTTTCTGTATTTTCTCATCTTTAGACAGTATGGTATTCATGGATCTAATCTTACTGCTCGTACTCTTTTGCCTGCCCAGTGTTTAGGAACATAAATTCTCGCACTGTTCCCTCCAGGTTCAGCTTTCTTTTCTACAACTTCATATCCTTCCATCTTTATTTGCATTGATTTATCTTTCATAGTAGTTACAATGTAACTACTTTGAGTTTATAGTTCTTTTGGTATTGCAAAACTTACGTCAACAGAAGTCAGTTAGAACTTAAGAAAAATCAGCTTTCCACGTACGAAAAACAGATGCATCATTAAACACCTCCTAACCCTTCATCTGTTGTCAATCAAACAGTTTTTATTTTTTTTGTTCTCTCCAAACCAAGTATGCGTATGCATACCAGCCCTAATCATTTATTCTCTTTTCCATCATATTTATAGTCTTGTGAGAAGAATGCAAAAACCGTCAAATCACAAAACGATAAAACAACAACTTCAACTCGCACACAAAAACGAACAGAACTACTTTTTTTAAAAAAAGATGAACACGTTATTTACGAAAATAATCACCATCGTTGTGCTCATTTTCGACGCTTGATTATTAAAAAAAGGGCATCATTTCATCGTTTAAAAGCGAAACGTTTATTAGAAAATACGTCCTTACCTATTTGTAATTAATTTGGGATGCAATAGAGAATTAATGCCGTAGAGCATCTTCTACAGAGGTTGGGATGGGATAATATATGCATCATCAAGAAAAAAACAACAAAGGTTGGAATAAACAACTTATTATGCTTTTACCCGTCACGGGAACTCTTTTTCCAAAAAAAACACTTTTGGATGAGCTGGATGAAGACTCACTTGATTTTCATCTTGATATGATCAAAAAAATCGACAAGCTCCTTGCTGAACATAACCTAGAACCCCCATCTGCTGATACATTTCACACATCATCTATAAGCTCTACGATACCATCTGTACCTATCGAATCACGACCAACACTGAAAAAAACACTTTCGCATCAAGAAATTACATGGGAGCCTGTGATAGAATCGCCTCAGACAATAACACAAACCATTCCTGAAGAATTCAAAACCGAACTCAGTATTAAACCTGAATTTAGATTTATCACAAACAAAGAGTTCACTGATATGATTCTACATACACGACAATCGCCGGAAGATCGCATCGAAATCATCGATTTAAACACATTTGCGGTGGATAATACAA
>JAPKYE010000135.1 GCA_026394495.1 Methanobacteriota archaeon | reverse complement strand
AACCATCGTATTAATACTGATATTTTTTGTTGTACCAGCCGCAAGAGACGGTATGAGAACACTTCCAAGTTGACGATACTCATTGCTGTCGTCAGGAATACCGTAGAATGAGACCTGGAACGGAGTCGTGATATCAATGGTCCCATTGTTTTTGATGGTTGCTGTAAGTATCACGGTTGTTTGAGAACCGAATCTAGCAGAAAGATTTGAGGATATCTTATTGTATTCTATTTCGAAATCGGTGACAATCAAATCTGGTAATGGGTCAGGGTCAATATAGAGGCCGGTATGTTGGGCATCATGCTGGAACATTGGCCAATCCATCGTGTTTTTATTGTAGGTTCCTGGGAGATCCCATACATAGATGTAATTATCGCCCACTTCCCAAGGAAGTGTATTTATCGTACAAGAAATCAACTCTACGTCACCGTCTCCATCGAGGTCCGATAATGCTAACCCGGCATGACGTTGGTTTTCAACAACCTTGGGGAAACCAACCACTAAAGTTCCATCATGATGCCATGCATATAGATTATTCCTGTCCCCAAATAAAATTTCTTTATCGCCGTCACCATCAATATCACCGACTATCGGAGTGATCCCCCAGCCGTAATAGTCTGGAATTTCCTGAGGCCATCCTGAGAGCGGAATACCGTGATGATCTACTACATTCAAACAGGTGTCCTCGTACTCCTCATCCCATCCCGCGTACACGAGCTCAGGGTACTCGTTATCATCGACATCTGCAATCCCTAAATAGGATTTCACATGTGATTGAATCGTCCATTCCTCAACTGGATGTCCTGAGCCGTCATACATGTGTTCATAGGCGATTATTTCATTTTTATTATCCTTGTTGAAATCAGCAGCAGCAATAAGCCCCCTATAGCCGTTATCAGCGAAGGGGACAGGAACAGGAAATCCAGAAACAACAGATCCATTTCCATGAAACACCTGAAGCAAACCAAACGGATTTCCTATCTGAACGGAAAAGACACTAATCTCTAGATCACCATCGTCATCCACATCAGCAATTACAGGAGTATTCATTGGAAAGTATGGTGAGAAAAGGTTTACTGGCCAGTTTTCTACTGGATCGCCAGTATGATGATACGCTTGGATTTTTGACCCTGAAGAAGCCCATCCAGATCCAAGGATGATCTCTTGGTCTCCATCACTGTCGATGTCGCCAATGCTGGGAGAACACTGCCCGAACTTGCTGTCTATTATTTGAGGCCATTGTTCTGAGTACGTTCCATTTGATTCAAACACGTACAACATAGAATGATCTGGATCTGACGAGTTGTCACTACTGATAATCACCTCTTGGGCGCCATCATTTTCAAGGTCTGCGACAACTGGATTGGCGAGATTAATAGATTCTCCAAATGAATGTACCCACAAGGGAGTGCCATTATAATGGAATGCGTATAATAAGGCGGGTCGTATGGTGGCGACGATGATTTCATTGTCTCCATCGTTGTCCACGTCTGCGATGACAGGAGGGCTTGTACCCCCCGTTGTACCTCCCTCGTGGATCTTTACTGGCCATCCTTCTTGAAATTGTGGATCATGAAGAAGTGGTATATCAAGGATGGTTTCCTCCTCTTCGATGATTTCAACGGTGATAGTGTAATCAGAATACCCTAATTTTTTCAGGGTTATCTCCCGGAGCCCAGTATTTAATGTTATCAAAAGTGGGGTGTAGCCGCGTAATACTAATTCCCCGGTTTGTTGGTCGATAATGTAAACTGTAGCATTTGTAGGGGTTGAAGTCACGGTCAACATACCTGTTGGTTCTACAGCACACCCACATCCAGAGAAAATCGAGCTGTCTGAATCATTACAATCTTCGATATCGGGGCAGGGCGGACAATATGTTGGTTTCGGTCCAATGCCCCAGTAGTAATAACCATCTTGATCCTGGTCAGTGCATTGTACCTGAACAGGTATAGGTGGGAGTGGTCTGTCGACTGCGAAGATAAACCATGAGTCGATAAGGCATTCACCAGCGAAGATTCGGAAATAGCCATCTTCACCCCAATCTTCACCCCAGCTGTTTTTACAAATCCAATAATCCATTCCATCGTAAACACCAAAACCAACGATAGCCACTGCATGATATCCTTTAATCGTCTCTGAGACACGATGATAAATCCCTTCGTGATAGGTATAAAAATCATTATACACAGCCATACCAGTTATGACCGGCCCATAAGACATAATAGCTGATTTAATCGCGGTAATTGCATTTTGCGTCAAATTGACATTCACATAGGATGTTATCAACCATTTTTCTTCTTCCCAAGTAGGACATTTATCATTACAATCTCCATTATCTGCGATATAGGAAAAACAGGTCTCATTGGCGATGCCCGTGGTTTGTAGATAGGTGCTGAGGGCATACTCCGTTTGATCTTTTGTCGCACCGCGGCATCCATCTCCATGATAACAGGACACGAGATCTTGTTCAGAGAGATCTGGATCTAAATCGGGATCATTATAAAACGTGTTTGCCGCGGCTTCGACAGCTGCAACGATAGCAAACGCCCAGCAGCTGCCACACCCTCCTTGATCTCGAATAGGGGTAATATAATTCTGACTGTGTTGTGATCTCCAATCAAAAAAGTCTGGAAGGCTCTCTGTTTTTTCTTGGAATGTTCTAGATTCATCTTGTTGTTTTTTCGTATCGTTTGGATCAAAAATAAGACCAAGGGACCCCTGAATTTCCTCATCTGACATCTTGGTGAATTTATTCTCAGATGCTCTCCATAATGCCCCTTGTTTCGTAAGCTCGGCATTCAACTCTTCAGGGGATTGAGCAGAGCGAGAGGAAAAATCGTCTCCGTATATCCCATTTGTTTTATCAGAGATAAAATAATCCGTACCTGTAGGGGTCAGTAGAGTAGTCTGATCCTCGGCAAAAGGAACATCTGATACGTATTTCTGAGAATTAGCTCCGCGAGTCAAAATAGTATCTTCCAGAAGAGATTCATTTTTCGTATCGATTGTTTTTTTGGTTGTGGTGAATGCTTGAAACGAGGGTATCATCAAAATAATACATAACATAACAGCTATACCTGCCTGCAAAAAATGTTTACGTACATATGTCTTGTTCATTTTTTACCATCTCTGAAATAATGCAAAAGAGGAAGACGATGTTACAATCAGAAACAAACATGTCGTTATAGCGAGCAACTGCCTTTTTTTTGTATCCCTAAACTTATTCATCGTATTTTTCCCCTGTTTTTAGAAAAAAAATATTTGCATTAACCCAAAACGCAAATTATTTTTCCCTAATCTACTTATATATGTGTCATTACTAGTATTTAAATATTTTTAGTTATAAATATTAATAATATGAAGAACAAAGGAGAAATTGTTGAAAGAATATGAGATCAACCTTCTTTGAACATCGATGTGATAACGGCGCAGACTTTAAGTTGAAGTTCTGCGACAGCTGCTGCATCGTCCCACGTGATCTCTATTGAATGTTGATTGTTCATGATGCCGTCAATTTCTGTGATAAGCTGCTTTACAATATCTTGATATCTCTGGAGAAGTTCATTGTGTACCTGTCCATTCAGTTCCCCTCCGACATCACCTTCAAGCTTAGCAACAGTCTTCAACGTCCGCATAAAGACAACCGGGTCAATGTAGACTCCTGCAGCGAGACCATCACTCGCAATTTGAACAACCTTCTTCGCAGAAGGAACCTTATACTGAACACCTAACTCTTTGTATACATCTTTGGTTTCTGTGAGGCTTTTCCAGAGGATATGATGTGGCAGTGAGATCGTAGCCTGGTTGTTGGTTTCGTTTGACTCAGAAACAACACATGTGGAGTCAGCAACGACCAGAACCGCAGTGATCGCAGGATCAACCATCGTATTAATACTGATATTTTTTGTTGTACCAGCCGCAAGAGACGGTATGAGAACACTCCCAAGTTGACGATACTCATTGCTGTCGTCAGGAATACCGTAGAATGAGACCTGGAACGGAGTCGTGATATCAATGGTCCCATTGTTTTTGATGATCGCTGTGAGATTTATTGTTATAGGTGTGTTGTGTACTGCAGAAAGATTCGTTGAGGCGCTAGGGATATATTTTGCAGTCATTTCGCTGATCAGTATATCGGTATGAGATGTGACAAAGTCGCTATAATACATGATCCAGATCTGATAATCAACAAGGTCTACAACCCCGTTGTTGTTGTAATCTGCCTCCGGGTTATACAATAGATCGCCAATGCTATAACCGAGCGCTTGTTGGAACAATGCATAATCATCTTGGTCAATGTCACCATCATGGTCAAGATCACCAGGTATTGGCACCCATAGGTTCATCAGTGGATAGAGATCCTGGTTACTTCCACCGGAGATGTTGTATGGTGTATCACCGACGCCATCACCAGTTATATCTATTCCATTGTAATCATCCCAGTAGTTTCCTTCTTGTGTTGTGGCGTTGTACCAGATGTTATTGCATGTATCATACGCGTTTTGTGTATTGTTTATGAAGGTGTTATGGTAGAGTCTGTTGTTGATGGTGGGGGCTGCAGAGCCTTGTATTTTGATACCTGTGATACGATTATCTTGTATCGTGTTTTCGTAGATATTATTCTGCGACGAACTCTTCAATAGACAGATGCCGTAGTTACAGCGTGTAATCAGATTTTGGGATATTGTGTTGTTTGGTGACTCAAAGAGCCAGATGCCATATCCGTTGCCTTCGATATCTGTGACCGTACTC
>JAPKYE010000134.1 GCA_026394495.1 Methanobacteriota archaeon | reverse complement strand
TTGAGCAAGTAGCGATGAATTATGAAGAAAATAACGGTGTCTCTCAGAAAACGCAGTCGGCAACAAGAGGATCAGCTGTTTTTATTACCGGGTCTCAGCTTAGGGATACCACAATAGATTGTGATTATCTGGTGATCACCCATCAGGATTTCTTCTCAAACCCTATACTCGCTGATTTTGTGAATTATCGGGCCACGTATGGTAATCTGGATGTCGTCGTGGTACAAACAAGTGATATCTACGCTCAATTCCCAAGTGCGTCTGGAGATGATTACTCAATTAAGGATTTTGTGCATTACGCATATGATCATTGGCAGACCGCACCGCAATACCTTCTCATTGTTGGGAATAAACAACTTATTCCTTCGCATCAGACACTGTATAACATCACTGGCTATCCCAATCAAAAAATGGATGATGAAAAGTGGTATGTTTGTGTTGCTGGAAGTGACAGCTGGGCTGATATGGCTATGGGGAGATTCTCCGTAGAAAACGAACCTGAACTACAAAGTATATACAACAAGATAGTATATTATGAGCAGCATCAGTTATCTGACAAACCATTTTTCAAAAAAGCATTGGTTATTCAAGGAACATGTACAAGCGGAGAACCAGTGTATGATACGGTGTTCAATGCAGGGTTTAACACCACGTATATCAGCAAGTTTTATTATGGTACTAATCAAGATATTGTCACCGCTATCAACGAAGGACAGGATGTCGTCTCTTATACTGGACACGGATGGGTGCAGGGTTGGGAAATCTTTTCTATTTTCGACCTTCCTCAACTTACAAACACTATCTTCCCGATCGTGCTGACGACCGCTTGTTTTACAGCAGATTTGGACTATGAATCTCTTGGCGAACAATTTGTCAATATAGAAAATAAGGGAGCGGTCGCCTATTACGGAGCAACAAATATTTCATCAGCTTCTCCCGGAGATAAAATCCTAGCAGCAATGTTTGATAACGCTGAATTTCACCTTGGGAAGGCTATCATGTATGGCGAGTTTATGTGGCATCCTGGCTTTGATTGGTGGCATAAGTTATATATTTTATTGGGTGATCCTGCCCTTCAGTCTTTTGGTTACCCAGAAAATAGTAATCTACCGGATCTGACTGTTTCCTCATCTGGAGTAAATTATGATTGGTACACGAAAAAACTGACGGTTAAAGTTTCGAATGTTGGCGCAGTAGATGCCGATAATGTTTTAGTAGATGTAGTTATCGTCGATGAGAACGCAGGAACAAATATTCTCCTCGGGGGCCATGTTTTTAGTGTGGTGCCTGCAGGTGGGGCAATTCAATCGGTAATATCTGGTGTCGCTCCGCCGGTTAAGGGAGATTATTCTGTTGTCGCTATAGTCGACTCTGAAAATGCGATAGAGGAATCTTTCGAGCTGAACAATTATAATGGCAAGCGGATGACGGTTTCACCAACTTTTATTGATGCTACTAGTAGTTCAGGTATAAGTTATTACGCTTACAATAAACTTGTTGTACCTGGTGATGTTAACCGGGATGGATATCCTGATGTTTATCTCACGGGTTCGCCTGGTTTTCTGTATTTGAATGATGGCGACGGGACATTTACTGATATTACCACTGCAGCAGGTGTACGATGCGCTAATGTTTTCGGGGCTGTTTTCGGGGATGTTGATAACGATGGCAACACAGATCTGTATATAAGCAGCGGTAATGGTGATCATCTGTTTCGTAACCGAGGAGATGGAACCTTTGAGAACAGAACAGATGTGTCTGGACTTGGTGGTCTTTCGAGTGATGAAACGATATTCGGTGATGTAAACAATGATGGTTATCTGGATTTATGCATCGTAAAACAGCAACCACCCAAGATTAATCTTTTTATTAATACTGGTTACGGGATATTCTTGGATGAAACTACACTTCGAGGTCTTGGGGTCCTCAATACTGGAATATACCTAAAGACTCCTAGGTTTGTAGATATTGATAATGACGGAGATTTGGACTTGATAATTGAGCACTACATAGAGGATTCATCCCCGTTTACGTATTATTCTAATGATGGAGCCGGTTTTTTTACTCCTTGTCTCCTTAATGAATTCGGATGTCATAGTGGGGCATTGGCTCTTTGGCCAGGATTCTCGATTGCCGATATCGATATCGATGGTGATCATGATATTATCTACCTTAGGAATACTGGGCATACAACTTTTTTAATAAATAATGGCGATGGCAGTTTTACACCAAAACTGGATTTGAGGGATTTGAGGTTTGGAATATATGCCCTATTTTTGGCTGAGGTCGATAACAGCCCTGGTGAGGATATTCTCGCAATCAGAGATTTTCCTGACACTTCTCAACAGCCTGTCCTTCTCCGAAATTCAAAAACAGGTCTGTTTAAAAACTATGAATATCTACCAATAATAGATCTGTGGCATGATGAATATTTAGCACCGTGTGTCTTAGATATTGACAGAGACGGCGATAACGATATTATCTATGGAAACTATCTTGGATCTTCCGTAAAGGTGTTAAAAAATCAAATCAATGATCAGAACTGGTTAGATGTAGAACCAGTCGGACGGATAAGCAACCGCGATGCAGTCGGAGCAAAAGTATACATCTATTCGAGTCAGGGTGAGCTTATCGGTTTTCAGGAGGTATCCTCTCAGCGTCCTGTGTCGCTTCATTTCGGCCTCAATGGCACCGAAGGACCCTATGATATTGTACTTCAATGGCCAACAAGCGAAATAACCGATGTTCTTCAACATGTATCCCCAGCTCAGCTCATGACCGTCACGGAAGGCAGTACCCTTTCATCTCTCTTCGTTAATGCCGGTAGACCCTATGCAGCAATCCTGGGTGATCCAATACATTTCAGAGGAATTGCTTTAGGAGAAGAGCCATATACATGGTACTGGGACTTCGGGGATGATTCTTCATCAGATTTGCAGAATCCCTATCATAATTACACGCAAGCTGGTGTCTACACGGTCACACTTACGGTAACAGACTCTTTGGGACGGATAGCAAACGATACTACTACTGCAACAATTACACCCCTGATAGCTGATGCCCATGGACCATACGCCGGCTTCGCAGGACAATCCATCGACTTTTGCGGATCAGCAACCGGCGGAATACAACCCTACACCTATTGTTGGGATTTCGGTGACAACACGCCAATAGCAACGCAACAGAACCCCTATCATACCTACAGTGCAGCCGGTACATATCCCGTTACCTTGACAGCTACAGATGCATTAGGTCATAGTAATAGTACGAGGACCACAGCAGTCATTTGTCTACCACCGATTCATAATCTCAACAAAGGCACATATTATTTGACGATCCAAGAAGCAATCGATGAAGCAGCTATAGGAGATACCATCTGTGTACGGAATGGCACATATTATGAAAATATCTTCATCTGGCGGCCCCTCACGTTGATCGGGGAAAACAAAGAGACAACAATTATCGATGGCGATTGCGGCGAGTATTCGTGGGAGACTGTTGGTCTCTATGAATGTAGTGACATAGTCATACACCAATTTACCATAAAAAATGGGCACCATGGGATAATGCTCTATGATACTAATCACATAACGATCTCTGATTGTATCATCACAGATGCTACAGATTTCGGCATATGGTTCTATTCGACACAGAACACGAACAACACAATTTCCCAAAATCTGATCACACGCTGTGATTACGGCATCTATCTATCGGATGGTTGGTCGCAGAATAATATCTACGAAAACACGATAAAAGATAATCGTATCACAGGTATCAAAATACAAGGCTCTGCAGCTCCTACAAACAACAATAGACTCTATCACAACACCTTCATAAACAACACACAAAACGCATATGATATATGCAATAACATCTGGTACAACGCCACAACACAAGAAGGAAACTACTGGGATGATTACACGGGCAGCGATGCTAACGATGACGGCATCGGTGACACACCATACAACATCTCCGGTGGAAGTAACCAGGATTTGTATCCGCTGATGAAACCATGGGTGCTAATACCCGGTGATCTTAACCACGATGGTGACGTTGATGATGATGATTTTACGATATTTGAAGCATCATATGGTTTGAGTTACGGTGATCCTCATTACAACATACGGGCAGATTATGATGGCGACAACAATATAACGCTTGCGGATTATGTGATCTGGCTTGGGTACTACCGAAGCTTCTTACAACTCCCCGGCGACCTTGATCACGATAACGATGTTGACCAAGATGATTTTGCATTGTTCCTACAAACATTCGGTCATAGCATCGTTGATCCATTGTTTAATCCTGAAGCAGACTACAATAACAACGGGGTTGTTGACCTTGTTGATTATCAGATCTGGCTTATGTATTATCGCGACTTCGTCACATCCCATACCGATATACTGATCAGCGGAATCTCAGCAAATTATACCTCCAGCGCCTCAACGAGTTTTTCTGCAGAACACGACACAGCAACAAAAATAAAATTCACAGCGATCATCAAAAACAATGGGACCCTTGATATCACGACCCCGTTCCAGGTATCATTTTACGGATACATAGGACCCTACGACCCCCAAACTCGTCCGATTCATCTTGGCACCGTTGAGATCTCATCACTTTTTGTAGGAGAAACCACCGAAGCAACACTCTTGTGGAGACTCCAACCTGAGATTCAAACCGTTCTTGTTTTTGCTGATAGCAGTCGGGTTATTAAAGAAGCCGATGAAAGTAACAACGAAATGAGTATCAAGTTGCCAAGTTATCCCTTATGGAGTAGCCTTACTCAAACCCAAGAGGATTTCAAGAAACTCAACGAACAATATAAAGTCCCAAGCGCAGAAAAGATCATCACCCTTGCAGAAGAAGATGTCTCTTCAGAGACATATACCAATCCGCAAACATATGTGGAGACGATGAAGGGGATTGCTGGACTTGAGTTTCAGGTTGGTGACGAGCTGAAGGGACAGGTACATGATGATCAATTGCAGAAATATCAAGATGCGGTAAAACAACTTATCGTTCTTACTGATTCATTCACCCATGAGGTGAGTTGGGAGGATGCAGAAAGAGTCGCTGAGATTCAGTTACAAATCTGTGAACTTGTTGATCTGATGATTCGATAGAGGGATAAATGCTTAGTTTAAATCCCCCCTCTTTTTCTTTTTATTCGAAAATCGTTAAAATATTCTAATTTCATCAAATAAAGTATTTAAACTTTAAAATAAAAGATATAATATAATTTAATAAAAATTGTTTTTGGCGATGCCTCAAACAAAAAAAGGATTTGATGAAAGATGAATAATAAGATGAAAAAGTTTAGGGATACAAAAAAAAGGCAGTTGCTCGCAATAATACTATGTTTGTTTCTGATTGCAACCTCGTTTTCCTCTTTTGCATTATCTCAGTCGACTCCCTTAGCCCTGCAGGAAAACAAAGATGATGTTGGTCTTTCTTGTAAGGATTCTTCATTTGTTCCTGAAGATACCGCCATAAAGTTGTTAGCCTCAGATAAATCTGGTCTCATAATAGAAAATACTGTTGCTAGCGGTGATTTAAATATGGAATCTGTTCAGATTGGTGAGAAGTGTTACCAGAAGTTGGTTCTTCCTGGTTATGTGTCTACCATGGAGGTTGGTAAACCACAGATCCCCATCAAATCTCAAATGGTATATGTTCCTGAGTCGGTAGATGAGTCAGTAGATTTTCATCTTGAGATTTTAAGTTCAACCTATATTACCCTTTCTGGTATTTCTCTTTATCCTGTTCCAGAAATGGTTGAACGAACCTCTCCAGAAGGATATGTCACTTATGATGAGGTGTTCGCTATCGACAACGTCTGTTATGCCACTGATACGTTTTATCCAGGTCCACTCGTAGAAATCAACGGCTTCTCTCATATCAGGGATCAACCAGTCGTACGACTGTTTTTCCAGCCTCTTCAGTACAATCCGGTCACCTGTGAACTACGGGTGTATACGTCTATCCAAGTGAAAATACAGTACAGTTCACCTGCGGATCTTGTCATTCAAAATGTTGGGCCGTTGGAGAGTATCTGTTCAGATCTTATAGTTAACTACGAGTCTCCGCAGACGCCATCTCCTGGTTTTCAGCGGGGGACGCAGCAAGGAAGCGTCTCCTATCCTTCTGATCTTTCAGATCCAGGTAACTCGGCAGATTATCTGATCATTACATCAGATTGTTTTTACGATAACGCAAAAGATGATATCGCTAATTTGGATTTGCCTCCGCCTACAATTTCAATAAATAGCCCTTCCGAAGGAGAAACTATTGGTAAGGTTGCACTTGTAAGAGGCGAGGCTCATGATAAAGAGAAAATAACATATGTTGATATCAGTATATATTGGTCTTCGAATTCTACTTTATTATCTCAAGTTCGAATCTTTTTTGGAGATAATCATGGGAATGTTACATGGGAATATTTAGCGGAGTTCCCTGAAATTTACTACCAGCAATATTATTTTATTGCGAAAGCATGTAATGGCACGATTTACTCAGAGGAAACACAATGCTATGTCAATGTTTTAGCAATAGGTGGGCCACCTGTTGCAAATGCGCAACCAAAATATCAGGAGGTGGCGGTAGATCATATTGCCTTTTTCAATGGAAGTAAGTCTTATGATCCTGATAATGATACGTTAACGTACAGATGGGATATTAACGGTGAGATACTTTTCGGGGAAACAATCGAGTATCAGTTCACAGAAATTGGTTTTTACGAGGTGGTGTTAAATGTTTCAGACGGAACATTTTGGGATACTGATACCTGTACGGTGTATGTAAATTATACGGTTCCGCCTGTCAATCATCCTCCGTTTGCGAATGCTTCACCGGTTATTCAAGCTGGATATGTTGGTGATTCTTTATGGTTCGATGGTTCTGTCTCTTATGATCCTGATAATGATGATCTTGTGTTTTTCTGGGATTTCGGTGACGGGAACACCAGCTCAGATGTGACAGCTAGCCATCAGTTTAACTCAGCAGGTAACTATTTCGTGACGCTGACTGTCTATGATGATGGCATGCTGACTGATATGGACACATGTTTTGTGATAATCGGACCCTTTTGTAATACGTTAAATAAGCTTGCGCATTGGCGGGCAGAGTATAACGGGTTTGATGTCGCAGTTGTAAATGTCAACGATCCATTTATTGGAGGAAACAATGATTCAAACATCAGGACATTTATCAGTGATGTTTATCATAATTGGTCTGCGCCACACATGACTGACGGTCATGTCGGGTACATCCTGCTTGTGGGAGACACTCCGTTTGTCGCGACTCATTTAGTTGGGTACGCTGTTGATCGATGGTATGTATGCATCGGTGATCAGGATTATCATACTCCTGATATTATGATAGGGCGTTTTTCTGTTGACGACCAGGCTGAGGTAGAGGTTATTGCAGAGAAACCCGTACCTTATGAGCAGACCTATTCAGATACAGAGGACTGGCATCAAAAAGTAATGATGGTAGAAGGTTGGGGGCTGCAATTTGGTTCTGATTGGTATCCAATGGAAAAAGAAATCCTGTTAGGCTATGGGGGGTGGAATGTCTCCGAAGTAGTTTACGATGAAGGGGGCACATCTGCTGATATCATCGAAAATATAACGAATGGAATAGGAATACTCGCATGTTTATCCCACGGGGAGGCAATTGGTTGGGGAGGGCTTCTATATAGTTATCAAATTCCTCTGCTGGTGAATGGGGATAAACTTCCATTGGTGTATAGTATGAGTTGTCTCACGGGAAGTTTCCAAAATAGCGATGATTGTTTCGGTGAAATATTCGTAAACACTCCCGATAAAGGTGCTGTCGCATTTTTAGGATCATCTGCAACTACGGGCAATATATTTTATTCAAATTTTCTCTTCCCGTCGCTATTTGAACATTTTGAGTACATCCTTGGTCGGATAATCATGGAGGCGATCATGCAAGAGCCCGGGGGGGTTACTGGGCATGAATATAATCTCCTCGGTGATCCTGCTCTTGATCTCTCAGGCTCAAAAGGATATTCTGAAAGCGGAAAGCCTGATCTTGCACTTTCCCATTTGAACATCACCATTGATCCCGCGTTTCCCCAGCCTGAAGACGAAGTGAATATTACCGCTACAATCCTGAATATCGGTGGGGGTGCAGCAGAAAATGTAGGTGTTCGGTTTATTTTAGTTGACTACTATAATACGCAATACGTCATTGGTGATGAAACTGTTTCAAGTGTTTCACCTGGTGGTTCTTGCATGGTTCATCACCTATGGGATACTTCAGGGTATTACGGGTGTGGGAAGTATTCTCTCATTGTCCAGATAGACCCCGAGAATACAATAAACGAATCGTATGAATTGAACAATCAAGCGGGGATTAGTATCCTTCCTTTGGTCACCTATGTCAACAGCACGTATGATGAGGCGACCCCTGGCTTTGGGGAGACCCATTTCAAGAGAATCCAAGATGGTATCAACGGCGTCGCTAACACGGGAACCGTGTTTGTTTCCCAAGGCACGTACCAAGAACATGTCACTATAACAAAACCAGTTCATCTGTTTGGAGAGGGCAGGGTTTCGACGTTTATCGATGGCGGTGATAGTGGAACAGCCGTGGGAATCGCCTTCAAAAATGATGTGGTCATCACTGGTTTCACCATAAGAAATAGTAGTTATGGAGTAAGACTTGACTCTGTCCAAGGCACCACTATCTCTGAAAATATCATCTCAGACAATAATTATTACGGCATATACCTCGTTTCATCAAACAGTAACACCATCTCAGGGAACACAATTTCGAACAATGGCTACGTCGGCATACAACTCTCTTCATCAAACAGTAACACCATCTCAGGGAACACAATTTCGAACAATGGCTACTTCGGCATACAACTCTCTTCATCAAACAGTAACACCATCTCAGGGAACACAATTACATACAACGAGTATTACGGCATATACCTCGATTTATCAAACAGTAACACCATCTCAGGGAACACAATTTCGAACAACAGCGGCTCTGGCATCTGTCTCTACTATGATTCCAGCACTAACACTATCTCAGGGAACACCATCAACGACAATACAGGCTACGGCATCTACCTTTCGTATTATTCTAGCAGCAATACTATTATAGAAAATGACATCTGCAGGAACACAGGAAAGGGCATATTTATCTATTTGTCAAGTACAAACAACATCTCCAAGAATACGATCGCAAATAATATCTATGGCATCCACTTGGAATATTATTCTAGCACGAATAGTATCTCGAAGAACATTCTCTCGAACAACACTCTTTATGGCTTGTATCTCGCTGGATGTACCGATAATACGATCTTTAATAACACCTTCATCAACAACACCCAGAATGCCTATGATGCAGGAAGCAACACATGGTACAATGCCACACTACAAGAAGGTAACTACTGGGATGATTACACTATACAGCATCCAGATCCGCAGGATATTCAACCACCCTATGGGGTCTGGGATGATCCCTACAATGTTTCTGGGAAAACACCACCGAATCAAGATATCTTCCCCCAGATATTCCTGCCAGATTTACTTATCACCTTGTTCACTGCCACACCAATTTCTGAGACACTACTGAATCTCACTGTAACCATCAAAAACAATGGAACCATTGATATCACCACGCCATTCCAAGTAGCGTTCTATAGTGGTTTTGAGATATGTAATCGTACTATTGAAACCCCAGGCCTTAACGCACATGAAACCATTCAGGTAACCATACCCTGGACTTATGTTCATGGGATAACAGGACTTTATGCTGTCGTCGACAGCACCCACGTCATCGAAGAATCTAACGAACTTAATAACTGGGCGTACGTCATCCTCACTGAACCACCCTTGCCTGATCTGATCATCACCGATGCATCACTAAAATACCTCAATGACCAAGTAACAACATCTCTTTTATCAGATCAAGTCTCTCACAGATTAGTACAAGTCACCGCTTCTATTAAAAACGATGGAGCAGCAGATATCACGACGCCGTTCCAGGTGTCATTTTATGGATATAGAGGACTGTACGATTCCCACGCTCGGCCGATTCATCTTGGCACCGTTGAGATCTCCTCACTTTCCGCCGGGGAAACCACCGAAGCAACACTCTTGTGGAGACTCCAATCAGAGATTCAAACCGTTCTTGTTTTTGCTGATAGCAGTCGGGTTATTAAAGAAGCCGATGAAAGTAACAACGAAATGAGTATCAAGCTACCAAGTTATCCCTTATGGAATAGCCTTACTGAAACCCAAAAGGTGTACAAGAAACTCAACGAACAATATAAAGTCCCAAGCGCAGAAAAGATCATCGCCCTTGCAGAAGAAGCTGTCTCTTTAGAGGTATATGTCAACCCGCAAGAGTATTTGGATGCTATGAAGGGGATTGCAGGGCTTGGGTTTCAGGTTGGTGACGAGCTGAAGGGACAGGTACCTGATGAGCTATTGCAGAAATATCAAGATGCGGTAAAACAACTTATCGTTCTTACTGATTCGTTCACCCATGAGGTGAGTTGGGAGGATGCAGAAAGAGTCGCTGAGATTCAGTTACAAATCTGTGAACTTGTTGATCTGATGATTCGATAGAGGGATAAATGCTTAGTTTAAATCCCCCTCTTTTTCTTTTTATTCGAAAATCGTTAAAATATTCTAATTTCATCAAATAAAGTATTTAAACTTTAAAATATAAGATGTAATATAATAATAAAAAATTTGTTTTGGGCGATGCCTCAAACAAAAAAAGGATTTGATGAAAGATGAAAAATAGCATGATGATAAAAATAGTTGCATTAGGCATAATTTGTTTGTTTGTTGGAACAAGTACCATACCAGCTCTAAATGCGAAACCAGATCAGACCAGTACTAAAAAAACAAATACAGCTCCTGGCGAAGAAATGGATGTAGTAGACATGAAATCGATGGATGGCATCGGTGTTAACAAATTTATTACGCCAGCATTGATTGATGGTAAACCATATAGCAATACAGGTGAAATAGGACAAGGAAATTTACCACCTGGTTTTGAAGCGAGACCATTCGATCAGAATATCAACGATGAAGGACTCAGCTTACCATCATTTATCAGTAATAGTGATGAGCTGCCTGTTTTTGTTGGAGAAAAATTGACTCCAGAATCGACAGAGGATGACATCGGTGCTAACAAATTTATTACGCCGACACTGATTAGTGGTAAACCATATGGCGATACCGGCGAAAAATTGACTCCTGAACAAGAATATTTGCTGCAGGGGATCACAAAGGAAGTAACAAATCAGGACGTTGGTGATGGAACGTTTGAAAAAATCTCCTTAGGTGATGGGGACAGTAAAGATTATGGAGGACCCTATGATTCAGATTATTTTTTACATATTAGTGATGTTCATTGGGGGCCAGGATTTTCCGGTGAAAATGGGTATATTAATTGGAACCGTTTTGTCAATGGAGATATTCTTCAGTGGGACGCAGATGATTTACCTGAATTCATCCTATGTACAGGAGATATCGTCGAATACGGTGCAGGTTCTGCTGGGGCTCTTTTATGGGAGTATCTTTTCGAAAATCCTGATGGACCACTTTATGGAGATTCCTCAGGTAATTGGTTGGTTTCCCTTAAACTCGCTCAAGGAGGAGAACAAAGGGTTCCTATTTTTTTCTGTCCTGGAAATCATGATTTTCGATACATTTATCAGGTTCCTTCTGGTGATAATCCATATGGGTATTTGGATTGGGTCCGTAAAACTTTAAATCCTGCTGAATTAAATTATATGGCTACCCCGGCACCTAATGTTAAATTATTTTCAATGAACAGTGGTTTTGATGATGTACTTCCACCGCCATGGCTCGGTACTTGCGTGGCACTCCCGGAAGGTGATGGGTTTACACTTGCGCAAATATCCTGGCTTGATGAAAAGTTAGATATGTTAGACGGTAAACGTGATTATAGAGATACCAGTGGGAATTATAAGATTGTTATGTTTCATCACCCCTATTTAAATAAATTTGGTAGGGATATATTTTGTGGGGATGGATGGGGAACGAATCCTAGGGACGGAACGTTTTTATATTATCGAGACGAATTTATTGATCTTTGTCATCGATATAATATCGATCTTGCCTGTTGGGGACATACGCATAACGATGCGTTCACCGGTATAATTCCAGGGACGTCAACGAGGTACAGCGACGGCGGGTCCTTACGTGATAGCAGTAGAAAATATAATATCTTTTCATTAAATCCTCCTTTACCTCCGCTCCCACCACCAAAAGTTAGTGTTATTCAAATCCCATCTTTAGGAAAATCTACGACACCAGAGATTATTGTTTTGTTTAGCTACGAAGACAACAATGATCTGGCAATCCTTGACTCTTCTTCAAACTTGGTTTGTTTTGGAAAGCTCAATAAAAGCGAATATTGCTACATTCCACTAAATCCTGGTGTGTATACGATTGAGGGTCATAAAAAATTCTCTGTGTTGACTGGGACCTCTTACTCTCATGATTGGGGTGGGCGCGGGTTTTACGCGGTTGATGGAAACGGGCGTGGTGCAAGTACGGAGCTATTCACATATATGCTTAGTGCTTCGGATCCGCAAAGAATAGAACAGTTTATTGTTTTTGCTTACACCAATGGAACTAACATCAATATTACTGATATGACCACAAACAAGATTGTTTGGTCAGGATCACTCGATAAAAGTAACCATTACAATACAACTGCAGTCTGTGGTCATGTTGTAAAAGTAGAGAGTAACTATCCTGTCTCTGCGTTATCCTATGCGGGTCAGGGATATTATGTTCCTTCAGCAAACCGAAAATTCTCAGGAACCGAGTTTTACACGTATGCACATGCATATATCGATTCTGACTGGTATTATGGTGATGTGTTACATGTTTTTGCTTACGAAAATGATACGCAAGTGACAATTACAGATTCAGAGACCGGATATAAGTACTGGAATGGGACTCTTGGTGCCACCAATCCTGAAAGTCATTACATTGCTCCTAGATATTATGATGGGACTCCAAGATACTACACAATCTTAAGCGACAAAGTGATTACTGTTGGTGTTCTTCCCTTAGACTACAATGTCTCAGACGGCTATACTGTAGCTCACTATGGGTCGTATGTTCCCGATAAAACCGGGAAACGGATTGGTACGGAGTTTAATGCCCTTTTGTTTCCATATTGTGAAGGTTATGCGACAGGGTGGTATATGTTTACTGTCTATGAAGATGGAACCACTGTGGGCGAGGGCGGCATCCCCGAATTGACGAATTTAGACAAGGGTACTTATTACTTTGCGAACCTACCTCCACCCTTTGGTTGGGGTGTTGCTGTGGTTTTTAATATCGAGAGTAACAAACCAATTTCTATATATTCGTTCTTCGGACCGCCGCAGCTGGGGGTTTCGTTCGCACCGGTGTTATCAGACAGTGACAGTGAGTACGATATTTTTGTTGATGTTGATAACGTCGATGAGCCGTGGCTTGGGACACAGACATATCCCTATAAGTCGATTCAGCAGGGCGTTGATTCTGCGGTTGACGGAGATGTTATCTTTGTTGCGAAAGGAACGTATTCTGAGGATGTCACCATCGATAAATCCATCACTATCCAGGGTGAAGAAAAAGAAACTACTATTATCGATGGTGGTGGAAACGGTGCTGTGATTACGATTAGATCAATAAATGGGGTAAAGGTAAGTGGATTTACCGTTCGTAATGGCGACAATGGGATATATGTTTGGGGTTGCCAAAACATCAAGATTTCTGACAATATTATTACAGAAAACAGCGTACTCGCTATCTTTTTAAGCGTGACATCTAACAGCAATATTTCTCAAAATACGATTAATGACAATCTCAATGGTATTTTATTAAAATTTATGTCATCGGGAAATAGAATCTATGAAAACACAATTCAAGGCAATGATGAATTTGGTATAAATATTGAATATTCTCCAGGTGAATCTGATGCATATAATTACATCTATCATAATAACTTCATACGCAACGGACATTCTGCCAGGGATGATTCGGTCAACCTCTGGTATGACAATCAGTCATCTGGAGGGAACTACTGGGATGATTTTGATGAGCCCGAAGAAGGCGCATACGATGATGACGGAAACGGTCTTGCAGATATACCGTACCGTATATTAGGCGGCGACAATCAGGATTTATACCCGTTCATTAATCCAGATGGCTGGACGACAATCTACGTTAATAACAGCGCACTCCCTGGTTGGTATGATCATAGTCATGTGCGGACAATTCAGGAGGGGATAAACAATGCATCTGATTTTGTTGAGACGGTTTATGTGTATCCTGGAACCTATAATGAACAAATAGTTGTCAATAAAACACTGATTTTGGAAGGTCAATCTAAGGACACGGTTATTATTAATGGCGGCACCTGGACTTCGGGTGCAATGGTTACAATAACCTGCGATAATGTTATCCTTAAAAATTTTACTATAAAAAATGACAATAATTACGGTATAGAGGTACGATCAAATTACAACACAATAATGGATAATAACATCACGCAGGCCACCTGTTATCCAGTCAATGGAATTCATCTGAAGACCTCGTTTTTCAATACAATTATCAGAAATACGATTACTCAAAGCGATAAGGGTATTTTGTTAGATGATTCAACAGAGAACATTTTTAGAGGTAATACTATCATTTCCTGCCTAGACGGGTTCGTGTTTGAAAATGAAGAAGGTTTGAACAATGACGTTGACCAATCAAACACAGTGAATGGACATCATTTACTCGTGTTAAACAATGTTCAGACACCGACGATTATTGATGGTACGAACCTTGATATGGAGTACACCCTCGGGGGAGCATGTGCAACGAATTACGGTGTGATCAATCTGTATAAATGTAGTAACGTTGTAATCAGAAATTGTACCATATCAAATGGCGAATATGGTATCTATTTCTATGAATCATCAAATAATATTATAGAAAAATGTACGGTTTGTAATGCTATAGGTATATGTCTCAATAGTGGTTCAAGCAATAATGTTATTAGTGACACCAATTCTTCTAATAATCTAAAAGGAATTTTCCTGCAATCACATTCAGATTACAACATCATAAAAAATAACAAATGCACGGATAATTATTATATTGGAATTTACCTTGAAAACTATTGTAACAATAACCTTATCGAAAATAACAACTGCTCAAATAATTACGGCGAAGGGATTTTTCTTCAGGAACGTTCATGTTATAATCAGATAAAAAACAACATCATCATTGGAGGCGGTAATGGTTATAGTGGCATCCTTCTTGCTTACGGATTAAACCTAGAATCTCTCCATCCAGCCTCTAATAACCTCATAGAAAACAACACGTGTATAGGGTGGTCTTATTATGGTATCTCCATCGCTTCGGATAATAATATCATCAGAAACAACAACTGTTCGTATAATGAACTAGGAATCTCAGTAGGTGGGTACGCAAACAAGGTATTTCATAACATTTTTATCGGCAACGATAACCCATCATCAATAGATGAGGGTAACTGGTTGAATAATACATATCCATCAGGTGGCAACTACTGGGATGATTATACCTCGTTGTACCCTACGGCAACTGATTGCGAAGGTGATGGGATTTGGAATACCCCGTATCGTGCTGTTGGTGGAGGGGGTTACCCGGATTTCTATCCCTATGTACAGCCCAATGGTTGGATGATTCCGCCGACAACCAGTTTCATGTACTCTTCCCCCGACCTAGATTTCAATTTCACCCAGTTCAATGACACATCCATAGATCCAAATGGTGTCATAATGTCTTGGTACTGGGATTTCGGCGACGGCAACACGTCCAATGAACAAAACCCTATACACTGGTACATGGAAAATGGAACATATGATGTGACGTTAACCGTAACCGATGATGATGGCGCAGTCAGCAGCACACCGCAGACGATCACGATACCGACAGGAAGTGGAGTAGCTCCGAATCATCCACCATATATGCCAAATACACCGTCCCCATCGTATTATGCAGAGGATGTACCTGGTTCCATTGATTTAAGTTGGACCGGGGGCGACCCAGACAACGACACCGTCACCTACACTGTTTACTTTGGAGAGTTTGATGACAGCTCGCCATGCTTGATACCCCTAGTCTCCAGCCAAGATACTACCATGTATAATACTGGGGCCCTGTACTATGCTTCAACATACTACTGGAAGATTATTGCAACAGATAATCATGGTGATTCAACATCTGGACCATTCTGGTATTTCAATACAACGGCACATCCACCTAAGATACCACATAGTCCTTATCCAGCGGATCATTCAACTGATGTGTATACCTACGCGGATCTGAGTTGGTCTGGGGGTGACCTGGGTGATGTTGACGAAGTTTCTTACGATGTGTACTTTGGCACCACCAACCCACCACCAAAAATCCACAGCAACTGGACCATGACTGACTATGCACTAGGGCTGATGTCTTACAGCACTCGATATTACTGGTATGTTGTCGCCTGGGATACTCATGGTGCATCGGCCAAAGGGCCACCATGGGATCTATCATGGGAGTTCACCACAAGGCATAACCCCGCAGAACCTGAACATGAACATAACATAACATGTTTTCTCGCAGGCACCCCAATCACCATGGCTGATGGAAGCAGCAAAAACATCGAGACGATCTCCATCGGAGACCACGTCATATCCTATGATACAGAAAAACAAATGCTCACCACCGGAGTCGTTATACAAACCTTTGTCCACGAAAACTCCAATAACGGCTATCTAGAAATCAACAATCTCCGTGTAACACCCAACCACCCACTCTGGATAAATGAAGAATGGAAAGAAGCTGGCGAAGCACACCTTGGCGACCACTTGCTGAGACTTGATGGCACCAAGGAAATTATCACACACATCAGATACATACCAGGAACATACACAGTGTATAACCTCGAAGTAGAACAGGACCATACCTATTTTGCTCATGGCGTCCTTGTCCACAACAAAGCACCACTAACAGAAGAGCAATATTTGCATTTGTTCTCCGATCATGGTGGAATCAGCACAGGGTAACACCGAACCACCCACTTTGGATAAATGAAGAATGGAAAGAAGCTGGCGAACCACATCTTGGCGATCACTTGCTGAGACTCGATGGCACCAAGGAAATTCTCACACACATCAGATACATACCAGGAACGTACACGGTGTATAACCTCGAAGTAGAACAGGATCATACCTATTTTGTCCATGGTGTCCTTGTCCACAACAAACCACCACCGATCGACATCCAACCGATTAGCGGCATAAGAGACTACGAGGATATTGAGACTACTACTGGAATAGATGAGGTGAGCAGCCGCATGAAGAAACGACTAATTTAGGACGAATCCATCTGGGACAAGTACGGACGGTTTCTCAGATGGGCGGTGGCTATAGATGATAAAGAAATATTAAAGACATTTGCCCAGCTTTAATTCTCTCTTCAAATAGGGAAAAATAAAGAAAGCCAATTTTTTCTTTTTCTCTTTTCTTTTTATTCGAAAATCGTTAAAATATTCTATTTTCATCAAATAAACTATTTAAACAATAAAATACAAGTATGATGATATAATTTAAAATATTTGTTTGGGCGGTGCTTAAACAAAATAATCGGTGAAAAAAATGAGCAAAACAACTTTGATGAAAAAGAAAGGAACGCTGATATGTCTCTTTGTGAGCATTATGTTCATAGGGACAATCATAACCCCTCTAAGTCTTGCTGACGACTGTGGATGTAATACAGCAGATACAAAGCCACTCAATCCACCCACTGGCCCTTCATTTACCTTCACGCCTCCCACCAAATCCACCGGCACTGGCGCTATACCCATACCTTTCATCCCTTCTTTGTGGCCGTCGCCGCCATTCCTCCCATTCAGCCTCTTTAGCTATCAGACTACATCTGTCAGCTCATGCGCATGGGCATGGAATCATGAAGACCACGACCACTATGAAAGCGATAGTAGATTGCCGCCATCGGATGATATAGTACCACTGCCAGAGCCATACTTAGGCTGGCTGTATAATAAGGCCGATAGCATGGCCTCTGGCCAGTATTCTATCATATGTGATACGAAGACCATTTACTCTGTTTTCTCAATGTCTCAGACGATCGCTCAAACAGCAAATGGTATTGTTAATGTGGCATGTTCAGCAACTATCACTGAGGGGTGTTCTGATGGCTCACCCTGTATACCTACCTACGACATATTACCAATACTACCGAAATGTTTACCTTATTCTGTCGGTCATGTTCAGGCATATGCCTCGGGGACAGCTTCTGTTACAGGACATCTCGGTGTCTGGTATGTAGGTGATTCTTCGCCTATCCACGTCCGCATTTCCGTATTAGTTTCACCTGTTGGTGGCTCCTCTGGTTCCGGTTCGGTCTCATATTCTGATGAAACAGGGAGTCACAGTATGACAGCAACTGGGGGATATGAAACATATATTGTTACCGAAGGAGATTTTGCTCCAGGAACGATTCTTCATTATAGCTTAAGTGCCCAAGCAAGTCTTGGATTATTTAATAGAGAGTGCGGTATCCATCAAGGGACAGCGGTGGCCTCTGCTCGACTCGTACTAAGTGGAGTAAACTTCGTGTGATACTCTTCTTGAGGAAAACGACGATAGTAAAACAACGCGTGGGGGCGACTAGGATTATCTATGAAGAATTAATCCCCCCACCACCTCTTTTTTGCTTTTGGTTTCTATTATTTTGAGACCTGCTTTTGTTGACAAAAACCCGCCAATTCCTATGTCTGTCACCTGGAACAAATGTCTGATATCGCTATACAGGCAAATAGTCTATTCCTACGGTTGAATTTTCATCAGCAAGTCTTGTTATGTTACTGGCGGCACCCGTTTTTGTGTCACTTTTGATTTTTCATCTTAGTCGCCTAGCATTTCCCATTTGTATCACCTGATATTTTCCGTTTTCATCACGTGACTAATATTTTGTTGTCTGCATTTTTCTAAATAAAAAAAATCAACACAATAGACAAAACATCATATCTTTTTCTGATGATCATTTGTATTCTTCGTTTCTATTCCAGCTTTTCTTCAATTTTTTCAATGATTAGTTTTATTTCCTGAAGAATATACTCCAGGGACACGACATTTTTGGCATTTTGACACAGAACTCTTATATACAAAGACAGTCACATTGTATCATGCTACTATATAAATGGAATGAGAGAAAGGAAAAAGGTATCTCAGATATGAAAAATAAACACTTACATCATTTCATAGTGCTTATGCTGTTCATTTCCTGTGTTGATACCTTATTTTTTATTCCTGTCAGTGCGACTGTTGAATGGCCTCCAGTTGTAAGTACTCCTTCTCCAGTAAGTGACAGTACAGGAATAAGTGTGCCTCCTTCGACCTTCGCGGTAACAATCAATAGCAGTGCAAATTTTACTATTGTTGGTCTTGGAGATATGCAACATTATTATTACTATGGCCTTACCTGGCCGGATATGACACCTGTGGACGCCCGTATTTTTACGAATATTACATCATGGATTGTTGATCATAAAGAGGAGCTAAATATTGCGTATGTTGCTCAGGTGGGTGATGTTACTGATGGTCCTGAAACGCACTTTCAAATTGCGCAGACTGCATTGGAAACCTTGAACACAGCTGGAATTCCGTATGATGTGGCTGTGGGAAATCTTCATGATGATGGTGGTACTGGATTGACTGGAGGGGTCTTATACAACGAATATTTTGGTTCGGATTTATTTGAAGGAAGGAACTATTACGGAGGACATTATGGTTCTATCAACGATAATCATTACGTACTCTTCAACGCATCAGGCATGTCATTTGTTGCGGTCAGTATATCCTATTACAACGACGCTTCAATAATACAGTGGGCGAATGAAACGTTACAAACCTATAATGATCGCCGAGGTATACTCATTTCTCATCATCTTTTAGATGGCAATGATGTTTGGGGTGGAAGTGGTTCTGGTATATTCAATGTTTTAAAGTATCAATCCAATCTCTTTCTGATGTTAGGTGGTCACATAAAAAATTTTGTGAGAAAAACAGATCAAGGTACAAATGGTAATTCCATCTATACACTAGTACAAGATTATTCAAAGCATTTTCTTATAGCTGGTTCCCCACCATCAATTGGCATAGAGGAACATTATCCTGATAATGGATTAATAAGACTCATGGAATTTTGTCCAGCCACAAATCAAATCAATGTAAAAACCTACTGCCCCGAAATAAATAACTATCTCACTACATCTGAGCATGAATTTACTTTGGATTATGACATGACTGGTTATTCCCCAACTAAAATGAACATCACCTGGCAGACAAATGCCTCTGGAAGCTGGGAGACGTTCAACACAACGACAAACGTAAGCAACGGAACATATTATGCATATAATACTGGTTGGGTGAATCAATATAATGCAAAATATTACTGGCGGGTCTTGATTGATGATGGAATGGGTGGATGGACTAATGAAACATATAATTTTACAACCGGGTCACAAACAAATACTGTTCCAACGGTGACGACTAATAGTTCAACAGGGATTGAGGAAACGAATGCGACGCTGTGGGGGTATCTGCAAAATAATGGATCCGTAGATACCACGTGTGGGTTCTGGTACGATGTTGATGCAGGGTCACCATATGCAAATAATCAATCTGTTGGAATTGTTGCGAATCAGAGCACTTTTAGTTATAATGCAAGCTCGTTAACCGCGGGTCAGTTGTATTATTTTAAAGCATGGGCAAGCAACAGTGTAGGGTTTAATGGGACTTCAAATGAATTAACGTTCCTCACAAAACCAAATGTGACCACTGGTTTTGCTGCAGCCTTTTGTAACGGGACGCAAATTAATCTCAGTTGGATAAAAGGAGTTGGTGCGAACAACACCTATGTTGAATACAGTGTATCTAGTACTCCTTGGGCTCGGGGATCTGGTATGTTGGTGTATAACGGGACATCTGCATCGTCTGTGCATACTGGTCTGTCTGCGAATACTACATACTACTCCTGCGAATCAGAGCACCGGTGTGAGCATTACACCTTTTATGAACATCTCGGTCAACGATTACAATGGTGACAGTATGACGATCACCTGGTATAGTAACAGCAGTGGTTTTTGGGTTGCGTTTGGAACAAATAGCTCTGTAGCAAATGGGACGTATCATCAGACCAACTCTAATTTCAGCGGCGTAGGGGCCACATATTATTGGAATGTTAGTGTATATGATGGAAAAGATGTGAACAACAGCGGCATCTATTATTTTGCCACTTCAGTAAATCCGCCTACGGTGTCTACGAATGTGTCTACTGGTGTCTTAAACATAAATGCCACCCTGTGGGGGTATCTCAGCAGTAATGGCGGTGCTGCAGCTACCTGTGGATTCTGGTATGATACAATCTCTGGTGGAACATCAAACAACCAGAGTATCGGAACGGTTTCCAGTGGAAGTACATTCAGTTACAATGCATCTTTGCTTGCTGGTCGACTATATTATTTCAAGGTGTGGGCAAGCAACTCTGCAGGATTTAA
>JAPKYE010000066.1 GCA_026394495.1 Methanobacteriota archaeon | reverse complement strand
TGAAATAATGTATTTAAATTAAGCCATTTATATAACACTAGAAAAAAAATTTTATACCTAGAAATAGGGAGGAAAATAAGATATGAAGAAAAAAATGTATATGTATATAGGCGCAATAACAATTGTTATTGCAGGGCTGTTGATAACAAGCACTACAGGTATGGGTAAACAAAACACCACACCAAACGTCTTTTCAAACCAACCACCGGTGGCTGTTGACGACTATGTATCTGTAATGACAGATTCAGTCAATAACAAAATCAGCGTGCTTAGTAACGATTACGATCCTGAAGGGGATCCGATAACACTTGTTTCTTTTACACAACCATCTCATGGTGTTGTATCTATGGTGGGTGGCCCTGCTTTTCCATGGTCTTCTCATAGGGAAAGTAACGGGTATTCCTTATATTATACTCCTACACACACATCGCCGACGGGCACGTGGATCGGTTATGGTCCTGACTCGTTTACCTACACAATCAATGATGGATTTTCCATGCCTACACATTTTGTTACAGCAACCGTATATATAAACGTAATTCACCCGACCCCGGGACCAGATCCGACCGATCCGATTCCAGTGTAGACATTCAATAATACTCTGCAAGGGAGAGACCCTTGCCGCGACTGTGACGACCCATAATCTAACAGGTACAAAAAACAAAAAAGTTCGCTGAAGAGTCAAGATAAAAGACTCTTTCTTTTTTTTTCTTTCGGTTTGTATTAGTTTAGGACCTGTTTTTTTTCCTGACAAAGAGCCGTTCAAAATCCTGTGTCTCCTTATTCCTGGTGTTTGAATTTGTATTTGAAACTCTGCATATACTCATCCGTTTACAAGTCTGGACATTGAATGACTTTCAGGAAACGTTGTTCGAATCTCTTGTGAAAATTCGAAACTCCTGAAATAAAGTATTTAAATATTAAAATACAACAAATAATATAATTGTAAATAATTTTGTTTTGGGCGGTGCTCAAACAAAAAAAAGATTAATGTGGGTGAAAATACGATGAAAAATAGGAATCTGAACAAAGCATTAGAAATAGGAATAGTTGCATTGTTTGTTCTATCAAATTTTGCCACGTGTATCGGTGGCCAAACAATTTCGTTGAACATCTCTGATCAAAACGCTGTACAAAGCGTTGGGAAATCCTGTCAAATTGAGGACAAAACGATCTCCGATACTGTCAAAAAGAGTGATAGTCCCAGAGTTCTCGATACGCTACCTTCGCAATCAGAAATGATATACGATCAGTTCGCTTCATCCTCACTGTTTTTTACGGCTAATAAAGGGCAATTCCCTGATGAAGTACTCTTCCAGACCCATGCCTTAGGAGCAACTGTGTACTTATGTAAGGATAAGGTTGTATCCGTGTTCACCAGGGAAATTGAAGGATCCTCTTCTTCTGAAAACAACATACAACAAGATGAACCTATTCATATGCGTGATGAACCAAAATCATCGCCAAAAGAAATGATTTCTGTCGTGGCACAGTTCGTGGATGCAAGCAACCAGGCTTGTATCGTTGGTGAGGGGTTGTTGTCTCATTACAACAATTATTTTATCGGAAATGATCCCCATAAATGGTACACGGATGTTCCGAATTATCAGTCGGTTGTGTATCAAAATATTTACCCGGGTATTGATCTCCGCTACTATCCTCAAGGTAACACGTTAAAATATGATTTTATTGTGAACCCTGGTGCCGATCCCTCGCAGATCACCATTCGCTACGACGGATTACATGATTTCCAGTTGACATCCTCCGGGAACATCGTGGCAAGTACCCGATTGGGAACGACCCAGGAACAAAAACCCTTGATATACCAAGTGAACAACGATATGAAGCAGGATATCCAAGGAAGATACGAACTGCGGAAGGCTCCGCAGAGTTTTGGATTTGCGTGTAATGAAAGATATGATCGTTCTCGTGCTTTGGTCATTGACCCTGCGCTTGAATATAGCACCTTCCTGGGCGGAATGATGAACGATATGGGATTAGATATTGAGGTTGATCAGAACGATTGCGTCTATGTCACCGGGGCAACGAGATCGTGTGATTTCCCTATGATGAATCCATATGATGGTATTTACAACGGCGGTGATGATGCATTTGTGACGAAGTTTTCTGCGCATGGAAACGAACTGGTCTATAGTACCTACCTCGGCGGCACAGACGATGATGGGGCATGCAGTATTGCAGTTGACCAAAATGGTTGTGCCTACGTCACAGGAATTACCTACTCTAATGATTTCCCGATGGTGAATCCCTTTGACATGAGTACGAGTGGCCTCGATGAAGCGTTTGTATCGAAGCTGTCTGCGCAGGGAAACGAACTGGTCTATAGTACCTACCTCGGCGGCACACAAGAAGATGAAGCCTTCGGTATTGTAGTGGATCAAAACAACAATGCTTACATAACAGGGAGCACAAGCTCGGATGATTTTCCGACGACCGTGGACTCCTATGATGGTTCCTTAAACGGTGACTGGGATGTCTTTGTGGTAAAATTCTCCCCGCAAGGAAACACACTCATCTATAGCACTTATATTGGCGGCACAGGTAGCGAATTAAGTTTGGGTATTGCGATAAATCAACTGAACTGCGTCTATGTCACAGGATGGACAAAATCCAATGACTTTCCCACAGTGAATCCGTATGACAAAACCTTCAACGGAGGAGCCGATGTGTTTATCTCGAAGTTTTCCCCGCAGGGAAACCAACTCGTTTATAGTACCTACCTCGGCGGAACAGGCTGGGATCAGGCATGGGATATTGCGGTTGATCAAAATAATTGCGCCTACGTCACCGGAGATACATGGTCAAATGATTTCCCGATGGCGAATCCCTACGATGGGACTTATTGTTGCGTGTATGGTGATGCATTCGTGTCGAAGCTGTCTGCGCAGGGAAACGAACTGGTCTATAGTACCTACCTCGGCGGCACATATAATGATAATGCCTGTTGTATTAAAGTTGATCAAAATAACTGTGCTTACATTGCTGGAACCACCCAATCCCCAGATTTCCCAATCCTTAATCCTTATGATGGTGACCTCGACACTGGTTATGGCAGCGATGGGTTTATAACGAAGTTTTCTGCACAGGGAAACCAACTCTCCTTCAGCACCTATATCGGTGGCGAAGAATATGAACGGATCAATGGTATTGTGGTTGATCAAAATAATTGCGTCTACATCTGCGGAATTACGTCGTCGCCTGATTTTCCGACGACACCCGGTGCCTATGACACCACCTTCGCCGGCTATTCACCGTATATCTATGATGTTTTTGTGACAAAAATCCAATTTGGGCCTCAAAACGAACCGCCGGTGGCTGTTGACGACTATGTATCTGTTGCGACAGATTCAGTCAATAACAAAATCAGCGTGCTTAGTAACGATTACGATCCTGAAGGGGATCCGATAACAATTGTTTTGGTAACGCAACCATCTCATGGAGTTGTATATATGGTGGGTGGCCCTGCTTTGCCATGGTCTCATATGCTAAGTAGCGGGTATTTTTTATATTATACTCCTACACACACATCGCCGACGGGCACGTGGAGCGGTCATGGTACTGACTCGTTTACCTACACAATCAATGACCTTCCCATACCTGGACATAATGTTACGGCAACCGTGTATATAAACGTAATTCACCCCACCCCGGGAACAGATCCGACCGATCTGATTCCAGTGTAGACATTCAATAACACTCTGCAAGGGAGAGACCCTTGCCGCGACTGTGACGACCCATAATCTAACAGGTACAAAAAACAAAAAAGTTCGCTGAAGAGTCAAGATAAAAGACTCTTTCTTTTTTTTCTTTCGGTTTGTATTAGTTTAGGACCTGTTTTTTTTCCTGACAAAGAGCCGTTCAAAATCCTGTGTCTCCTTATTCCTGGTGTTTGAATTTGTATTTGAAACTCTGCATATACTCATCCGTTTACAATTCGGGGCATTGGATTATTTTCAGGAAACGTTGTTCGAATCTCTTGTGAAAATTCGAAACTCCTGAAATAAAGTATTTATATGATGAAAAAGAAAACTAACACTAAGTAGAAATATTACTGTGAGGATGCAACTAGTGGAATATTTAAATCTTCTCTATATGGAATAGAGATTTTGTGAGGAAAAATCATGAAAATACAAACAGTAAGTTTAGGTATCTGTATATTGATGGTTTCCAGTGTCTTTGTTGGCAGTGTTGGTGCCGTTGATTGGTGGCCGATGATGGGTCACGACCCTGCACATACTGGCTCAACATCTTCATCTACAGCAGAGACAAATGCTACAATATTTACCATACAAGATAGCTATATATTGCGAGGAGGGGAAATAAGTGGGATCATTATCGACAACGGGAAAGTCTTTATGATATCACACAATAATGATCTAGCCTGTGTGGATGCAGGCTCAGGACATCAAGTTTTCTCAACAATACATCTCAGTGATTACAGTTTCTCTGAAGGGAAAGCCATTCCTGTGAGTAACGGCACTCATATATTCGTAGGAGGTTGTGGAGAATCTGGCGCTTATCTCAATTGTTACAATACTTCCACAGGGCAACTTCAATGGAGCCAAAAAATAATTTCTTCATGGCCGGTCAAGTCAGCGCTAACACTCTACAATGAGAAAATTTACGCTGTCACATGGGATGGGAAAGTTGTGTGTTTGGATACTGACGGGAATTGGCTATGGAATTACACAATAATAGAGAAAAATTACTATTGTCTTTCATCTCCAACAGTAGCAAATGACCGAGTGTATTTGGCTGTATATAGCACTGGCAGTGGTATGAGTTTTATCTCCTGTCTGAATGCGACAGGAAACCCAGAAGATCATACCACAAGTTTTTATTGGAAGACCCCGGTGAGCGAGATGCCTACTAACATGATTTCTGTTGATGAGGGTGGTTATATCTATACCGGAGTACATTCTTCTACCTACAATGCTACCATCTGTTTATATCCGAATAATGGTACCGTGAAATGGGCATATCCTCTTACAGGGGCACCAACAGACACTGTTGTTCATAATGGAAAAGTATATTTCTGCTCGAAAAATTCCCCGTTTCGACTGTATTGTCTTGATAGTACGACCGGTGCATATCAATGGAATTATACTATCGTCCAACCTATCCTATCCATATCCAAGCCTGCTTTTGCTGATAATAAAGTATATTTTGGTGATGCTGATGAGTATAATAGTACTATCCATTGTATAAACGCGAATACAGGAGTGTTAATCTGGCAGTATAATCTTAAATTATCCTTATCAAGTTGGGGGCTGCCTTTTACTTTTGCAATTGCTGATCGCATCGTGTATGCAGGATATAAGAGGGCATTGGTTGCATTTCGAGATAATACACCACCAGATATTCCTGCGGTGCCTACTGGTCCATCGTCCGAGGCAACTGAAAAGGATGTGCTTTACACCTTCTATGTAACACCAACAACAGATTCGGATGGCGATCAGATCTTCTATAATTTCTCCTGGGGTGACGACACCTATAGCGACTGGATTGGCCCTGTCGACTCTGGTGCGACCTTGAGTGCAACACATATGTGGACGCTTCCTGGATCCTATGATATTAAGGTCAAAGCAAAAGACATATATGACGCAGAAAGCGAATGGTCACATCCACTTGAAATAACAATTCCAAATCAATCCTCAGAACCAGCTCAATTACAATTATCTATTACGGTCAACCCTACTGTTCAGGAACAAACTATTTTCACTGTTACAATCACTGACGAAAAAACAGGGACAGCACAACCTGGAGCAGATGTCTCCTTTAACGATCAAACCAAACAAACTGATGCCAATGGACAAGTGTCGTTTACAGCTCCATCCGTTGATACTGCTCAAAGATACATGATAACCGCAACAAAAACAGGATATACACAGGATTCAACAACAATCACTGTGATAAATCAAGATGAAACCACGCTACAAGGATGGATTTATGGTTTGGTTCAGGATAATTTAGGAAATCCTTTGAGTGGTGTGAGTATCTACGCAATCAGTACCGATGGCACCATAAAACCTACGTCAACCGATGATGAAGGAAAATATGTGGTATCTCTCGTACCGGGAACCTATACGGTCACAGGAATTATAGAAGGATTTCTCCCCAATACAAAGCAAAGTTTTTTTGTAGAAGATAAAACTGCAAAAGAAGCAAATTTCATCATGGAGCAAAAACAGCAAGAACCTACTTCACAAGGTACTGATACGACTGCTGCCTCAGTCCAATATCTTATAGATAAAGAATCCAGGGAGGGGAATGTTGGAGCACAGATAAATGTAATAAGCCAAGAGAAAAACATTATTTCATCGTATATTGAGGGATTGCACATTGAATTACTTGATTTAACAGAGCAAATGATTTCATTTACTGTTGGTGCAGATGATGGTTCAAAAGGAACTGTTTTTGTTGTTCGTATCGGTGAAGGTGTGCTCTCTGATCTTGATAAAATCAATCTTACATATGATGATATGTCGATTGATGAAGAACATGATGTCGCTGCGTTTTTTACCATCCTGGAATCTTCTGATCCTGCATGGCTACGTATCTTAACCGATACAGGGTTATATGTCTTCGTCCGTATCCCTCACTTTAGTACCCATACGATCACGATTTCTTCGTTAGGCGAGATGTTCGGCAGCGTCACTGTACTACTGTGGTATCTGATGAGCAGCGGTCTTGTCATTTTCGTATTTGTCGTTGCCGTTGCTGCCAATGTTGTCCGTCGTCAACGATACATCAACAAAAGAAAATAAGGATGGCAATTATTATATTCTCATAGGGGTTAAACATATGCGGGTGGAATAAGAAAATGGAGATCGAGCATGTTGTCATAAGCGCTTGTATTACGATATTTTCCCTGGGTTTGTTGATTATCTCACTGGGGAGTTATCGACGATATCGAAACGCAAAGCTTTTGGTTGTGAGCAGTGTGTTTATCCTGTTTCTTATAAAAGGATTGCTGTTGAGTATCGGTTTATTTGTCAAAGATGCCCCTCAGTTGTTTGATGTCGGCACAATTGGAGGAATCGTGGATGTTGTTATCCTTGTTCTTTTGTTTCTTGTGACGCTGAAGAGATAGAGTATATGTCTGAATTTCTTGATGATGAACTCCAAACCATGATTTGCGATCTTATTGCGCAGCATCCTGGTATTCATATCAGTAAGATCGCAGAGATTCTCAATAGGAAGATCATCGAGATTGCTTCTCAGCTGCAGTACATGGAAAAAAAAGGGTTAATTACGATTAAAAAAGAGGGGGAGTTAATTGGGTATTACCTTGGGAAAAATAAAGACGCCTCTCTTCAGGATAGACGTTTTCAGGATATTCGGGGGAAACTGTATACAATTGTCTTTCAGAACCCCGGTTTGCATCTCAGTAAAATCGCGGAGCTTCTCCAGATTAATGTCTCTCTTGCAAAATATCACCTTGTGTATTTGCAGAAAAACAATCTTGTTACTGCGGTACGTGATGACAAAGGCTATTATAAACGATTTTATGTGAGTGAGAGTACGGTCAGTCTGAGAGAAAAAGAGGTTTTGTCCATTCTCAGACAGCGGATTCCTATGCGGATTGTGTTGCTGCTCATCCGTGGTCACACATTATCCCATAAAGATCTTTTAGAGAATGTTGCTGTTGCTCCGTCTACACTGTCGTATCATCTTACCAAGCTTGTGAATTGTAACGTTGTTATGATGTCGGTGCAGGGTGAGAAAAAAGGATATATGCTTTGTGACCGGGGGGCGGTCACTCGAATTCTCCAGAAATATAAACTTAATGTTGAAATTCAGATGGCCGTGGAAGGACTTAAGGATACCTGGAAAGATTTTACTCTGTTATGAGCAGAATGTTCTTGTGTATGATCTGATGTGTCAGCATTTTTTTTTATTTGTCGATGGTGTTTGCATCTGTACGGTTTTTTTTGTTCGAATCTCTTGTGATAATTCGAAAGTTCTGAAATAAATTATTTATACTATAGACAACCATAACGTAAAACAAGGAAATAGGATGACATGTTTTTGTTCATCTTATTTTTCCCCCCAATCTTTTCAGGAAAGCATGTGGTCGTTATCGTTAGGTTTGTTTCTGTTAATTTTTATGTATTATATATAATGTACTGTATATTTTATTTTTTTTACAAAGAATATGGTTATTTTGTTCGAATCTCTTGTGAAAATTCGAAACTCTTGAAACAAACTATTTAAACATTAAAATACAACAAATAATATAATTATAAAAAATTTGTTTAATTTGTTTGGGTGGTGCCTCAAACAAAGAAAAAAAACGAAACAACATAAAAAAAAATAAAGGATGTGAAAAAAAATGAAAAACAAACAGAATATGAAAAAAATAAAGCTGATGGGCCTATTCATGGCCACAATGACTACGATGATTGTATTTGCCCCTCTTGGTATGAGTGGTTGCCCTTGTGAATCTCGTGGAACTGCCTCCATCGTCGATAAGAGTCTAAAGAGTCCCTTAATTTTTCTTCAGTTCCAACCCTGGAGCAAACAGGTAATATTTAATGCAGGAGATTTGAACGATGATGGTCTTTTAGACTTGGTTGTATCGAGAAAAGAAGGAAATGTAGTAGATATTTATTTCGGCCTAGATGAAAACACTTTTACAGGTCCAACAAGTTACCCTACAAACCAACCACTTGGTACAGCAATTTTCTACGCAGATGTTGGTTATACATTGGACTTTGCTGTGGCAAATTCTGGATCACATCGTGTTACAATTTTTTTGAATGACGGAACAGGAGTATTCAGTATCAGTCAAGAGATTCAACTCACCTACAGCCCTAGCGGCGTTATTTCCCATCTGGGTGAAGGAGGGCAGAATTTAATTGTGTACGATAGATTTGGTATTCCAAGGACTGAAATAAATAATTATGATGGAACGTTTACATCTGTACCATTTTCCGAAGGAGCAACACCGAGATATGCAATAAGTTGCGGTCCAGAACCAAGTTGCAATCCGAACCCTGAAACAGGTATTCAGTCGTGTATGGCAGCAGCTCACTGCAGACTCATTAAATGTTATTGGGCTGCTTGTGTGCTATATGCACATGGCGAAACCAGCTGGCTTGAATATGCTCTCTCTTATACTGCTTGCGCCGCAGTATTTGATGTGGAAATTCTTTTTTGTTTACCTGAGCCACTTATACCAAAGGTATATCATTCAGCTACTCAATATGCTCCACCACAGTTAGGGGCTCTTCCTTCTACGGACATCTAAGAATTATAAAGAAGGAAAAAGAAGAAAACGTTACAAGTGTTTCTTTCTTCTTAAGAGTATGAGGGCAACAATAAAGACTGCACAGATAAACGCGAGGGCCTCAAAACCCGGTGTCTTGGCCGGGGGAGACGTACCATGACCTCATCCATTGGTTCCTCCCTCCCATCTGTGTCTTTATTAGCACCCCCATCAGTGTCTATCTCGTAGGGGAACTCAGTGTCAGGTACCCAGTCCCCCCACCATTCATTCTCCTGAAGGTCACTTATATCGGTGTATTCAGCAGCCCATCCCCAAAGGATCATATTTGATGTCTCTCCATTGACGTTGAATGTCGCGGTGATGGTATCATTCGCTGCGGTGATTTCTGGAACTGTGTAATTTCATTCAGGGCCGATGGCGTAGCCACCCCCTCGCCGTTGTTCCAGGCCATCCAGTACACGATGTTAGTGCTGTGACACCCCCGAGAAAATGTTTTCATCTTCCTGGATCGTTTCCTGTACTTTGAGGGTGAGCGTGAGGGTTTCTCCATTGACAGTGCAGTAGATTTCAGTGATATCAATATTTGGTTTGGTTGTCACGTTTTGTTGCCATGACCACACGGTTCCAGTGTACATCTAGTGGTAGACATCACCTGTTCCGTCAGATATCATCTCTGCTATTACAGTAAAACTTGTTAGTACTAGTACAACTGTTCCAACTACTAATAGGGTGCTTTTCCGTAGTTTCATAATAAATTCTTCAGAAGTTCAGAATTTTAAGATGTTTTTAAATGTGTCGGCTTTGGGACAGAATTCATCCAGGTCTCACTCACACAGTAAACATGTTATGAAGAAATGCAATGGAAAATAACGCATTTCCTGTCAATCATCCCGTTTCTGTCTTGTCACACCACCGAACCGTCGTTTATCAGCAGAGAACCCTAATTCACTCAGGTTTCTTAGGTGATATCCTTTCAGAAACAGGTAAGGATCCTCCTGCATGCATGAAACTATTACGAACAGAGAGAATGTATGCGTTCAGTACCTATGATGAAACGCTATATTTTAATGATGGCTGGGCATCAACATATACATGCGCCAGAGGTACAGGTACGATTATTTCGATGAGGGACTGGCAATGTTTTTTTGATTAATCCGTTTCCTCTTTTTTTCTTTTTGTTTCTTGATTTGAGACCTGCTTTTTTTTGACAAAAAAACCAACCCCATCAACGCATATACCAAAACCAAAAACCTTGAAGACCATTCAGTATCGTCCAAAAAGAGGGACTTTCAATCCTGTTCAATAGCATGAGTTCCAGGGAATCTTCGTTTTTTTGTTTTCTTCCTATAAAACTCAATGCATCATCCTCGCTTAATTTTCGTCCAAAATACGGGACTTATCGCTCTATTCAGCATCGTCCAATTCTCGGCGCCTGATCTCTTCATCTATATCAATCTGCGTTCAAAACTCGGGACCTAACATTCGTCCGAAACTCAGGACCTGGCCTCTGTCTAATTCTCGGGACCTATGCTGCATCTGAAAAATCGGTCCTTGATCGCGTTTGGCATTGGTCCAAGCAACAACCACCGTTGGTCAAGCGATCACAGTCTTTTTGTATTCATCTGTGTAGTATTATTTGTCGTCTGTGTATTCTATTGTGTTAATTTTTTTGAGGGTGATTCTGGCTTCTGCAGGTTTGTATTCATAATACGCCTGCTCGTCAAACCAAGTGCACCGTATATGCTCGAGGGGAATCTTTGTTCGAAACGACAAAGCAGTTGCATAGTGATAGAGTTGGCTGGGTGCTTTCTTTTCTTTTGTGGCATCTGGTTTGTAATCCAGGATATACACGAGGTTGTTTCGCACCTGAAGAAGATCGATATGCCCGGTGATTCCGGTGTCAAGGTTTTTTTCCCAGTACCACACCGGCACCTCACATGCAATTGTCGCGGTGTCGTTTATCAATAGAAACATCTCAACTTTTTTATGTCTCTCCCGATTCTCCTATGTTGTATGACAAGCAAATCGAGCCATCCGGCATGCAAGGTTCATCTTCTTTTGAGGCACCACCTGGGTCTCAACATGAGGGTGGGAACATCGTTCTCCTGTTTCGAAGAATACATCGGGGCATCCGTGTTCAAAGCGGGTGATGTAGTGGAATAGGCCAGGGAAACGTTCTCGTGTGAGAACATCGAGTTTGTATCGATGGTACATGAACTCGTAATCCAGGTTTTCGTGTGCAAATCGTGTTTTAAACAATACTGTATCATAGTGGGAAAAACGTTGTCTTGTTGGAGCAATCGGACAGAACTCTTGGAACTTTTGTATCCAGGTGTGAATCGTGCTTTTTGATGTATGAATCTTGTATGTTTTGTTGATCTGTCGTGAAACCTCAGATAGGCTGTATCCCAGATCATAGATGTTTAACGTAGCATAGATTACCTGGGGTGGATATGTTGTATGTTTCATGTCTTTGGTGATAAATCGTCGTCCGCAGTTTTTGCAGTGGTATCGTTGTTCTGCAGCATATGTTGTTTTTCTTTTTCCTTTCTTTATCACTGTGTTTGCTTTGCAATAGGGGCAGGATATCTGCATCTGATTCACCACAGACAATATGGGTCACCTCCGGGTTGTACCCAGAGCAACAATACTAATTCAAACTATTTTATATTTTCTATCAATAAAAATTGGAAAAGATGTTGGAGGACTCATGTGGTTGTTTTTGCTTGTTTTTTTGTTGAGAAAAGGAGTGGATTGATTATTCGTTGTTTTTCGGGGTGTCCTGTTTTTCTTAGTTCTTCTTGTGTGATGATGTTGATGATTTCGTTATCAAATTTTTTGAACGAGGTAACTAATTTGTTTGTTGTATTTAATGTGTAGAGTGTCACGTTTCCGATTTTTCTTGTTTCTTTGATGATTTCCCACTTGAGGAATACATCTAAAACTTTGTATACCGTTTGTCTTGATATCCCTGAGTGTTCGGCGAGTTCTTTTTTTGTGTAGTCAAAATGGGTGTGAGCGATGAGGAATTGTAGTGTTTTTAATTCCGGTGTTGATCCAAATATTCCTTCAAACGGTATATTCATAGGGCTTCATCTCTTTAGAGTAGTTTATGGTGTTTCTCCTATTTAAACATGTCCAATATATAGACACTCAATGCATATTTTTTAGTAATTAATGTCAAAATAAATTAACTTAAGTAGTTATTATACATACATTTATATAAACAACAAATATTAATTAAATTGACAGAATGGAGGAAAAAGAATTACAACAAGCGATAGTGGAAAAACTCTATCGACTCAGATATATCGGTGGCAGACACACAGAGCTAAGAAACATCCACAAAGGGATGAAAGGAATATCTGAAAAAGAAATAGAACACACACTAAAACATCTGATCAACAAAGGCATCATTCAAACATCGATAAAAACAAAAGAGATTCATGTGAGTATCAATCCAAGAAAAATAAAAGATGTACACAGAATACTTGGAGAATAACGTTCTTAGATCAATTATTTTATTTTTTCTTAAACCATCGGAGTGTACTTATGAATCGTTGAACTGCAGTGATGTTTCCAACTACTGCAAAATAAACAAGAACAAGTTCTAACACAGTCGTCCCCCAGGGAAGTTGTATGGAATACCAAAGTGTGATATGTTGAACAATGGGAAAGATCATGAGAAGGGCGAGTCGGTCAGCTCGTCCAAGTAACCCTGAATAATCTCGTTTATGTCCGATTGCTTGTGCTTGTGTTCCCATGTAGCTTGTGAGTAACATACCTATGATTGCAAGAAGTCCGATGCTTGGTCGAGACCATGCGCTTAAAGCAAGGCCTCCAACCATGAGTACATCTGCGTATCGATCAAGTGCATGGTCGAGGAAATCTCCTCGTAGCGATGTTTTGTTTGTTAGTTTTGCTACCTTTCCATCGATCGCGTCGAATAATCCGTTCAGAAAGACAAACAATGCTGCAGCGAAAAGGTAGTAGTTTTGCAGTTCAGATTCTTTGGATGAAAAATAAAAAAATATGCCGGCAACACCAGCGCATATCAAAGCGGACCAGGTGAGGACATCTGGGGGAACACGGGAAAATCGTTTTGCGATTAGAGCAAGAATTGGGTCAACGGATTCTCTTTTTTTGTCAAGGACCATTATGTTTTCTCCTATGATGGGGATCGACCAAAGAGGTCTTCTGACCAATCAATCGTTCCGATAGTATATTTTTTTATCGGTTGGAAGTTGTTTTGTATTATTTCTTCTATCGCGAAGACAATACTATCAACTGGGTGTTGTGTGGTATCGATCTCAAAAATGTTTTTTTCAGGATGATTGTCGACTGCTTCACAGAGAATTACGTCTAATGCCTCTGCCTCAATGTTTTCCAAAATTTTTTTGCTATTCCATTTTTTTGTTTGTAGTCTATTTTTCAGTTCATCTGGATGACAGCGAAGAAGAATAACATAATCAACGGAGAGCAGATGCGCAGCATGTCCTTCGAAAAACACGAGATCCCTGGTTTTGTATGTTTTTTTCACATAGTTATTCATTGCAGTCATGTCCATGAGTTTTGTCTTGCGTTTTTTGTCAAATCCATCGAGGAATCCTTGTTCTTGTGCAAGAATATTCAGTCGAATGACATGGTATCCTTTCTGTTCAAGAAGATCCGCTGTTGATGTTTTTCCAGTGCCGGGTGTTCCTGTTAATGCAACCAGCATGTTTTAGACCAACTCATGGTAGTCGTATCCTCGGAAGTGTTCTTTGAAGCAGTAATGAAGTTCCTGGTAATCTTTGCGGAATTCTTGTATCGCAGATTGTACTTTCTTTGGGTCCTCGTTTTTCAACAAGACTCGTTTGTAGAACTCTGCTACTTCAGTCATCTCAGGCTCTTTCATTCCGATGCGGGTGAGCTCTGGTGTTCCCAGGCGTAGTCCAGATGGGTTCATAGGATCGGTGTCACCAGGGATTGTGTTCATGTTTGTGACAATTCCTGCATCATTGAGTTTTTTTGCGGCGTCTTTTCCTTTCCCAGGTCCAATAGATACAAGGACTTGATGGGATTTCGTAAAACCGAGTTTTTCTCCAAACACCTTGAATCCTTGTTCGTAGAGTGCTTGGGCGAGTCGTTGTGCGTTGTTGATGGTTTGTTTGGCGTATGCTTCTCCAAACTCCAAGTGTTCTGCGTATGCTATTGCTTTTGCTGCAACATGATGAAGATGATAGGAGGATGTTACACCGGGGAATACACCAAAGCTGAGTTTGCGTAGAAATGATTTATCTTGTTCAGTATCTCCTTTGTGGTCAGAGACAATCATACCTCCTTGAGGTCCGGGGAGGGTTTTATGGGTGCTGCCACTCATGACATCTGCTCCTTCTCGTAGTGGATCCTGGAATTGTTTTCCTGCGATAAGACCAAGGACATGCGCAGCATCATACACAAGATAGGCGCCAACTTCATGTGCTGCTTCAGCAAGTTCTTTTATTGGGCTTGGGAACAAAAACACGGATTGACCGTTGAGTGCAAGTGTTGGTTTGATTTGTCGTATGAGTTTTACTGCACCATCCACATCAATATTCATGATATCATTATTGAAGGGATATGAGACAAGATTGATACCGCGAATTCCTGCTGCACCGAATTTCCCAAAGGAGATATGAGCACCATTAGCTAAGTCTAGGACAACAGCTGTTTCACCTGGTTTGATGAGTGCTTTTAATAGGGCGATATTTGCTGTCGTTCCTGCGGTTGGTCGCACATCAGCGTAGCTACAGCGGAAAAGTTTTTTAGCGAGTTCCGTTGCTTTTTCTTCGACAAGATCAAAGTATTTGCATCCTTCATAGTATCTATTTCCTGGTGTTCCTTCAGCGTATCGTCCATGAAAATCTGTGATCAGCATTTCTTTACAAAGTGGAGAAAGAACGTTTTCACTTGCTATCATCGGAAGGGAATGCGCAAAAAATTCGTTGTTTTTCTTTGCTTGTGTCCTGATGTATTCAACTTCTTTGTACCAACTCATAGAAACCACAAGAAGCCAAATACATGATTCTCATAAAAAGCTAATGGACCTCATTATAATCAGTGATTAGGTGTCTTTGTATCTACAAAAAGTAAAAAAGAAAAAGAGGATCTTAAAAAGATATATATTATTATATACAAAAATATGTCTTAACTGGTTTTTTCTTCAGGTATGGCAACAATCGTTATTCGCTCAATCTCCGGTAGATCACTGGTGACACGTTGATGAATTTGGGATCGTATTTTATCAAACTGAGAAACAGACATTTCACCAGGAACCGTAATTTCAATCTCCCCTTGGAAAACAGGTCCTGTTCGACGAAGACGGACAACCTGCGCTTTTTTCACACCCTCGATGCGTTCTACTATTTTTCGGATCGCACGTTGATAAATCAAACACGATTCATCACATGCATCTACAAGCATGTAACCTGATTCTTTAATCGCAGCAAAACCGATGCTTACAATGATTCCTGCGATGATAAACCCGACGACCGCATCCGCGATAGGATACCCCCATGATGAGAGAAGTAATGCTATGACTGTGAGAAACGATGTTGTCCCATCTTTAATCGTATTGAATGCATCAAGTTTTACGGAGCTAAGCCTTGATCGTTTTCCTTTGATGTATTTATATGCACCAAGACCCCATGCAATTATTGCTGATAAAAACGCGATAACTGCTCCGATCAGAGGCAACTGTACTTCTTGAGGACTTCGAAGTTGACTGTAGGCACGAAATGCGATATATCCTGCGAGTATAAGCATAACCACTGCGGCAGCTATCGAAGCAAGGTTCTCTACTTTGTAGTATCCAAAATGAAATCGATGATCCGCTGGTTTTCGGACATATCGTAATCCAACCCAGACAATTCCTGAAACAAAACCATCGCCGATACAATCAATGCCGTTTGCAGTAAGTGCTACACTTCGTGAAACAATTTCTCCTAAGATAATCTGTAAAATACCTAATAATATTAAAGAAAATGTGGTGACAGCAGCAACGGTTTCTGTATGATCAAGAAAACTTTTTTTCTCCTCCATAGTGATACCAGGAAAGATGATGTATGTTAAGAATTTTTTGTAGTATATTTGTGAAAAATAAGGGATGGGTAGAAGCAGATCTTCTGGGATAAAATAATTATACGATCTGCCCTACGACATAAAGACGGGGATGACAGTTCTTCTATAAAAGTCTACGCTGTCAAAATGTCATTTTGACATTTTTTCAAGTTATTTTTAAATAGAATAATTTTCGAAGGAGTAATGGGTGAGAAAGGGGATCTATTTAGGTTCTCATTTTTCAGCTCATCCCTCCTTCTGTTCACTGTGTTTGATAAAAAGATATAAATAGAGTTCTACTGCTCCCTCTTCTGAACATATAAGGGGATTTTAATGGTGAAAATAAACATTAGTATCGAAGGAGAAGATATCTCAGAGATCGTTGAAGAAATCATGAACATTGGTATCGAGCTTGTGAAATCAAACCGCAAAGAAATTAGAGAGATGATGAAGGTTCTTGCTGAGGAAGCAATAGAGGTACTGATGGAAAAGAAAACACTGGAAAAAGGGGCACAGCTCTATAAAAAGATTAATAGTGAGATCAACTGGACGTACAAGAGAGATCGTCCATAAAAAAAGAAAAAAATTGTTGATTTAGATTTCTCTGAGTTCTTGGGAGCTTTTTGTGAGTCGCTCCATCCCATTTTTTGTTATAAGAATATCGTCTTCGATGCGCACGCCACCAAAGCCTGGGATGTAGACGCCAGGTTCAACGGTGAACACCATATTTTCTTTGAGGATGACGTCAGAACTTTGGTTAAAACCTGCTCCGTCGTGTACCGCTAGACCTAGAGAATGTCCTGTGGAGTGGGTGAAGCATCCTTTGAATGATGTCGAATCGATAAACATTGATACCGCCTGATGAATCTCTGTTGCTTTTACGCCGGGGCGGATACAATCAAACGCGATGTTTTGTGCACGAAGTACGGTTTCATGCATGTCTTTTTGTTTTTGGTTTGCTGAACCATAGACAAATGTTCGTGTGATATCTGATGCGTATCGTTGGTATGTTGCGCCGAAATCACAGAGAACAAAGTCATGTTTTTTGAGTGTGGCATCACCATGGCTGTAATGTGGTTCTGCTGAGTTTTTTCCAAATGAGGAAATCGTATCAAATGATGGTTTCTCGGCGCCATGGTTCTGCATGAGGTAGTTGATCTCTGCAGCAAGCTCATATTCGTGGAGTCCTTCATGGATGAATTCTGGTATCTTCTCCATGGCCGCATCTGCTATGTTGCAGGCGGTTTTGATGCGGTTGAGTTCTTCAGAGTCTTTGATGAGTCGTACAGATGAAAACGATTTTGAGACATCGACAAAGTGTGCCGAAGGGCACAACTGCTGTAACAAAGTAAAATCTTGATGGGAAAGCCCGGAAAAATTCATTCCAATAATTTTCAATGAACCAATGAGGGGTTTAAGGATGCCTTCTCGGTCTTCTTTAGTAGTATAAACATGTAATGCTGCCTCTGTTTTTTTTGCGCTTTCTGCTTCAAGTGCGGTTGTCAGAAGATCGATGCTGCCATCAGAAAATAATACCGCATAAGATCCTTCAAACAGTCCGTGGATAAGCCCTGTTATATAAAAGAAGTTGTCATCAAGGAATGGTTCTGTTCCGTTTTTGAGAAGAATCGCATCAACGGGTTGATCGAGTGCATTGAAGATGTTTCGTACGCGTTGTTTCACCAGAGTCTCATCACAAGATACGTCAATCAATAATCGCTACTTAAAGGTAATGAAACAAGATATAATCGATAAAAGTAACAAAAAAAAATAAGAAGAGAAAGCAAAATTATATGCTTTCTATTTTACCGTTGTATTGTGAGATGAGTGATTGTAGTTGCGTGAGGTCTTCTTTGATGGTTTCGACTTCTTGCATCTTTTCTTTTTCAAAGCTTTTGAGAATATGCGGGAGTGGCTGTGTGAGTTTGTATAAATGAACTGGTCGTCCTTTGCCTTTTTTTTTGATGTCTCGTTTTTTTGCCCAGCCTCGGCGTCTTAGTTCTTGCATCGCAACACTCACTTCAGGTTGTCGTAGATCTGCGCCTTGTTCGACATCAGCAGAGCGACATTCTTCTACTTGTGAGATGTACATGAGTGTCCTTGCGAGGTTTTTTGGCATTCCAAGCTCAGTGAATAATTGGACGGCTTTATCGTCTTTCTCATCCAATACAAATGACCGCTTTCGTTTCATTCTTTTCTCCTCAGTCTGTAATTCATTCTTAAGTATATATATTTTTCTCATTTTTTCGAAATAGGGTTATCGTAATTTTCATTCGTGTATCGTTATATAAATTAACTATTTAAATTTTCTTATTTTTATATTGCTTTCTTTGAGAATCTTTCGTGCGAGATCATCAGGGTACTCACCAGAATAGATAATTTCCTCAACTCCAGCGTTGATCAGCATCTTTACACAGACGACACATGGCGTATTCGTACAATACAACACCGATCCTTTGACAGAGACGCCAAATACTGCGGCTTGGATGATTGCATTCTGTTCAGCATGTAATCCTCTGCATAGTTCATGTCGTTCGCCTGGCGGAATATTCTGCTCTTCTCGAAGACACCCAACATCGGAACAATGGCTAAGTCCTTTCGGCGCACCATTATAACCGGTACATAAAATATGTTTATCTTTCACGAGGAGTGCACCGACTTTTCGTCTTATACATGTGCTGCGTTTTGAAACCACATGTGCCATTTCCATGAAATATTCATCATATGTTGGTCGATCTTGCATAAACAATCAACATCAGAATATACATCCTGCTTAAGAGAATTATGATATTATTATTTTTTTGACTGTTATGAGATATCCTCAGATGTGCTGAAAAAAATATTTTATATGAATCGTTCAAATCGGTCTTTTTTTGCTTTACATATAGGGCAGACTTCAGGTGGACTATCACGTGCGCAGAGATATCCGCAGACTTTGCACCTCCATACGGGTTTGGATAGCGATGAAAGAGACATTGCAGGTTGATTTTTTATTTGTTGAAACTGTGCTCGTTGTCCTCTTGAGGGCGGACGTCGTTCTGGGATAGAATGGGTCTCTTGTTTTTTGTCAATAACATTTTTTGATACATAAAGAGCACAGAAGCATCCGCCAAATTCAGTGATGTCTGCATCGCGGTAATCACATGGGCAGATGATGTCAAGGTCCTCGGTTTTTATTCCGGCTGCTAGACGGCAGGGACATACTCGATATCCATATCGTTTTTCATTAATAAGTAAACTATTGACTAAGTCTTTGGCAAATTCTACATCAGGATTCAAAAAATACCTGGCGGTTTCTGCTTCTTTTTTTAAATGTATATGGAGATCATCGATTGATTTCTGAGAAATATCACTTGGGATACTCATCCGGATAGTGCCTCCTTAATCTCCTTTTCTTTGAATCCGACGATACATTTTTTATCGTTAATAACAACTGTAGGATAGGAACACAACGGGTTCCATTTCTCCTGTTCATGTACAATCTTTTCTTTTTCAGCATCGTCAAGCAGATCGACATCGATATAATCGTATTCCACACCCATTTTGTCAAAAAGATGCTTTGTTTTTTTACACCAGATACATGTGCTAAGTGTGTAGACCATAATTTTTCCTTTATTTTTTCCAGAAACATGTTGTATATTCATTTCGGTATCTCCCCATATTATGGATGCGAAAACAGATTCTCTTTATTATAGTATTGTCATTTTTTCAATTTAATTTCAACTTCCTGAAAATCTTTTGGGACAAACGAATGTTCAAACACCGCTTGTGCATCTTTTTCCAATACATGATAATCCAGATACCGAGGACTAATATGCGTGAGAAACAATGTTTCAACCTTCGCAGTTTTTGCAATCTCTGCTGCTTGACGAGCAGTCGTATGTCCATATTCTCGTGCAATATCTTCAAGCTCCGAGTGAAACGTTGCATCATGAATGAGCACATCAGCATCTTGGGAGAATTGTATGAGTCGTTCACATGGTTTTGTATCGCCAGAGATTACAATTTTCCTTCCTTTCCGCAAATGACCAAGCACCATTTCGGGTGTTATTTTTCGTCCATTTTTTAATATAACTGTTTCTCCGCGTTGAAGCTTTCCAAACAATGGACCTTCAGGAATTCCTAATTCTAACGCATGGGGTTTGTCAAATCGCCCAGGACGCATATGCTCCTCTAGTACATAGCCAACAGCAGGAACATTATGATCAACCCGAAACACACGAACACAATACTCACCAAACTCAAGAACATCACCATCAGATACCTCTTGGACGATAACCTCGTAAGCAGGTTTGAAATACCCAAGTGACAACAACTGTGATATGAGTTTTTCAACGCCCCGTGACCCATACACATACAATGGTTTATTGCGATCGTTAAGCTGCATCGTCTGAATAAGGCCAGGTAGGCCAAGGAAATGATCTCCATGGAAATGGGTAAGAAACACTTTTGATATTTGCATGTAGCTCTGTGTTGATTTTTGAAACTGCCGTTGTGTTCCCTCCCCGCAATCAAACAAGATGATTTCACCTTCTCGTTTTACTGCGACTGAGGAGACGTTCCGTTTCACTGTTGGCCAGCTGCCGCCAGTGCCAAGAAAGATGATACTCAGTTGTGTCATAGCAGAAAAAAGGATGCCACTGTGTGGTAAAAGCATTGTGGTCAGTTTTCAAATACCACAAAATAACGGGTGAGGCTTCGATGAACCCTGAAGGGATGGCTTTCCACAAAAGAAAGGTATTGTTTGCCTATCAAACTCATCTCCTCATTATGCATCCCGATGACAGCCCGTCCCCCTGGTTTTAACACCTGGGAAAGAGTATCAAATGCTCTTTCGTATAGCAGGGGGATGGATTCTCCTTTTGTCGTTGTGGCTTTCGCATAGGGAAAATCAGTGACCACCGCATCAACATTGTGTATGGTTTTTTTGATGTCGCCAATGTCAGAGCAGAATACTTGGTAGTTGTGTACGTTATAGAACTCAAGGGTTTTTTTGCATCCGTCAATCATTTTATGTTCAACATCACTCCCTATAACTCGTGCACCAAGCAACCCTGCTTCCAGGATGATTCCTCCTGTGCCACAAAACGGATCTAGAACCATATCATCTTTTTTTATTTGAGAAAGATTCACAAGTGCTCGTGCAACTTTCGGATGAAGTGAAATAGGGGAAAAAAACGGTCGGTAACTCGCCTTTCGCTGTTCGAAAGTTTTTTTGTCGATTTCTGCAAGTTGAATACCAACATATATCTGAGGATCTGTAACAAGAAGGCGGATGGTGATGTCTGGGTTGCTTAGATTGATTTGTCGTTCTTTTGCATAATGGACGCCTAGGGCTTGTACTAGTGATTGGGAATCAATTGATTGAGATCTTTTTTTGTAGGTAATCGCTATCGATCCTTGTTTCTTAATTGGGTTTTGAGACGCAATCTTGACAAGTGTCTCAGGTGTTGGTGGGCCGGAAAAGAGAAATTCGTCAACAAATGAAGAAAACGCTAATCGATTCGCAATAAAACATATCTGTTCCTTTGAAGCCTTTGTCGCTTCGATTACAAGAACATCTTCGTTTGAAATAAGTACGGAAAACTCAATGTTTTCAGCATGAAGACACGAAAATATTTCTGCAGTTGGTATCGTTGGTTGTTCTTTTGAGAGCTCAAACATGATTTTCATAAAAGCAGAGGGAAACAAACCTTGGTCTTTTAAAAACTATTCTAAAGGAAAAATATCGTATTCTAACAAAAATAGAAATCTGGATGAAAAATATTTATTTTTCTTTCTTTTTATTTTTTTTACTGATTGCTTCATCTATTTTTTCCTGAACCTTTTTTTTGCCTTCAAACCATTTATCAGCTCCTTGTTCGTCGATTTTTCCGGTTAATTTATCGACCTTATATCTGAGTTCATCGGTTCCTTCAAACCATTGATCGGGTTTTGTTTTCAATGCTTGTTGTGTCTCCTCAGTTGGTTTTGCCTCATCGGAGATAATGGTTGTTTCTTTCTGTTTAGTTGTTCTATGGAGTCGAATCTCTTCAATTCGGGGATCATCTGTTTGCACCACGGTGATTGTATCTTTTGCTTTTTGCTCTGTCCGCTCTTTTTCATGCGAACGGTGAGAAAATGACTGATTTTCGTCTCGCATCGATCGTTCTTTTTGTGAAGAAAAATTCCAATCAGGATCATCAATAGGTTTTGGTTTTTTTCTTTTTCTCAGTCGAACAACAACCATGAAGATGACAACAGCGATGACTGCGATGATGATCGGATATAACAGCATCCAATCTGACTCACCTGCAGAAGTGCCAACATTTGTTACAGGAATGATTTTTGATACATCCTCATATCCATCTTTATGAACAACCAGATAAACCTTTGTATTCGCATCGACAAATGGCGCAGCGAGAGATGCTTTTCCTTCATTATCTGTTTGTTTTACAGCGCCTTGATCCTGGATATATACAGATGCTTCTGAAACTGCGTTCTCGTTATCATCGGTGACCTGAACCGATAGCACGTCTCCGGTCTGCACTGTTGTTACGTCCAATACTCCTATTATGATGATTGCTTCTTGCTCCAGAGATTGATACCCAGATTTGGAGACATTGATTGAAAATCCATTAGGATATTCTTCATAGTAAGGGATGGTAATCGTCAGCACAGGATCTACCACCGTAGCAATATATTGTGGTAACCAAGGAACAGTGATGGTGGCATTCACTACAGGACTCTCTCCCTCTTCATCCATCGTCATCGCTACGAGATCGTATTCTTTTCCCTCAAGAAACGTAACAATTGCATCGGTATCTATTCTATTAGGCGGGTTATTATAATCTGAGATGTAGAGTTCCAGTGGTTTTTCCTCTTGAGCAATCACTGAATATGGTGCAAGAATTGTACTTATCAATAAGAAAAGAACTAGGAAAGAGAACGCATAAATATTACTCCTAGTTTTCCGCTTGGTTTCTTTCCTCATGACCCACCGTTTCAGTCGAGTGCAACTATAGATGATATAGATAAGATGTTGTACGAAGTATTTATGGTTTTTGAAAAAGATGACCTCTTTTTCAAATTTTTTTTTGTTTATATTTCTGCTAATCGATTCTTTAAGGCAGCAATAACCTCAACTGGGGATGGATCGATGTTCCGAAGAATAGCTAGATAACAACTTGTGATATCTCCTAGGCACATCATGTACATTTGTTTTGCAAGTCTGCTTTTTCCTTTTGGAGAAACCTCAATCACTTGTTTAGCAACGCCCTCAAATAGTGTTTTCATGAAATCAAGGCGTGCGGATATATAAACCGATTCCTCTGTTTTATCTCGAAAGATGATGCAGCTGAACTGTTTGGATATTTCAGGGTTTGCTGACCATCCAACAAGATCATTATGGTTACACTCAGAGACGATATCATCACGAGCGATAAGTTTGCTGTTTTCGTTAAACTGATGACGCCAGCGTTTTGCAATAGGTGTATAGACTCCCCAGCCGTATATCTGAGGGATTGTGTTGAAAAGTTTTTGTGCAAGTTGTTTTGCCTGGTTTTCTGACTCTGGAACGGAGACGTTATTGCGTGTTCTAAACTCTTCAGTTACCGCAAGTGTCTCCTGAATGTCCTCATCTATTGAATCAGGGATCAATTTGTTTCGTTTAAGAATATATAATAAGGGGAATAGCAGAAAGGCGGTTGCTGCACGGGGTTGGAAACTAGATGGTATCGTGATGAAGGTGATGCCTCGTGCTTCGCAGTATTCTTTGAGTTTGCCACCGGAGGAAACCCCGATGATTTTACATTTTTTCTGTGTGGCAGATTTAAACGAACTTAATGTTTCCTCGGTGTTCCCTGAGTAACTGAGAACAATTGCAAGTGTGTGTTTATTCGCCCATCGAGGCAGTTCGTACTCTTTATTGACAACGATTGGGACATCTATTTTATCGCGAAATAGGCTCTCAACGATATCCCCTGAGATTCCTGAGGCGCCCATCCCACTGATAACAACGTTATTGATCTTAATGAAATCAGGGATCTTCGCGGCATCCATTATTTGTAACGCTGCTTTTATCTGTTCGGGGAACTGCACAAGGCCTTGTAACATATGGGCAACATCAATCTGTGAAATACGTTTTTCATCATCTAACATAGATATCTCTTCCTCAACAATGGTGTTGGTTTTATCAATTTGGGTAAATAAGGATAACGAAGAATTATATAAAAGCGTATGGTGAACATGGAAAGCAAGAGAAATATAAACCGCTCATTTATTACGAAACTATTATGAAGTATGTGAAAGGGGATATTCTCACCGTAGATGGGTTTGAAAAAGGGTATCTTGGTTTCAACGGAAAAACAATCGTTGAGAGTGGGAAATGTTCACCGCCTAAGAAACCGGTTGCTGAAGGAATTATTGTTCCTTCGTTTGTAAATGCTCATACGCACATTGGTGATTCATTCATCAGAAACAAACATCTTGATCTCCCGCGATCTGTTGAAGCGCTTGTGGCACCTCCAGATGGACTCAAACATCACCTGTTACAAACCGCATCGCATACAGAGATCGTTAACGGAATGAACGAATCCATTCGCATGATGCATGAATGTGGGACATCAGGTTTTTGGGATTTTCGTGAAAACGGAATAAAAGGAATCATGCAGCTGAACGAGGCGATGAAAAACGAACCGATTAGTCCGTTTATTTTCTCCAGGCCGAAAACATTGGAATATGGCAAAGAGGAAATCAGTCAATTGCTAAAAAATTCTGAGGGGATTGGAATAAGCAGCATCTCAGATTGGGATTATTCTGAATTAGCAAAAATCGCATGTGAAATAAAACGAAAAAAAAAGTTGTTTGCATTACATGCAAGTGAAGCAGTGCGGGAGGATATTGATACTATCTTGGATCTGAAACCAGATTTTTTGGTTCATCTAGTGAAGGCAACAGAATCAGATCTTATTTGTGTCAAAGAACAAAATATTCCAGTTGTTGTATGTCCTCGTTCCAACATTTTTTTTGGGTTGAAACCAAACCTTGCGTTGATGAAAAAAGTAGAAGTAACCTTGCTGTTAGGCACCGATAACGCGATGCTTCATGCTCCGTGTATTCTTGATGAGCTTCGTTTTGTGCAAACCATCAGCCATGAGTTCACAATCGCAGAATTGCTAAGAATGATCACCTATACTCCCAGGAAAGCTTTAAATCAGGACTCTGACATTCTGGTTCCAAATTCGTCATCTAGCTTTGTTGTTCTAGATAAGAAATCGTTAGAAATAATATATCGTCAGATGGAAGAAGGATAGAGGGATACTATGAATGTTGAAGAGATTATGTCAAAAGAGATAATCGTCGGGTATGTTCCTGGGACGATTAGGGATGCGTTACGGATTCTTGCACAACATAATGTTTCAGGGATGCCGGTTCTAAAAAAGGACACAAAACAGGTCGTCGGCGTCGTCACCAGAAGCGATATTTTTAGAAAGGCAGATGAAGAACAACTTGCTTTGATCATGACACAAGACCCTCTCACTGTTTTCAAGGATCAAGATATAAAAGAAGCCGCGAAACTTTTATGTGAAAACAGGATCCATGGGTTGCCTGTTGTTGATCATAAGAAAAACATCATGGGCATCATTAGTCCTACGGATATTTTGAAGGTTCTCTCTACAAAGAAGAAAGACCCGGTGGAAAACTACCTTACCAACAATCTTGTCCCAATCTACCAAGAAACACCCATTACGATCGTGATGGAAATCATCAATGTCACAAATGAGAATGTGCTCCCTGTGTTAAACGATGAGCGTGAACTCGCAGGTATCATTAGTGAAGGGGATCTGTTTAAACTCAGTCATATTCGCGAAAGCATCTCCCGGACCGATATGGGTATGGGTGGTGACGAAGATGAGTGGACCTGGGAGGGTATCCGTGATACCATGCGTTTGTACTATGCAACAACACAAGTTGATCTCCCACCTGTGGCTGCAAAAGAAGTAATGGTTACAAACGTCGTGAAAGCATTCAAAACTACACCGATCGGTGAAATTGCACAGAAAATGGTGAAAAATAAGATCAGTCATATCCCCGTCGTCGATTCAGATAATCGCTTAGTAGGCATGGTTTCCGACATTGATCTTATGGCCTGTATGCTTTAAATCCTCCTTTTTCATTTCTTTTTATTAGTTTCGTAGGAGATTTCTAGCGATGACTGAAGATATTTATGAGAAAATTATGACGCTTGCGAAACGACGAGGTTTTATTTATCCGTCGTTTGAAATCTATGGTGGGATCGCTGGGTTTTATGATTATGGGCCATTAGGTGCTCAGTTGAAACAAAATATTGAGAATCTGTGGCGACGTTTTTATTTATTGAATGATACATGCGTAGAGATTAGTACGCCAACCATCACAGTATCTGAGGTATTAAAAGCATCAGGGCATGTGGAGGAGTTTACTGATCTTACTGTTGACTGTAAAGCCTGTAAACGTGCGTTTAAAGCAGAGGATCTTCTTACTGATGATACATTATCGGTGGAAGAGGCGTTAAAAGAAAAAAAACTGAAATGTCCAACCTGCGGTAAGGCTTTTACTGAGGCGTATCCGACGAATCTGATGTTTTCTACAAGTATTGGTGCTGGTGAAGGTAGAAAAGCGTTTTTACGACCAGAGACTGCGCAGGGGGTGTTTACAAATTTTCATTTCCTTTATAGATATAATAGGGAGCGGCTTCCGTTTGGGGTGATTCAGGTTGGACGTGGGTATCGTAACGAGATCTCTCCGCGACAGGGAACACTTAGGCAGCGGGAGTTCTCCATGGCTGAAGCTGAAATCTTTTTTGATCCAAAATATAAAACACATCATTTGTTTGATTTGGTGAAAAAAACAAAGATCCATTTATTTGATAACGAAAAAGAATTCACTATTTCGCTAGATGATGCGGTGAAAAAACAGGTGATTAACAACCAGGCACTAGCGTATTACATGTATCTGACTCATGAGTTTTTGCTTGCAGCTGGTGTTGACCAAAAAAAATTCAGGTTTCGTAAACATGCATCTGATGAGCTTGCGCATTATGCCACTGAATGCTGGGATGCTGAACTGTATAGTGAACGGTTTGGTTGGATTGAATGTGTGGGGATAGCTGATCGTTCCGCCTATGATCTCCAGGCTCATATCACTGCATCGGGAACTGATATGTATGCAATAAGAAAATTTGATGAGCCGAAGGTTGTTGAGCAGAAGAAAATTGTTCCAAAGATGGATGTTCTTGGTCCGTTGTTTAAGGGAAACGCAGGGAAAATTAAAACACTGCTTGAAACAATGGCTGTTACTGATTCCTTGAAAAAACTGACAGTGGTTCTTGATGGTAAAACTGTTGAGATTCCTAAGAATTGTTATGATATTATTTTGGTTAAAGAAACAGTGTCTGGGGAGAAGTTTGTTCCTCATGTGATTGAGCCGTCTTATGGGATTGATAGGGTTCTGTATTTTGTGTTGGAGCATAATTTCGTGGAGACGACAAAAAAAGATGAAGAATATCGGATGTTGCAATTGAAACCTGCGGTTGCACCAGTGAAAGTCGGAGTGTTTCCACTTGTTAACAATGAGGAGTTATCGTCTCTTGGGAAACAAATAGATGCGGATTTGCGCGATGCGGAAATTATCTCTTATTACGATGCTTGTGCCGGCATCATCGCCATATCCGCCGTACCCATTACCCCACAGCCAGTTGTAAGTCTGTGGCATGGCGGTAAATGACAGGGCTGAAGCCATCATGCATGCACAGAATGCTTTTATCTTATTCGTTTTCATACTATTTTTTATTGTGTGTAGCACTTCATCGATTTCTTCCGCAGAAATAATGAGTGGTGGGCGAAAGCGTATAGAGTTTGCGCCGCAAGTAAGTACGAGAAGTTTGTTGTCGTATAATGTTTTCTTCAATGTGTCTCGGTCTTGTGTTGAAGGAAGATCAAACGCACACATGAGTCCTTTGCCGCGAACGTTTGAAATCTGTTCAGGATTGTCTTGAGCGATTTCTTCCAACCCATTGATGAGGCGCTTTCCTTGTTTTTCTGTGTTTTCGATGAGATGTTCTTCATGGATAACTTCAAGGTATTTCTGACAGCGGACCATGTCGACAAGGCTTCCGCCCCATGTGGAATTCAGACGACTTTCAACTTTGAACACGTTATCTTTAACCTCGTCTACACGGTTTCCCACCATGATGCCGCAGACCTGTGTTTTTTTCCCAAATGCAACGATATCTGGTTTAAAATCATAATTTTGGTATGCCCACATTTTCCCGGTAAGTCCTACACCGCTTTGCACTTCATCTACGATGAACATCATCTCATTTTCATCGCAGAGTCGGCGAAGTTCATGGAAGAATTCTTTGCGGAAATGGTTGTCTCCGCCTTCACCCTGTATTGGTTCTATGATGAGAGCTGCGATATCATCAGGATTCTTTCTAACCGCATCTTCAATTTCTGCGACAGCTTGGTGCTCAAGCTTTTTCACGTTTTCAAGGTTCTCTTTGTTCAGGGGAAAAGTAATCTTTGGATTTATGATCCGTGGCCAATCAAACTTAGTAAAATACTTTGTTTTATCTAAATTAAAGGTGTTTGTCATTGAGAGCGTATACCCGGTTCTCCCATGGAACGCTTCTTTGAAATGGATCGCTTTTCGTCCGATCTCTCCTTTTCCTCGGGCGATATTTTTTCGTATTTTCCAATCAAAGGCGGTCTTTAAAGCATTCTCTATCGCAAGTGCTCCGCCACTGATGAAAAACAGATGGTGGAAGTAGTTTGGAACCGCATATTTTGCAAACGTGTCAACAAACTCAGCCATTTCTACTGTGTATATGTCAGAGTTCGTAGGATTGTGAATGGCGATCTCCCCCATTTTTTTGATAAACTCTGGTGTGGTGAGTTTTGGATGATTACATCCCACTGGGGCTGTGGCAAAAAACGAAAAACAATCAAGGAAGTATTTTTCTGTGCGGGAGTCGTAGATTCTGCATCCTTTGCTTTTTTTATGATCAAAGACTAAGTTAAATCCATCTGCAAGCATGTATTTGCTGAGTGTTTTGTGTACTTCTGTTGGTGTAATAGTCATATATTTTTTTCTCCTTTAAAATAAATGTATTTTTTTGTTGAAAGCGGTATAATTCGTTGTTATAAAATGATATCGGCGGTTTTTTTTGTGAACGTCTCTGTTTTTTCTTTGAATGTTATACCCATGTCTTCCAGCTCATCTAAGATCGGGTTGTAGATTTCTGGAACCACCGGGATATGGACACCTGTAATGTTCATTTTTTTCTGTAGTATCATCTTTACCGCGATCGCCGCGGGAAGTGCTACGGTCCGTGCAATAGATGTGTCGCCATCAGGGATGCCATAGTCAATTAAGGTTGAGGTGATGTATTCTTTTTTCGATGGATACTCGGCGATGAACTCATGATGCATGACGACCATGTCTCGTTCATGTTCTGCCATGGACATCTTTTTTAATGTGAGGACGTTGAGATAATCTAAGGGGTTGTTTTTGTCTTTTGGTAATGGTTCATCACCAAAAAGACCGAGCCATTCAAGTCGTTTGATAACCGCGGCATATGGCTTAAGACCAAGATGTTTTGCTGTTGCATGTGGAAGATTTTCTTTTGGTTTAGCACCGATTAAATGTCTCGTGAGTTCTCCGTATGTCTTCCCAGAGAAACCCTTGGGTGGTTCTTCACTGAGCCAGTCAAGAGCTACGATACTGCGGAGAGTCTCACACCATCCCGTCATTCTGAAGGTGCCGCGATACACGGTTGTTGCATCTTTTAATCCATAGATTTCTTTGTAGGGCATGGAATTTCGGTTTGGATAGTTTTCAAATGTTCCCGCACCTTTTACATCTTGTAAGCTATAATTCTCAAATAGTTGTTCACCCGGGATTGATATCTCTTTTCCATTTTCTAACCATTTGGCAGCATTACGAGATGCAAGAAGAACGCCACGCGGAGACCATGAAAACTTATAACCAAATGGATTGGTGTTCGCCTCATGGGCGGGAAGCGCACCTGTAGTGGATCGAAAGCTACTAACCGTTCCGCCCTCATGTTCTATTGAATGAATGATTCTTATTGCCGACATATGGTCGATCCCTGGGTCAAGGCCGCATTCATTAAGAATAAGGATGCCTGCATTTTTTGTTTTCTTGTCTAACGCCTTCATTGCATCGCTCACATACGAGGTGGTGATCAAGTGTTTTTTATGTTTGATGCACATCTCTGCGACCTTCACATGATATGTGTATGGTAAAAGACTTACTACAACATCTGCTTTTGAGACAAACTCCTCGACTTTTTTATCATCGTTGACATCGAGTTCAAAGGCTTCTCCTTGCGGATGTCCCTGTATCATGTTCTCTGCTTTACTGACTGTTCTACTCGCCATTATCACATGAAAATCAGGTTGATTTAAAAGATACTTAATCATCGGTCGAGAAACCATTCCTGCGCCAAGGACCAATATTTTCTTCATAATAGTACCCCTTATTTTTAAAAATTCGAAGCACTGTATAGAATTAGCTTATAAATATTTGTTGATATAACGGTAATTTGGTGTCAGTTTCCCTTTATGGAGTACAACAGCATTTTTTATCTCAAAGGGTAACACTAGTTTATCAAAATCGTTTACCGTAAAATCAGTGTTCATGATGTCGGGAATAAAGGGTAAGAGGGTTTCGCTGAACGACTGCGATGACTCGCGAGGTAATTCACAGGGGAGATTATCAACTGCCATTACCACCACGCCATCGCCCACATATCCGTCATGTATAGTATCTGTAGTGGGGTTGTACATAAAAACAGGGTTATCTGGTGATGTTGTTTTTTCAGTGAATTCTATAGCACCGTTAATATCAACACTAATGTCCCCAATAACTTTGAGACGCAGATGGTGATCATTCTTAAAAGATGTTTTCAAATATGTTTTTGTAATAAGACGGGGATATTGGGCACTCCAATAGATACAGTTCATAAGTAATGATAAATAGGGGATGTATCGTTCAAAAACAGGGCGATAATTTTCTGGATGGTTGTAGTAATCCTGCAGATCAAATTTTTTACCAGGTGCAACAGGTTCCACCATATGTTCTTCTTTGAATACTACTTTGTAAATAACCTTGTTTGAAGGATTTTTGTAGATCGACTCTATTTCTTCTGGTTTGATTTCTTTTACAGGCAAACCATCAAGAATTTCCTGAGCCCCTATAGAAACATGACCATATCCCGCGAATCCGATGACCAACGGCGTCAGAGATTTCGGAAGACCGTTGGTTTCTATTTTTTTCCCAACTGCAGCGATATGTTTCTTTATGTCGTCTAAATCCTTGTATTTAATCGTTTGTTTAATCTCACTTAGTGGCGTCTTTATTTTTTCCCATTGTAATCGTTGTCCAAAAATCCAGAGCGTATCGACCATGCCGGCAAGACCCGCGAATCTACCAAAAAACACTAATCGTTTCCCATTATTATCAACTATTTTCTCATAATCAATCAAGGTACAGTTCAACTCCATCATTTTCTTAAGTATCGGCATATTGTGTTTCTGGCCTTTGATCGTATGGGAAAAAAACACGTATGTTTTTCCCTGTTCAAAAAAATCACTTGGTATCTCTTTTACTGCAAAAACAACAGAAGACGACGACAAATTTTCTTGAACCTGTGCATCAACATCTTGATATTCTTTATCTGAAAAAACACGTATGTTAGAGGGTTGGATTTGTGTCTCGATATCATGTTTCTTTTTCAATTCTTGTACGTGTTGAGGTATTAGCGGAACTCTTCGTTCCCAGCGATTTTTATCTTCTCTGCGTATACCTAATGTAAAACTCATAAGATTAACTCAAGGCACCCTCATCCGTTGGGATTTTATAGGTTTTGTGGATGTTTTTTTCTCAATTGATGAATAAATTTTTCCATTAAAATATAAAAACCTTTGAATCGGGAGAAGAATGTAGCTAAAATCAGGATATTTGCCTAAGACATGGGGAAGTCAGGCTATAAACATTAATTCTGACTGAAAAAAAATTTAACAGTATGATTTCAAACATATTCAGATTGGAAAAAAATACAATCTATCTTTTTTATTTATGGGCAAAAACCCCCAATCAATGACCCGTTCTTCTGTTTCTTGGTGAGTTCTTTTCCTTTTGGTTTTTTCACAGGGCTCTTCACCTTCTGACCAGGATGATCTTTTTTCGATGCTGAAATAGTTGATTATCGATGATTCTTTTTGAGGAGCCGGATGGATAGGACGATGCTGATGGCTGCGATCACGAACATGAGCACAAGAAGAGTGTACTGTGTACCCTGAAAAAGGTTGTTGCTTGGGGCGAGAAGCGGTTGTGTGTTCTGGGGTGTGTCGATATACACGCGGACCGCGTACTCCTGCATGAAAAGGCTGCTGCCGTTCACTGAGTGTGGTGTAAACGTCACCCATGTTTCCCAGTGTTGGTCCTTGAGTTCGTCTCGCTCTGGGATGTCGAGAGAGAGGGAGAACGGTGCTGATGCATAGGGACTTAGGATACACCAGGGTGGGGAAACGTGGATCCAGGAGATGTTTTCTATATATGTCCTGTTCGGTCTTATCAACGACTGAGGAGATGGATGCTCTAGGTACCAGGTGACGTTGATGCTCTGGTTGTTGTTATTTGTTACTGTAACCTGTGTTATGGTATTCTCAGAGGAGAACGCATTCGTCATCGTGATGGTAACCTCTGCTGGTTGTACCGAGATGTCTATCGCTCGACACGATATCGCTGTTAATAGTAGTATAGTAAGAAAAATTAACAGAGACCCTGTCTTCATTGCTGATTCCTCCATCCTCTTTCTCTAAGTATCGCATTACCTGTGTGATAGATCATTATCTTTCATCTTTAATTTTTCTAATAGCCGCGCGTCGATTTCTGCTTCAATGTCGTGTATTTCACTTTCTCTGATTCTTGTTCTTTCTTCTGTTGTTGGTTTCAGCTGTTTGTTTATTTGGTTTAGTTGCTCTAAGTAGCGGTTTATGTCTTTCTGGATGTGCATGAGGCATGTTCTTGTGTCTTTTATCGTCGTATCGGTGTATAGGTCGATGATCTCGTGTTCTTCTGGTTCTATGGCCACAGGGTGTCTGTTTGTTAGGTCCTGTGGACCTTTAGTACTTGGTCGTTTTCTCCTAATCAGGAAGACGAAGATGCCTATGATTACCACGACGAAGAGTGCGATAAGACCTATTGTGAGAAGTTGTACATTCTGCCATGAGTAGGATGATACAGAGAGGTCGGCGGTGTTGTATGTGAAGTCCCACATCCCATCTCCATTTGCGTCGATCAGGTATATATCGTCCTTTTTCTCGATGTTTCTGGTCTTCTGCGTAACGGGATCATAGAGGATGGTATAGACTCCTGTGTGCGTTGTGTCAACGAGGTAGTAAGGTGTACCGCCGAGGTAGAGTTTGCGAGCGTCGGTTCCGTTCTTGGGATTTGATCCTATCTGCAGTTCGATGAGGTCTGGGAGGCTATCGTCATCATCGTCGATATCTCCTGTGTACTTTCCGTCTGGTGAATCCTCATCGGGAATCTTGTCTCCATCGAGATCCGGTGGGTACTCCTTTGAATCATAGGGGTCGGTCCCGTAGGAGAACTCCATAAGGTCGCTGTACCCGTCGTTATCATCATCCGTATCTACAGTATCTGGGAGATGATCACCATCTGTGTCTGAGGGATAGTTTTCTGGGTTGGTAGGATCTGTTCCATATATGTTTTCATCTTCGTCGCTCCAGCCATCATGATCAAGGTCATTGAGAGAGATATCAATCTTGAATCTCAAGGTAACGGTGGTAATCTTCCCATCTGAACCTTCAGCGCGGATTTTGAATGTGTGGATTCCATCGGTGAGGCTGAGTGATGAGGTCCATGTTGTGCTTTCTGTGAAGACCTCTGGGTTAACGTCAATAGTGACGTAGTATCCATGGATGCCTTTGCTGTAGATTGCAGGATCCCAGTTGAATGTTGGTGTTGTATCTGAGGTGCTTGTCACGTGTTCAATGTTTGTTGGTGCAATGATGACGTCGGGGAGGAGCAAGGTTGTTATCGGGAAGTGATCTTGGTTCTGTGTTGAGATATCATATGGTGTATCTCCGATCCCATTGTCATCATTATCAGGTCCTGTATAGTCGTTCCAGTAGTTACCGCGTTCTCCATTGTCCCAACGGTTTATATTTTCATCAATGGCATCGTTATCGTTCTTGAAGATGTTATTGAGGTAAATAACGTTGTTATTGGAGTTTTGCCATATTTTTATTCCTTGGAAGTTGGAATAAATGTTATTGTTTATGATGATGTTGTTGTTTGAATTCATTCGAATGTCAACACCGTTTTCATTGTTTAGAATATTGCAGTTTATGATGGTGTTATCGTTTGCTGATGCAATGATCATGATGCCGTTGCTGAAATGTTGGAGTGTGCAGCGGTCTACTTTGTTGTTTGAACCTTGTATTTTTATCGCTTGTCTGCCCATTGTATCTCCGTAGAATGTACAATTTGTGATGGTATTGTATGATGATAACATATCGATGCCGTTGTCTTGGGATGGGTAGATGTCGCAATTGGAGATGGTGCATCCAGTGCTTTCTGATTGTATCAAGATTGCTTGTTCTTTGCTGTTTATGATTTGTAGGTGTGTGATGTCGACATAACTGCTTTCAAGGTTGAATCCAGGGTTGCCTGAGCAATCGACAATGCATGTTTCTGTATTGGTACCGATCAACGAGATTTTTTTATTTATGTTGATGGTATGTTCTGCGTATATGCCTGGTTGTATCTGGATGATGTCTGTTGGTTCTGCGTGTTGTACTGCTTCTGTTATGGTTGTATAATCGCCGTTTCCTGTCTTGTCAACGATGATAATGTTCTGTGGGATTAGGGGAACAGCATGGACCATCGTAGAGGTCATGAGGAGTAGGGGGAGGACAAATGTAAGAACGATTAGGTATCGAGCCGCCCTTGTTTTTATCATCGTTCCTTCCCTCCTTTTCTTTGTTGTAGTTTGAGGACTCCTTTTTCTGTGAGGTAGATGAGGACGATGTTTTTGACGACCTCTGCTTCTGAGTTTCCTAGTGTTCCGACTTGTTGTTTGATGATGTCTCTGACAAATGGTGGGAAGCCGACTGGGAACCGTGGGGTCGTCTTTCCGTTCATATCTTCCTCCGCTGGTTGTTCTTTTGAGGTTCGCTGAGGATCTTTTTTTCTGTGTGGTTGATGAATACGATGTTGTTGATGCCTGCTTCTGAGTTTTCTTGTGTACCGACGTGCTGTATACTACTATCTCTTACAAAAAGTGGATCGCCAGCTGAGAACCGTGAATTTGTGCCCATAGCTAGACTCGTATATGAGTCATTACCTTATTAATGTTATGATTCATATGTGATTCATATATGATTCACTTAGGGAGAAGAGATACATGGTTGTTTTTCAGAGGCAGGCGATCCAAGACTCTCCAAATTAGGTGAACGCACCTGTCTGAAGACGAAACGATTTCTTCAAGAGAAAGAATTTACTGGAAAAAAAGACAGAGCGATTCATTCTCGCCTTAAAATATAAAAAAAATTTGATGGTTTAATAGACCTAAATTTACACTATGTTTTTTTGTTGACCTGTTTTTTTCATCAGCTGATACTACCGAGAAGATAGATAGATGTCGTCTGCACCGTGAAATTTGATGATAGCGAGCTTCCCATATTGAGACAGAGGTCAAATCCTTTATTTCCACTTTCAGCGAGTGCCATGTCGAAATCTCCTGCATATGCAGCGGTAATGTACCCGTCATTATCGAGGCCGTCGGTATACAATGAATAGGAGTCTGCTCCGGGGTTGCCGTCTGTGTCAAGAGTCAATTGAGTTGAATCAGTTGTTGCATTGGATTTGAACTGGACATTCATCGCCATGGTTCCATTATTGAACAGCGTAAAGGTGCTTCCTGTGGTATTTACCCATGCTCCAATGAGAATGGCGCCAAAGGCTCGGCTCTTTGGTGTGACATCAATGTATACTGTACCATCGGGATCAAAGGTGATACTAATGGAAGTTTCATCTGCTAATACTAAAGGTATAAATACCATACTCCATGTTCCAATTACAAGAACAATATTCACTATATTCTGCGTTGTTTTTTTCCATTCCATCCTTTCAACACCAGCTCAATGCTACACATACCAATGCATTTTAGTATAGTACTATGTAACTACTAGTAGCATCTAAGGTTTTTAACTACGTTTTTCTCAGGTGAACACTCAGGTGAGTATACTGATGCATATGCAAGATGTCTGTGAGGGTATACAAGACGAAAATAAGAAGGAGATGAATATTGTACTTGCATCACTGTTTGTATCATTCAAGTAATGTCAATGTAACCTCTATGATGTCTCCCTCTTTTACCATGTTTACTTCTTCGTTAAGTGTCTTTTCTTCCAGTATAGGAGTGCATAGATTGTTACTCCTATAGCAACAAGCCCAGTTCACCTGATGGCCCATCAGATGAGATCACAACCCAGGTCTCCCAGCTGTTGTTGTAATAGAATTGTTTTTCTTTCTCTGGAATGTCAAGAGAGACCCCAAAGTACCCTGCCGTGTTCGCAGGAAGATGCAGAGTCTGTGGTGAAATATTCACCCACGTGAGATTTGGGATACACGTGTATCCTTCTGATAATTGCAGTACATCTGGGTTTTCTATTCGAGCTGATGCATTCACTTCGTACGTATACGGGTTTGTTACTTCAATCTGGTAGAAAATCGTCCCGTTTGAATATCCTTCAGGCATTGAGATAGTTAATTTTGCTGGCCAGATCTTTAGGCTTGATTGTGCTACTGGAGAAACATATGAGAATATACAGAGGAGTATTAGAATAAGAATCATTCTATTTTTTATCATAAATTTCTCCGCGCTTCATACTCGATAAACTACATAAAATGATCTATTACGTACCTTGTTGATCTCTTGCCATTCTCCGTTGGAAGAACAAGGGATTAACATATTTCTGAAGGATATGCTTTCTCTTGTGTTTTTTCTATTATATTGAAGTTCCTTGTAGATAAATGGTTGTTGTCTGTAAGGTGAAATTTGATGATAGCGAGCTTCCCATATTAAGACAGAGGTCAAATCCTTTATTTCCACCTGCGGCGATTGCCGTGTCGAAATCTCCCCCATATACAGCGGTGATGTACCCGTTAGTATCGAGACCGCTGGTATACAATGAATAGGCGTCTGCTCCGGGGTTGCCGTTTGTGTCAAGAGTCAATTGAGTTGAATCAGTTGTTGCATTGGATTTTATCTGTGTGTTCATCGCTACGGTTCCATTATTATACAGCGTGAATGTGCTTCCTGTGGTATTTACCCATGATCCAATGAGAATAGCGCCAAAGGCTGAGCTCCTTGGTGTGACATCGATGTCTACTGTTCCATTAGGGTCAAAGGTGATACTGATGGATGTTTCATCTGCTAGTACGAGTGGCGTTAAAGTGCTAATCCACATCGACATCACTAAAAAAACCATGAGTATGTTCTTGGTATCATCTGCCCAATCTACAATTACTTTTTTTTTGCATCCCATTATCCCATCTCTTTGTTACCCTTTTGCAATGAATTAAGTTCATATTAGGAAAGATAAAAGTTATATTTATATGTTACGGTCTAGGCAGTTTTTCCGCAACTGTGTAGGGACATGAGATATGTCCTGTCCTAATACAAAGACTCCCCGGATGGTTAGACAAATGAGTATTTCTGCAAGAAGCCGCAAATTGTACAAAAAGACCGAGAATCTTTAGTAAAACAATCTGTTAAAGTAATTCTTCGATGTGGTCTTATGTCTGAATGAATGTGTCTTCACACGATAGCTTGTTTCTATGATCCGTTGTTTGCTGTGGAGATTGAAGAGTGGTTTTGCAAGTCCTGCATTGTTTTCATTAAAGTCGATGTTTGTCGCAAACGCTTTTTTCACATTCACTGAGCGCTATCTGTCTGGATTAAGTTTGTGTCAATTGAACGAAAAGATTTTGTGTTTTTCTTTTCATCAATGTAATCTGAAATCTGTTTTTATATGGCCTTGTTGTTTTGGTTTCTGTCGTTGAGTATCCCTGGTGTGGTTTGCTCTAGTCGTCGTTGGAGCATCTGACTGTTCTTCGTGTATTCATTTAGGTTTCTGAGTATTTGGATATAATGGTTTGTTTCTTGCGTGTATTGTTGTTCTGTGATCATCTCTGCTTCTTTTTTCTTTTGGATTAAAAGGATCTTGTCTTCGATGATAGTCTGTTGTTTTTTGAGGATGTGGATGCAGTTCGTGAGCATTTCCTGGAGTGTATGTGCGTTCTCAATGTTCTTTATTATTTCTTTGTTCTGACTCACAATGTCTCTGTATATTTCTTCCTCAGATGCGACCGGGCTTTTTAATATGAGGAGGATCTCCGGTTCAATGCGATCGAGGAATTCGAAGTGTTCGATTATTTTATTTGCCATGGTATAGTTGGATGGAACATAGGTGAAAACGTCTCCTTGTAGAATCACGTGCTCTGCAAATATGTTTAGAGGTTTGTTTGATTGTTTTTCTCTGATTTTGTATCCGATGATTTGTTTCTCTTCGTTGTATATCGCTTCGAAGATATCTCCTAGTTTGTCTTCTGTTTCTTTAAGGAAGAGTGATTCTCCGATGGGGTTGCTTGGGATAGGTTTCTTCTGAATCTGTGCTTTTATCTGATGTGGTGGTGCAGGAGATGCGTCTGTGGGTGTGATGGGCAGCAGGGTCTTTTCCAGGGGTATTTTTGTTTTTGTACTCGTTGGTGTGTCTGTGTGATGTTCTTTCTGGGATGTGGGGTGTTTGTCTCTCCGTTTGAACGAGACTAGGAAGATGCTGGTGAGTATGAATAGAAGCAGTGCACTGATGAAGAGGGCGATTGTGGGGATAAAAAAAGAGTACTCTGATGTCGCTGGTGGTTTGTGGTCGTCGGATTCCCGGATGTATATTGTGGAGATTGTGGTCGTGCTTAGGTTATCGTTATCGGTGACTGTTAGCATGACGATGTAGTTTCCTATTTGTGCGTATTTGTGGATTGGGTTTTTTAGAGTGGATGTGTTGTGATCGCCAAAGTCCCATGTGTAGAAAATGATCTCGCCGTCAGGATCGTAGCTTCCTGTGCTATTGAAGGTGATGTTTTCATTAAGGATTCCGGTGTAAGGTCCTTCTATGTGTGCTACAACTCCTGTGTAAGGTCCTTCTATGTGTGCTACAGGTGGTTGGAGTGGCGGTTTGAGTTCAAGGATGCGGAGTGTGAAAAAAGCGGTGGAGATTAAATTATCATTGTCGTTTACCTGGAGTTTTATCGTGTAGTTTCCCGGGGTTGTGTAACAGGTGGTGGTGATGACGTCTTTTGTCCATGGTGTGTCAAATAATCCGTCGTTGGTAAAATCCCAGCGGTAGGCGGTTATGTATCCGTCGGGGTCGTAGCTGTAATGAGCGGAGAAGAACAAGGTTTCGTTGACGTAGCCTTCTTTTGGTCCTGAGATGTTTGCAACCGGTGGTTTGATTGATGGTAGAGAAGGGCTACTCGACGGTGGAGATGGAGGGGAAGATTCTGGGAGATCAGGGTCGAAACTCACACTGATGTGGTCGTTTGCATGTGTAAGGTATGCAGAAGGGATTATGGAGAGCATTATAATAAGTATGAAAAGTAGTGATTTCACTTTCCAGTTTTTACAGCCGTATTTTTGCATCTCTGTTTCCTTCTGCGTTTCTTTCAAACAGTACATGTTATTATATAACACGGTATGATTTCTCATTGATACTATTTTAAGGTAAGTGGAAAAAATAACAAACTGCAAAAATGTCAACACAAGAGAGGATCCCACCCCTAATCGCCCTCGTTATGTCGCTAACCCAAAAAAATAGATGATAACACCTGAATTACATACTTGTTTTTTTACAGGAGCTCTTACTTTGCCACCGATTTAAATGTAATCGTAATCGCAAAGGGATCACCCGTGGATGAGGTGGTGGCAAGCAGAAGGTTTAGATCGAAGGTTTTCCAGTCCGCGGCTGTAAGACCAGTAACAAACGATTCATAGGATGTGGTGATGTTGGTCCAGCTGCTGTCCCCGTCGCGCATGTACCGGAGGCTGAAATTGTTGTAGCTGGGTGTCGCTGTTTCCAGACCAGAACGCTGAGTCGTTTCCTCGTCTGACAAGGACGATGTCGTTGGGGACGTCAACGTCGTAAATCGGTCCATCGTACGATTCTTTTTGAATTGATGACACCGATATCGGGGTGCCTTGGGCATCTAAGAAATAGATTGTTTTTCCTTGTGGTATTTCATTATAGATAGTAGTTACTGGTGTTAACGAATAATATGGTAGAACAAAAGAATTAAATACTTCAACATAATTATGTATATTTACAGAATTATGTAAGGAGGGTAACATGGCAACGGTAACATTATCCATCCCATCGGAACTTAAGAAGAAATTATCAGAATACCCTGAAGTAAACTGGGCAGAGGTGTTTCGAAGAATCATTGTCCGTAAAGTCGAGCAATTACGGAGATTCGAGCAGATGGTGAAACGAGGTGAGCTGTGAATGTCGTCGGTTACGTTCACCATCCCAGATGAAATCAAAGCAGAGATGAAACGGTTCTCTTGGGTGAACTGGTCAAAACTCGTACAAGCAGAAGCATCGGAAAAAATTTCACGCGATAAAGCGTTAAAAAAAGCGTTACGCATCGTCTCCAAATCAACATTCACGGAGAAAGATGCGGATGAAATGTCAGATAAGGTCAAACGATCAATGCTGAAACGATTACAAAAAGAAGGACTGCTGTAAATGGAAGTCGTTCTCGACTCTAACGTATTCTTCCGCATCCTCATCTCACAAGGTGATATACTCAGCATCGTTTTTAATGAATCTTTGCTTATATTTGGACCTGAAACGTTACTCAAGGAGTTTAACAACCATAAAAAAGAACTGATGCGGAAATCATCATTATCCGCGAAAGCGTTTAACGAACTCGCATTTCTTGTTTTCGACATTATCACCTTTGTGCCAAAGCGTGAATACATATCGTTTATACCAAAAGCAAAAACACTCCTCGGATCACACTTGAAAGATGTTGAATTCGTTGCACTTAGCCTTTGTAAAAATTGTAAGATTTGGACGTATGAAAACCTGCTTTTTGATATTGGCGTGGGGATATCAACCAAACAACTCTGCAAAGAACTCGGTAAAGAATCCAAATAACTCGTATTCGCAACATATACTTTGTGTTTTGGGCTGACCAGCAGGTCTCCTTGTTCGGTTGTGATACGGTACATCGTCCCGTTCTGATAGAATACCGCACGATCCAACGGTCTCTGCCATTCCTGCGCACCTGTGGTCAGATTCAATGTCAACACAAGAGAGGATCCCCCCCATAATTTCCCTCTATTATATCGCTAATCCAAAAAGTGTGATTGATTGAACAGGTATCTCATTGCCTTGGTCATCAAGGAAAAAGAGTTGTTCTCCTTTTTCGTAGAGTTCATTTGTTGTTGTAATCTGCATTAACGTCCCGTGAGAAAGGTTTAAATACTGAGTAAAATCATCATTAGTATGTGAAGATGATATGGTTGAAGTAAAGGTTGTTATCTCTGATGAATTGCACAGGAAACTTCGTGGTTTTTCCGATGTTGAACTTTCTTTGTTGGCCAATAGAGTGGTGAACGAAAAATTTGAACGATTGGCACGGTTGAAACGCATTGTATCAAAATCCAAGCTTTCAGAGAAGAAAGCTGCAGAGATTTCAGGGAAAATCAATAAATCGTTAGCAAAACGATACGAAGAGTTATAAACCATGTTCATCGTTGTTGATGTGAATGTTGTCGTTTCCGCACTTCTCACAAAAGGTGTCGCATTCGATGTGTTTATGTTTAACAGCATTGTTGGAAGATACGAGTTTATAGCCCCTGAATTTTTACTTGTCGAACTTGAAAACCATAAAGAAGAGTTGCGACAAGAAACAAAGCTATCCCATGAGGAATTCAATGAAGTATTAGGTTTTTTACTTGAAGAGATAAGCATTGTCCCTTCATCTGTCTTTTCAGAGAGACTTCCGGAAGCACGTCGGATTCTCTCCAGATCAGATAAAGACGTCCCATATCTAGCTCTTTCCTTAGAATTGAAATCTGCACCTATTTTTTCTGGAGATAAACGGTTAAAAGAACGAGCCCCTGTCGACGTGTTTTCACCTAAGGAATTGTTCATGATGATGTTGTATAAACCCTGAGAAGAATTAATCTGAACATACACTTTATGCTTCGGGCTGACCAACTTATCCCCTTGTTCGGTTATGATCCGGTACATCGTCCCGTTCTGATCGAATACCGCACGGTCCAATGGTTTCTGCCATTCCTGCGCACCTGTGGTCAGATTCAATGTCAACACAAGAGAGGATCCCCTCCTAATATCCCTCTGTCATGTCGTTAACCCAAAAAAATAGATGATAACACCTGAATTACATACTTGTTTTTTTACAGGGGCTCTTACTTTGCCACCGATTTAAACGTAAGAGTTACTGCTAACGGGTCTGAGGTTGATGAGGTGGTTGCCATAAATATCTCCAAATCAAACGTCTTGTATTCATCGCTTGTGAGTGCAGCGATGAAGATGTCGTAGGTTGTGTTTATCGTTGTCCAGCTTGTGCCATCACTTCGATTATATTGAAGGCTGAAATTGTTGTAGCTGGGTGTTGCTGTTTTCAGATCAGAACGCTGAGCCGTTCCCACGACGGACGAGTACGATGTCGTTAGGGACGTCAACGTCGTAGATCAGTCCATCGTATTGTTCTTGTGTGATGGAGGAAATAGGGATAGCGTTTCCTTCTTCGTCTTTGAATGAGTAAGATTCGTTTTGTTGTTCGATACGATCATACACTTCTGTTAGCGGTGTTAACGAATAGACAGGGGTGTCGGTTTCTGTTCTTGCCTGAAGGGGGAAATCCTTATATATTGCTTCAGTCTCATTATCATCTGTGATTCCTATGGAAGGCGCTGTAATCCTGAAAAGATTAGAACTCGTTGATCGTGAGTTACATGCACTTATTGACGAGTTGAAGTTTTCTAGACAGAAAAAATCACGATCATTGTCTGATTTGAATAAGCTCATGGCCAAGGATCGTATTTCTGATGAGGATTCGACTGAGCTTATCCGAAGGATGCGCGATGGGAAGTATTCATCATGAGCGCTGTCACCTTGGATACTACCGTTTTGATAAAGGGAATTATTCCGCCAATGAGACGAAAGAAGGATTCTCTCTATCGCGAACAGCTTCGTTTGCATTTGAAAGCTAGAGACATTATCCAAGAGATCGAAGATAGAAAAACTGTGATGAACATCCCAGCAGTCTGTCTCATTGAAATAGCCTCGGTAACAGCAAGGCTTACTGGGAAGGATCAACGAGGGATCCAAGCATCTGACTATGTCAGAGACCATGGAAACGTTTTCTACGACATCTTTCTTCTGAACGAGGCGATACGGATAGGTGCACGGACAAGAAGCAGTGGTTTTGACACTATTTTCATTGCCTGCGCCAAGCTGACTAACTCTACTCTCATTACTGATGATCGGAAGATGTACGAGGCTGCTGCTAAGGTTGATGTACCAGCCAAGCTTTTGAGAGATATCACCTGAAGAACTGCCTACAGAATTTTCGTTCGTATTCCCATTATTTGTTGCATATATCTTATGTTTCGGACTGACCAGCAGATCCCCTTTTTCGGTTGTGATACGGTGCATGGTTCCATTCTGATTGAATACCGCACGGTCCAATGGTTTCTGCCATTCCTGCGCACCTGTGGTCAGATTCAATGTCAACACAAGAGATGATCCCCCCCATAATTTCCTTCTATTATATCGCTAATCCAAAAAAATAGATGATAACACCTGAATTGCATACCTATTTCTTTACAGGGAAGGTTACTTAACCCCCCGATTTAAAGGTGACCGTTAATGCTAACGGGTCTGAGGTTGATGAGGTGGTTGCCATAAATATTTCCAAATCAAACGTCTTGTATTCATCGCTAATGAGTGCAGCGATGATGATGTCGTAGGTTGTGTTTATCGTTGTCCAGCTTATGTCACCACTTCGATTATATTGAAGGCTGAAATTGTTGTAGCTGGGTGTTGCTGTTTCCAGACCAGAACGCTGAGCCGTTCCCACGACGGACGAGTACGATGTCGTTGGGGACGTCAACGTCGTAGATCATTCCATCATATGCCTCTTTTTGAAGAGATGAAACAGGTATGATCGTGCCGTTTTGATCTAAATTGCTGGACATCAGTCCATTCTTCGGTGATGGGGACAAGACTAAATTTTGCAGACAACGGCTCAGAAATGTTTAAATACCGCGATGAACTCTTTTCAGAGCTTGGTGTGACCATGGGTGAAATAAAAATAGAAATATCTGAAGGACTGCTGAAACTAGCGGGTAAAGAACTGAAAAAACCGGAGATGAAGGTATTGTTCAGAGAAGCAGTTGAAGAGAAACTGCGGACATTGCTGCTTTTTGAACGTGTTGATGCCATATTGCAGAAAAGCAAATTGTCCGAGGAGCAGGCGCAATTACTGGCAGATGAGCTGAATAAACGCGTGGCGAAACGACACGGTTTGCTCTGAGGATAGCAAATGGAGTTTATCGTTGATGCATCAATCATCTTTTCCTTTTTTAAATCGCAATCATTTACAAGGAATTTCATCAAGCACGCATACGTGTCAGGAGTAAGACTGTATGCGCCGGATTTTTTACTCGATGAATTGTTCTCGTTGAAGAAGAAGGTCTGCATATACAGTGGCATCGAAGAAGAAGAATTCCTGACATCCTGCATCCTGCTATATTCACTGATTGATGTGGTACCGAAATCCGAATATAACAAATTCATGCCGCGTGCGTTGAAGGTGCTGCCCGGGCATCCGAAGGACGCTGCATATTTTGCGCTGTCGTTGAAACAAGGTGTTCCCATCTGGTCAAATGAAAAGCGTTTTAAACAACAATCAAAAATAGTGGTATTTTCAACACACGAGTTAAAGAAATTATTCTGACCAGAACGTCCATCATCTTCAAGAGCTGCATATATTTTATGTTTCGGACTTACAGAGGTCCCCGTGATCTGTCGTGAGACGGTGCATCGTCCCATTATACCCAAATACTGCTTTGTCCAGGGGTTTCTGCCATTCCTGCGCACCTGTGGTCAGATTCAATGTCAACACAAGAGAGGATCCCCTCCTAATATCCCTCTGTC
>JAPKYE010000077.1 GCA_026394495.1 Methanobacteriota archaeon | reverse complement strand
GTTATTCAACAATCAAATCCTTCGAATACTTGTCTGTATCCGCAAGTAAAAATTCATTGCTCATACTCAGGCAATTCACTGGGCAGACGTCGTTACATTGCGAGCAAAACGTGCATCGTGCAAGATAAATTTTTATCTTCTTTTCGTCAGCTTTAAATTCGATAGCTTCAGAGGGACAGACCTTCAGGCAGAGCCGGCAGCCAATGCATTTGTCTTTTTCATACTGGATTTTACCACGGAACCCCTGGGGTGTTTCTACTGGATAGCACATGGTTTTTTTCCCATCGTGAACATCAGCAAAAAACCTGGTTGTTGACGACGGTGTATATTTCGTAGGAAATTTGTTCGTATGCGGTTTTTTAAATAACTGTCTAAGCAACTGGAAAATCATCGGGAATCTCATTGCTGAAGCCTCCGTGTTTTTTGTATACTCATCAGATGTAACTCTTCCTTATCAAGAAAAGAAATGTCCTGATTTTTTACGATCGTTACTCTATTGGTGCATGACATACACGGGTCGGTGGACGCTGCAACAATCGGGATGTCTGCAATCTGCTGGTTGACAAGCATGGGGATCCAAGGGAGGATGTTGCTGTAGGTTGGCGCCCGTACCTTCCATGCATAAGGGGCATCCTGAGCACTCAGTTTTACGTAATGGAAGACTTCTCCGCGGGGTGCTTCCATCCGCCCGATTCCTTCACCAGACACATTCTTCAACTTCGCCAGAAGTTTTAGCGGCTTTGGCTCAGAAACAATAGGACCAGCAGGCATTTGATTAAGGCATTGCTCAATCAATCCTAGCGATTGTTGTATTTCTAGTAAACGAACAACGATCCTATCATACACGTCACCATGTACTTCACCCGTATAAATATCAGGGGTGATATAATCAAAATCAAGATCACTATAAGCGAAATATCCTTGGTCAAGGCGAACATCCTTTTTCACCCCGGATGCACGAGCGGTAGGTCCGACAGCACAAAATGCCAATGCATCCTCCTTTGTTAATACGCCGCAGTCTTTGCAACGCAACTGAAATGTTTTATCATCTAAGAACACATGCTGAAGTTTTTTAAAAATTTCTTTGTAATACTGTAACGTCTCCTGAATCTTCGGGTGCATTTCAGGTGTGATATCTCGTCTGACGCCACCGATCATGGTAATACCTTTGGTGATCCGATTCCCTGTGAGATATTCAGTGAGATCTAATGCTTTTTCTCGCATCTGCCATGTCAAGAATAAAACAGAGTCAAAACCGATTTCATGAGCTGCGACACCAGCCCAGAGGATATGAGAACAGACACGTTCGAGTTCCCCATGGATCACCCGAAGGTAATTTGCACGCTCTGGGACTTCGATTCCTGCAGCGTGTTCCACAGCAAGGCTAAATGCCATCGGATGGCAGTACGAACATATCCCGCAGATGCGCTCCGCAAGATACAAAACTTGAATGGGATTTCTCTGGGTCGCGGTCCATTCTACGCCACGGTGAACATGACCAAGTCGTACATTAACATTCACAATGCGTTCGCCGTCTACTTCAAACTCAAACATCACTGGTTCTTTTAACGCGGGGTGAATTGGACCGATGGGGAGTTGGTAGGTTGTTTTCTCAGCGGTCTTCATGATTTCACCTTATGAAGGTTGCGGATGAGTTTTTTTGGTCCGGTTTCATCACGTCGCCAGGGGTACACTCCTTTTGGAAAATCATCTGCGATGAACACTCGTGTGTTTTTTGGGATGTTTCTTACAGTAATTCCAAGCATTTCTTGTTTTTCTTGCTCAGAAATCAAAGAACCAGGGATAAGATCAGTAATGGTTTCAATTGTTGGGTCTGATTTTTGGAGAGCAACCGTGAGATTCACGGATATTTCCTGATGTCTTACTCCGTGGTAGAGTGAGAAGGAATAGACCAGTTCAATGGTATCATCAAGGTCGTAGCCAGAGGCAACAGCAAAATGCAGCGCCGGATCAATACTTTGAAGGTGCCTTACAGCTTCTTTGAAAATAGTTTTATCGAGTCGTATCCACAGATGATAAAATTCTGTTTTCTTTTTTCCCATGGTTCGTTTTTCTATTCGAGCAGCCTGGATATTGGTAGTGAACATGTCTTTTATTGATTGGATGATTTCCTTAGGAGTTAACCGCTCTTTTTTTATCATGTTTTTGCCTCTAATGTTTCGAGTTTCATCCAAGCTTTTGCAACTCCATTGATGATGTTTTCCGGCCGTGGAGGACATCCAATGATATAAACATCCACAGGGATGATTTGATCAACAGGACCAACTAGATTATACGATTCATAGAAAACATTACCAGTATTTCCACAATTCCCCACGCAAATTACGGCTTTTGGATCAGGCATCTGCTCATATACATGTTTTATTTTATCAGCAAGCTGTCGTGTCACTGCTCCAGTAATTAATAACACATCAGCATGTCTTGGTGAACCAACAAGTTTTATTCCAAATCGCTCGACATCGTAACGAGGACAGAGAGCTGCAATTATTTCGATGTCACATCCATTACATGAGCCAGAA
>JAPKYE010000067.1 GCA_026394495.1 Methanobacteriota archaeon | reverse complement strand
TACTCGTAATCAACAATAAAACGAGCGTGTAATACTTATCTAACCCATCATGATCTTTCATAAACGACCATGAATAAATTATTGCGATGAACGCAAGCACCATCGTGATAAGAGCCATGAAAATGTTCATACTATCAACTTCAAAAAGGATACGAACCATGGGGATCGCAAGGTCCTTTGCACCGAAAATGTAAAGACGAGGACCATTTGCAAGCACATCAGATGCGAGCATCCCAACAAAAAACCCGGTAAGACACAACACGAGCAAACCAAAAATATTTCGTACTGTGCTATTTATACGATTGACTAGCGGCATGAGAAATGCGCCAAGCAACGGAATCGCAATAATCAAAACAGGAGACTGCTCGATAAGAACGTCGATGATGTTCATTCTTTCAACCTCCGAATCTTTCGAACATCCAACGTACCATATTTCCTATAAATATGCATAACCAGCGATAGCATCAACGCCAGAACTGCGACACCTATCACAATACTGGTGAGGGTTAATGCCTGAGGGACAGGAAGCACCATTCCTGCCGGATACGTTGTTCCCGGAGGTAAACTTGTAAAGATCGGTGCGACACCATCTTCACGATACCCTAACGTGATTAAAAAAAGATTCACTCCACTTTCAATAATAGAAATGCCGATGACGATTTTAATCAGATTCCTACGGAACAACACAGCGTACAACCCAATGAATATCATAGTTGCGACTACGATAAAAGGTATATATTCAATCATGTGTCCCACTCCTTAACACTACTAGCGTATGCCATGACTAACACAATGACGAATAACCCAGCTATGACCTTTACGCCCACAGCAAAATTCATTAGCGGCAGGACTCCACCAGTATTGAAATCAGCGCCGGTTGACCCAGTTGCTGGTATCGTACCAAAGAGGAGGCTGGAGCCGGCAAGGAAGTTACCGAAAAACACAGTGCTAAACACAAGACCCAATAACGCAACAGCGATGAAACCGACCGCACCGATGCTTTCAAACGAGGATAATCGTTTTTCTTTTATCTGTTTAAAAACCCACTTTGACCCATATGCAACAACAATCATGGCACATCCGGATGCAACAATCGCGCCACCTTGAAAACCTCCACCGGGTGTGAGATGACCATGTGCAATCACATAAAGCCCGAAAATCATTGTGAGAGGAAACAGGATGTTGACCGCGGTTTTCACAATCTTTGACATGCCGCTCATTGTTTTACCCTCCGAAAAATCATCAACACCCCGGCAACCGCTGCAAATAAAATAGTCGCCTCTCCAAGAGTATCAAAACCACGATAATCAAAAACAACCGATGTCACGGCATTATTTGTTCCAGTCTCATTTTGGGTGTTTGCAATGATATGATCATCCATGTTTACCTGACCGGGTTTGCCAAAAGGATGAACCATGAAGACACTGAAGAAAAAGAAGACAGCAACAATTGCAAAAACAAGAACAGCCACGATAGTTCTCTTCTCCATACTTATTCATCCTCCATACGTTTTGTTCCATTGATAGCAATAATAACGATCGCAGTGGAAAGACAAGCACCTACTCCAGCTTCTGCGATGGCGACGTCGGGTGCTTGCAAAATAAAGAATTCTAACGACAATAACAGACTCATTGCAGCCATAGCAACCGCGGCAGCAAGAAGATCACGAAGCAGCATTGCAACAAGGGATGCGACGACCGTAAGAATCAAGACAAGAATGTTTGCGATAAAAAACTCCACCCCCATTTAGTCTCCTCCTGTTTTTTCTTCATTTTTTTCCACTGGTTTTACTTGGAGTTCATCGATGACTGCGCCTACTGGCTGAATACCACTACGATGCGCAGCACGGGCGATCGCATGGGCACCAACAGGGTTTGTCAACAGAATAGCGATCAACGCAATCGTAGAATGAATCGCAAGTACTGATCCATTGGTATCTTTTTCCCACCACAGTTTCAAACCAATGAGAATGACAGACCCGATAAGGAAAAGAGAGCCAAATGTTGTGCATTTCGTTCCTGCGTGCAATCTTGTATAGACATCAGGGAATCGAAGGAGTCCAATACCTGCGAGAAGAATAAAAAAGATTCCAATCCCGATGAATAGGTAGATGATGATATCAAAGATCATTTTAGAAATCACCTCCCTCAAGGTATCTGGCAATGAATAAGGTTGAGATGAAAGAGAGGAGTGCATAGACAATAGCGACATCAATGTAAATGACCTCCCGGTATGCGACACCAAAGGCGATCATGCCGACAATCACTATTGTATTGATTGTGTCAACGCCGACAACACGGTCAGGTACGGTTGGTCCGCATATCACCCGAATTAAGGCAAGGATGCTACAGAGCATCAATGCAATGACGACAATCAAATATGTTGTTAAAAGATCAATCATTCTGCAATCCTCCGTATCCATTGTGGGAAATTCCCACAGATGTATTTACAATCGACAGGCTTTTTCTCCAAGGCTTTTTTGTCGACGTTGATCCAGTGAATATAAAGGTCGTTGGTCTCTTCGTCGATATCAACACTTAACGTACCAGGGGTAAGTGTAATTGAATTGGCAAGCAGGGTAATACCTAGATTGGTATGGATGCCTGGGGAAATTTTAACAATACCTGGGTTGATTTTTCCTGTGACAACCCGGTAAGCAACGTCAAGGTTTGCTTTGGCAAGAGCGATGAAGAATGGTCCTATGAGATACGCAAGAAAGAGGAACCATCGAACAGGGTTTAGCATTCTGAGATTATCTTTGATAAACAGGGTCCGTGTAGCATATCCGACAATCAACGATAACAAGAGGCCGAAAAGCATCTCGATATAGCTCCAGAGCCCCAGCACGTCAGTTCCACTACCCGTTGTCAATAAAAGATAGATGATGAAACAGACGATGGTTGTGATAACATATCTTTTCATGATTGTCTCCCCCACGTTTATTTAATTATTGGTTGTTAAGTAACTAGTAAACGTAATTTTTTTTTTAAACTTGTTGGTTTTTAAACGATGTGATTATCAAGATGAGAATAATTTTCTGAAATATGTCCATTTTATTGAAAAATAGGATATGTAAACAAAATGATGATTAACTAAAAAAATTTTGAAATGGTGCAATGGTTATTCAACAATCAAATCCTTCGAATACTTGTCTGTATCCGCAAGTAAAAATTCATTGCTCATACTCAGGCAATTCACTGGGCAGACGTCGTTACATTGCGAGCAAAACGTGCATCGTGCAAGATAAATTTTTATCTTCT
>JAPKYE010000022.1 GCA_026394495.1 Methanobacteriota archaeon | reverse complement strand
GAATACAGGTATTGATCTACGAGATGTTGCGTTTCATGATTATGTGGATCTTGCGGTGCAAAATCAGAAACCTAACGTCATGATTGATACCGTAAAAACATTTGCATCACAGGTTGTAAAAGCTGGTAAATTTCCTATTGCAATAGGAGGGGAACATTCCATTACGCCAGGAATCGTTTCAGCGTTTCCCAAAGACATCGCAGTACTCTCACTTGACGCACACCTAGATTATAGGGAACAATACGAAGACGAACCAAATAATCATGCCTGTGCGATGAGGCGAATCACTGATCATCTCCAACTTCGAAACATCGCGGTGTTCGGATTTCGATCCGCGGAACGAGAAGAATACGAAGACGCAGGGAAAAATCATTTGTTTTCCCTTGATGCATTCATTATCCATAAACAAGGCTTTGATTCTTGTCTAAAAAAAACAGCAACATATCTTAAAGGAAAAAAAATCTATCTTACAATGGATATTGATTTTGTTGATCCAGCGTATGCCCCAGGAACAAGTACTCCTGAGCCGTTTGGATTCACCCCCCTACAGACTCTTGAAATCATCGAACGGTTTGCACCGCAACTAGTTGGTTTTGATATTGTTGAGGTATGTCCACCCTACGACCAAGGACAAACCTCGCTTCTTGCCGCACGAATCATACGATCAATACTTGGCGCAGTTTCTGCAAATAATAAGTAGGTTAATATAGAACGTTTCTATTCGACACAGACCATGGCTGAAGAAACAACTCCTGAACCACAAGTAGAAAAACAAAAAAAAACCGATAAAACAGGTCTTGCTATCCTTGCTTTGACCGTAATTATTGTTGCCGTCATAACCGTGTTTCTTGTTGTTACGTATTATCCCCAAGCAAAAGTTATCCAAATCCAAGAGGGAGACTGCATTGATCTGAACTATATCGGTCGATATGCATCAAACAACACGATTTTTGATTCCTCATATAATGATACGATAAATAAAACTGGGGGAACACCACTGAATGTCTTTATAAGCCAGAACAAAAGTACACTTTCACCTGTAGGATACGAAAACTATTCCCAAGGAATCATTGATGGATTGATGGAAGGACTTGTTAATTTAAAAGAAGGACAGACCACGACCATTGGGCCCATTCCACCGGAAAAAGCATATGGAACAAATAAATTTCTTACTACGGGCGATATATTTACAACGAAGAATATAACCGCTAGTACGTATAACAACACATTCAACCTTAACGTTCAGGTTGTCAGTTTCACTGAGGATCAACTTGTTATAAACTGGATAAATCCACAGACACTAATCGGGAAATTTACAATGCCAGAGGATATACTTTTAGAAGATTTCACCCCTGCATTTTACGGATATCCATACTACAATCCTCTGCCTCCCTACAGCATTTGGGAAAACGCCTCCGAGGTTGAAAATATTACTGATAATTCAGTGATGATAAAAACAACTCCAACAGCAATTGATCATTTAACTAAAAAATTAACTTTAGTATCTACGGATACTCAAATGGGATTCGTCTTCCCCGATGCAACCACTGCAACATGGAATGATACTATGATAACCTTAACCTGCTCTCTAACACCTGGTACAAATTACACATTTGATTATTCAGATGTAGCATACTATAACATCATCATAGACAATCTAACCGTAGATCACATTAACATCACCGTGGAAGCACAAGGACAATCCCAATCAATTCAAATCAACAGGACCATCGAATTCAATCGAACCTACGCAATGCGTCGCCTCTATACCATTCCCTCGCCATTTTCCCAGATTTTTTTATCAGAAATTACCCAAGCGGGATACAGTATGAACAAACTCGCAGATGAAGCACTCCTCTTCGAAGTAACAATCGAAAAGGTGTACAAAACAAGCGAATAAACACCATCCCATCTTTTTCTTTATTTTTCCAAACAAAAAATACACATCTTAATATAGAATCACGATATTCAAGACCATTATATGCCATCGAAAAAAACCTTAGAGCCAAAAAAGAATACAACAGGCATAGCAATCGCTGCTGTTTTAATCGTTATCATCGCGCTTATCATCGCGCTTCTCAGCATTGTTGTTCTCCCGTCTTTACTTCAACCGAACACTATTGAAGTAGGAGACTGCATAGAAGTTGAATATATCGGGAAATTCACTGTAAACGGAACAGTCTTTACGACCACCTACAACGATTCGGTAAATAAAACCGGTGGAACACCTCAGAAACTCTTTGTAAACCCAAATATGAATCTCTCCATCCCCCGTGGATATGAAACATACACCTCAGCTCCAACATTTGTTCCCCAAAAAGCCATCCGCAGCCTCATCGGCATGAAAGAAGGAGAAACAAAAAACATCACGTTATCGCCTGAGGAAACATATGGTAGATGGGATATGTCCCTCGCAGAGCAAGATCTAGGGGGAATATACCCTATAAATACGGTATTAAGTTTCACTGAAACCAATATATCAGAATCGGATTTTTCCAATTCTTTCCCAGAGGTCAACATCGCGGTAAACACCACGTTTGACTTTGGAGCATTAAATTTGAGAAAAGAAGGAGTACTATCTGCAAAGATCACCAACATCTCAGATGACAGAATGATCACAATCCGACTTCTCCCAGAAAATGGTAAAACATTTGTCATACCTGATTATAATTGGAATGCTACTTTCATTGTCACCAACGATACCATGTTCACCATCCACTCTGACGTCAAGCTCAATCACACATTCAGCTTTGAAGACTACGATCAAACATACTACTGTAAAGTCATCGCCGTCAATGAAAACGAAGCAACCCTTGGAATTAACGTATTTGCACCATCTATTGAATTCGTTGACCAAAGCCTGAGCTTTGAATTCAAAGTAATAAAAATCACAAAAACATCTCATAAAGAAAGCTGAGTGCGGATTTTCTGCTCAACCAACACGAGGAACTCTTCTTCTTTTCCTTTTGGTATCGTCGCACCAGCGGCGATATCATGCCCTCCGCCGACACCTTGAACAGCAGCCGCAGCATGACGTAATGCTGCAGATAAATCCACACCGCGTTCAATAACTTGCTGTGTTGTCCTTGCAGAAACTTTCACATCTCCGTTCTCCGTATGAACAAAACCAAGGAGCGGCATATTTTTATCAACATTCTCATCATGAAGCATCATATTTGTAACAATACCAATGATCGTATCCCGGATGCCTTCACCTGCATGAAAAAACTGAACATAGGTGCGTTTCTGAAGTGTTTCATCCCGAGCAAATTGAAGACTTTCCACAAGATTCTGCCGATGCCCCTGAAGAAGTATTCGTGCATCATCAAGTGATTTCCCACGATCCCCAAGACATACCGCAAGACCAACCTCATGTTTCCCATAGCGTGCAGTAGAATTTAGCAAAGTCGCATACTCTTTAGCATCATGCAGTTCACTACCAGGTTCCTCTCTTGCAAGAAGATACACTTCCCCAATCATTCGTTCCACGAGCGCAGCACTAAAACCTTTCGTTAAAAGCAAACGAGCAAGCGCAGACAAAATCGTCTTTCGTTCATCGTAACTAAGATCAATCCACCGCCGCGCAGACTCCTTATGATCCAACCGAATCTTCAAATCCTCAAAAAACGAAACACATGCCTCTTCACGGCCACTCAGACCAGGAAGAATAGGATCATTTGCATACTGCAAAAACCTAGGAAGCGCCCTTGTTTCCCTGCCGAAAAACCGTATATCTTTTCTGCATTCAAGCACATGCGCAGTTATCCCATCCTCAAGAAATGTTTTATTCATCCCAACCAGTTTACAATGTCTTCTGTCCTGCAGATCACCACAGGCACCAACCACTGCAAGAGCAGATAAATCAACATTTACGGGATCGATTGTTTTTGAGACAAGATACGTAACACCTGCACCACTGATCTCAAACGATCCATCTATTCCAAAAAGATGCGGGTTCAGATGATAGCGAAGATGAGACTCCTTGGAACACATATGATGATCAGTAACAATCATCGTCATCTTAGGGATATCATCGGCGATACTGCTCCCAAGATCCGTAAACCATACAAGCTCATGGCCCTCTTTTTTCAACCGTTTCAAAACCATCTCATCAAGTTGTTTCACACATTCAATCGAACTTGTTTTCCCTAATCGCTGAATCGTTGCTTGTGCAATCGCACCTGCAGTAATCCCATCGGCATCAATATGCGTAACAATATGAACCTCATCCGCTTTTTTGAGGACTGCTGCGATTTCCTGTGCGCGTTTCAACACAAAAGTACACCATCAGATAAATATAAAGAGAAAAAGAGGAGATTATTAGCCTTTCGATACTATCTTCAATCCTCTTATCTTAGTTCTCCCCAGGTTCTGCCATGTTCTTATAACGTTTATAGCGATCAGCTATTTCATCACCAAGTTTCCTATGTAACTTTTCTGCTTCCTGCGGGAACGATTTAGTCAACGCCGCATACCGGATTTCACCCATCAGAAACTCACGGATTTTACCATTGGGTTCAATAGAATCAAGCTGAAACGGGTTCTTACCATCCAGTACCAACCGAGGATCATACCGATATAACGACCAATACCCTGCATCCACCGCAAGACGCTCCTCATTTTGGGATTTACCCATCCCAGCCTTTATCCCATGGTTAATACACGGCGCATACGCGATAACCAATGAAGGACCAGGATAGGACTCTGCTTCTTTAAGCGCCTTCATCATCTGGCTTTTATTAGCACCCATCGCAACCGATGCAACATACACATAACCATAACTCATCGCGATCAACCCAAGATCTTTTTTCTTGGTTTTCTTACCAGACTCAGCAAACTTCGCGATAGAACCCATCGGAGTCGCCTTAGAGGACTGCCCACCAGTATTTGAATACACCTCAGTATCAAACACAAGGACATTAATATCCTCACCACAGGCCAACACATGATCTAGACCGCCATAACCGATATCATATGCCCAGCCGTCACCACCTACCGCCCAAATCGATTTCTTCGTCAGAAGATCACAAGCATCCCAAATCTGCTGTAAAAGCTGATCTTTTGATGCATCTTTCAACAAGGTTTTAATCATATCCCCATACAAACGAGATTTTTCGACATCATTCATATGTTCCAACCATGCAGAACACGCATCCTTTAGTTTACCAGAAACCTTATTCTCAGCGACCGCTTGTTTTAACAGATCAACAAGACGAGCGCGACGCTGCATTGTTGCAAGCACCATACCAAACCCATACTCAGCGTTATCCTCAAACAGCGAGTTTGCCCATGCGGGGCCATGTCCTTTTTCATTAGTGGTATAGGGTACACATGGTGCAGAACCACCCCAAATAGAAGAACAACCAGTAGCGTTTGCGATAATCAACCGATCACCATACAACTGTGTGACAAGCTTCAAATACGGGGTTTCTCCACACCCAGCACACGCACCAGAAAACTCAAGCAATGGCCGCTGAAACTGAGACTCCTTTGCAGAGAACGAATTGAAATGTCCAATACGCGTAGGAAGTGTCACAGTAAATCGCTGGAATGGGATTTGTTTTTCCATCTGCGAAGCAAGCGGCTTCATGACAAGCGCCTTCTCCTTTGCAGGGCAGATATCTGCACAGTTCCCACAACCCATGCAATCCTCAGAGAAAACCTGTATATGGAAATAAAAATCCTTTAAATCTTTACCAACCGCATGTTTCACATCAAACCCCGCTGGTACATTCTTCAATTCATCTTTTGCAACAAGTACCGGTCTGATCGCAGCATGCGGACAAACCATCGAACATTGATTACATTGAATACAGTTATCCATCAACCACATAGGAACATTAATCGCAACCCCTCGTTTCTCATACTGACTAGTCCCCACAGGTAACATTCCACCAGGAATAAAAACACTGACAGGGAGTTTATCCCCCTGCTGAGCTAGCATCGGACGCATCACTTTTTGAATAAACAGCGGCTCATCTCTGACTTCTTTTGGATCATCCTCCAGATTTCTCCAAGAATCAGGGTAATGAACCTCTTGAACACTTTCTAAACTGCAATCAACCGCTTTCCAGTTCATCTCAATGATGGTTTTTCCTTTCTTATCATACGTTTTTTTAATCGCGTCTTTCAGCAGACGCACCGCATCATCAAACGGAAGCACATTTGAAAGCTTGAAAAACACGGTCTGCATAACCATGTTAATACGACCACCAAGGCCAACGTCTTCAGCTATCTTCACCGCATCAATCACATAAAACCTAAGTTTTTTCTGCGCAATCGTTTTTTTCAATGAATTCGGAAGACGCTTCTCAAGCTGTTCACCAGTCCACGGTGCATTATACACAAACATTCCGCCTTCGCGGATCCCCTCAAGAACATCATACTTGTAGATATAGGATGATTGATGGCAGGCGATATAATCCGCGGTATCAATCAAATACGTGGAATGAATAGGTGTTTTCCCAAAACGCAAATTCGAAATACTCACTCCACCAGATTTCTTAGAATCATACGCAAAATACCCTTGCACATACAAATCAGTGTTATCCCCGATAATCTTGATCGCATCCTTATTCGCACCAACAGTCCCATCAGAACCCATACCCCAGAATCTACACCGAATCACACCAGGAGGCGACACATCAATCGACTCTCCCAAAGGTAACGACAAAAACGTGACATCATCTTCGATCCCAATCGTGAAATGATTCCTTGGCTTGTCTTGTTTCAGATTATCAAATACCGCTTTTGCCATACGTGGCGTGAACTCTTTTGACCCAAGACCATACCGACCACCCACTATCAACATATTCAACGAAGCATCATGGATAACAGTGGAAATATCAAGATACAACGGCTCACCAAACGCAGTACTTTCCTTTGTACGATCAAGAACAGCGATTTTTTTTACGGATTTCGGAAGAACAAAAAGAAAATGCTCTGCAGAAAACGGCCGGAACAACCGAACCTTCAACAATCCTACTTTTTCCCCGTTTTTTAATAAATACTGAACAGTTTCCTCTGTTGCTTCACAGCCGGAACCCATCTGGATAATGATACGATCCGCATCAGTAGCACCAACATATTCAAACAGATGATACGGTCTGCCAGTAAGGTCACTTACTTTTTTCATTTCTTCTTCAACAATCTTTGGAACTGCCTGATAATATTTGTTCGCAGCCTCATTCACCTGGAAATAAATATCAGGATTCTGCGCGCTTCCTCGAAGATGAGGATGCTCAGGGTTCAACGCACGCTCACGATGATGTTTCACACATCCCATATCAACAAGCCGTGCGACATCATCATAGTTAATCATTTCTATTTTTTGGATTTCATGAGAGGTGCGGAAACCATCAAAAAAATGCATAAACGGTAGACTTGCTCGAAGGCTGGAAAGATGCGCAACAAGCGCTAAATCCATAACTTCCTGAACAGAGTTTGAACAAAGAAGACAAAAACCAGTTGCACGCGTCTCCATAACATCTTGATGATCCCCAAAAATCGACAATGCCTGCGCAGCAATAGCCCGACCTGTCACATGAAACACACAAGGCATGAGCTCCCCAGCTATTTTGTACATGTTTGGGATCATAAGCAGTAAACCCTGAGACGCAGTAAACGTGGTTGCAAGAGCCCCAGCGCTTAACGCCCCATGAACCGCACCAGCGGCGCCTCCTTCAGATTGCATCTCAGCGATTTTTAATATCTGACCAAAGATATTCTTCCGACCATGCGCAGCCCATTCATCACAGATCTCACCCATCGCGGTAGATGGAGTAATTGGATAAATGGCAGCAACATCGCTACAGGCGTAGGCGATATGCGCGGCTGCTGTGTTCCCATCGATACTTTTCATCACTGATTTTAGGTTCTTTTTTTCTTCCATTGCAGTTTGTTGTCCATCCATAAGAAACACCTAACCAAAAACAGGTAATGTATTATTGCGAGTTCTCGACGAGTAATCGGTAACAAAGGAGGATACATAAATATTTGGTTCAACGAGACTTTGGAACAAAAATTATTTGATCGGCACTTTGAGGAGTTTTTTATCATTCTACAGTAAGTTTGACAACACAGATGTGAATTTCAGCACCATACACTTGGAGAAAATCAGTGACTTTTTTGAGGTCCTGTGTTCTGATGACGAGTGTGCTGCGTATGATTTTACGATGAGGGATAAGATAATGCACTCTAAAGATATGAAAATAGATGTTTCTGAATTTTGGTGCAGGAATGAACGATGCCGGAATTATGGTAAGAAAGAAAAAGGAAATATCGTACCCAAAGAACGATATGGTAAAGATGATACTCGTTTGTTGAAATGTAAAACACGTGGTCATTGTATCAGTGAAAACTATGGGACGAGGTTTTTTCAGTTGAAAACACCTCGGAAAGAGGTGATTCGTACCCTGGCATTGTTTCATGAAAAAGTAAGTATCCGAGGGCTCAGTCGAGCAACGGGTCATGATAAGAAAGTTAATCATAAATTGGATTGATGTCGCCGGGGGACATTGTAAAGAGGTGAATGAGTTTTTCCTCCAGGATCTTGACCTTGATCAGGTGCAGGTGGATGAGATCTGGAGTTATATAAAAAAAGGAAAAAAATCTCACCGAAAGTGATCTTTGCGATTACGGCACGGTGTATAGTTCTACAGCGATGAAACCAGGGACACGAGTATTTCTCACCCATATTAAAGGAACACGAACAACAGAAAACTATGTCGCATTGTTCTCAGATGTGGAACACAAACGATGGTTGCAAAGTCCGCTGCCAGTATTCACCTCAGACAATTGGGACCCGAGCAAAGATGCATTACTCAGAGTATACGGGGTACTAGAACAGCCACCGTACAAGGGACGGGGAAGAAAATCATTTCCCCGATTGGTTCCTCCAGATGAATTGAAATATGCGCAAGTGTGCAAGAAACAAAAGAAAGGCAGACTGGTAGAAGTCGTACAACAGGTAGTGCTCGGTGACTCTGAGGAGGTGATGATGCTTCTTGGTGCAGATCAAGGTGGTTCAATCAACACCGCCTTGTGGAAAGGATAAATCTCACAATCAGAAATACCCTCGCCCGGTTCATTCGAAGAACCATGAACTTCAGTAAAGATCTACAGATGCATTCACATGCAATCGATTTCTTCCAAGCATGGTACAACCTCGCCAAACCACATCAGTCCCTTCGGGTGACAGTTGACGACGGGAAACGAAAATGGAGACAGAGAACACCTCTTATGGCAGAAGGATTAACCGATCACGTATGGACTCTAGAAGAACTTCTTACTTTCAAGGTGCCCATTCAATAATTTACAAGTAGATTTATTGTGTGCAACATCTTTTTATAGTGAAAAGGAATGCTGTTGTAAAACAGTAAAACACAGGTGCCCAGTATGGCGAAAGAAAAATCAAAATCCAAATACGTCGGCGTGAGAATGACAAAAAAAGAAGCAGACGCCTTATCTGATATTCAGAAGAAATCAAGCCTGAGTAAAACCGAGGTTCTGCTGAAAGGCTTACAATATTTCAGTGATCTTTATGGTCTTGAACTTGAAGACAAACCATCCTTAAGTAAAGAACTGCAAACGCTTGAACAAGACGCGTTGCATTATGCAGCAGAAATAAAAAAAATAAAGAAGAAAGAAGAAGCAATACATGCGATGATAACAGAACTCAAAGATGCAGACAGAATCATTGATTCGTATCATTGTGAAAAAAACGCGCTGATCCAAATTCTTTTAGCGATCCAAAAGCAATATAACTGGCTCCCGAAACATATACTGTTTTGGGTTTCCGAGCGACTTGATGTCCCAATGTCCCAAATCCTTAACATTGCAACCTTCTATAAAGCATTCAGTTTAGAGCCCCGAGGAAAACATTTTGTCCGGGTCTGTCTTGGTACTGCATGTCATGTGCGAGAAGGACCAAAGATCATGGAACGAGCTGAACTTGCACTAGGTATCAAAGCAGGAGAAACAACAAAAGATATGAAATTCTCACTTGAGAGTGTGAATTGTCTTGGATGTTGTGCTCTTGGTCCAGTCATGGTTGTCGATGAGGAATACCATGGAAATTTAGTTCCTTCCCAAGTAGAAGAAATCTTGTCCAGATATAAGTAGGGTGATAAAAAATGACGAAATTAAAATCCACATCTGAGTTAGAAAAACTAAGAAAAAAAATTATATCTGAAAAAGATCCAAAAAAACGTTGTATTGCAGTCTGCTCTGGAACAGGATGTTTAGCTTCAGGTAGTAAACATCTAAGCGAAGTATTTCAAGAAGAATTAAAAAAATATAAACTTTCAGGTAAAATGGAGATTCGAAAAACAGGTTGTCATGGATTCTGTGAGAAAGGGCCAATTGTCCTAATCTACCCTGATGAAATCTGTTATTTGAAAGTTAAAGCCACTGATGTTTCTGATATCATTTCACAAACAATAAAAGAAGGAAAAATCGTTGATCGTTTATTGTATACCGATCCAAATACCGGAAAAAAAATCGCCAAGGAATATGAGATTCCTTTTTATAAAAACCAGAATCGTCTTATTTTCGGAAACAATAGCAAGATTGATCCAACAAGTATTGAAGATTATCTAGCCTTAGGAGGATATACTGCATTAGCAAAAACATTGTTCAAATTCAAACCAGAGCAAGTCATCGAAGAAGTTAAAAAAGCAGAATTACGAGGACGAGGCGGTGGAGGGTTCCCTGCAGGAAAAAAATGGGAAAGCACCCGCAAAGCCTCTGGAGAACCAAAATATATTATTGTTAACTGCGACGAAGGTGATCCTGGTGCATTCATGGATCGAAGTTTAATGGAAGGAAATCCACATCTTGTCCTTGAAGGGCTTATCATTGGTGGATACGCGATTGGATCTCATGAGGGTTTTATCTATGTTCGTCAGGAATATCCACTTGCTGTTGAGAACACGGAACTCGCAATTAAAAAAGCTGAAGAACTGGGGTTACTTGGTAAAAATATTCTTGGATCAGGATTTGATTTTACCATCTCGATTCATCGAGGTGCAGGTGCGTTTGTATCTGGTGAATCCAGTGCACTCATGTCAGCCATTGAAGGAAAAGTTGGAGAACCACGATCAAAGTATGTTCATACCTCAGCGAAAGGGCTCTGGGATAAACCAAGTAACTTGAATAATGTCGAGACATTTGCAAACGTTCCTATTATCATAAACAAAGGTGCTGAGTGGTTCCGAAAAATAGGGACTGAAGGGAGCAAAGGAACAAAGATTTTCTCATTAGTTGGAAAAGTCAACAACACCGGTCTTGTTGAGGTACCGATGGGGACAACCCTACGACAGATCATTTACGATATCGGTGGAGGGATACCCAAAGAAAAGAAATTCAAGGCAGTGCAAACAGGGGGACCATCAGGTGGTTGTCTTCCTGAAAAGTTCCTAGATTTTCCTGTGGATTTCGATGAACTCTACAAAGCTGGGTCGATGATGGGCTCCGGCGGTATGATCGTAATGGATGAAGACACCTGCATGGTGGATCTTGCGAAATACTTCACGAATTTCCTTGCTGATGAATCCTGTGGAAAATGTGTTCCTTGTCGTGAAGGATTGCGACATATGCTAAAGATTCTTGAAGATATCACAGCAGGAAAAGCGACAAAAGAACATGTTGCTCATCTTGAGGAGCTTTCTGAGGTTGTTCGTGATGCGTCTCTTTGTGCTCTTGGTCAAAGTGCTCCGAATCCGGTATTAAGCACACTTCGATATTTCAGAGATGAATATGATGCGCATATCCGTGGAGAATGCCCGGCAAAGGTATGTAAGAATCTTATCGCATACTACATTGATCCAGAACGATGTCAGGGTTGTGGTCTCTGTCGAAAGAATTGTCCAACGAATGCGATACGCGGTGAAACAAAAACCGTTCATGTGATTAATCAAGAAAAATGTATCAAATGCAACACGTGTTTTGATGTATGTCCAAAGAATTTCCGTGCAGTATCTAAACTCTCGGGTAAACCAGTTCCGACACTAGTGAACGATGGCACTCCTATTAAACCATTGAAGCGGTGATAAAAATGAAGAAAGTTACGTTACAAATTGATGAAAAAAAAATTGATGCAGAAGAAGGGCAAACCGTGTTTCAGGCTGCGAAAAAAGCAGGGATCATTATTCCAAACCTTTGTTATCATGATAACCTTGAACCCTTTGGCGCCTGCAGGTTGTGCATGGTGGAAATTGAAAAACATAACCGAAAAAGACTGGTTGCCTCATGTTGTTATCCTGTGGAAGAGGGTCTTGTGGTGGTCACGCGAAACGAGAAAATAGATAAAATCAGACGGGTGCTTTCTGAGCTTCTGCTTGCGATTTCCCCAAGTGGCACTCATGCCGTACTTGCGAAAGAATACGGGGTCACTGAATCTAGGTTTGAGCTTGAACAAAACCCTGATTCGCCATGTAATCTGTGTGGGTTATGTGTCCGGTATTGCAAAGAAATCAAAAAAAGTAATGCAGTTGCGTTTAATGGCAGAGGGGTTAATAAAAAAGTAGCACTTGTCCCTGGTGTATCTGATCAATGTCTTTCATGTCGACAGTGTTTCACGGTGTGTGATGCGGGAAAGATCGTGTATTTGGTTGATAATCTATTGTAAATCAAAAAAAAAAAAAAAAAAAAAAAAATATAACGAACGCCTCTTCATATACTTTCAGTTCAACGAGCTTTCAGATAGCAAAACACCAGAAATCTCCTAACTAATAGATAGGCTGTTTTAACTAGAAATGATAATATAACCGTACTAGTTATCGATAGATATCTATCGGGAGGTTGTACAAGAATGATAAAAGAATTCAAAGAAGGTAACATTATAATAAAAGTTGATCATTCGAAATGCAGGGGTCTTGGTGAATGTGTAACAGCATGTCCTGTGGAAATCTTCGAAGTTGCAAGTGGAAAAGCAATTGTGAAAAACCTCGCAGATTGTATCGAATGTTGCGCCTGCGTGAACGCATGTCCTAACAAAGCAATTGAACACAGTTCCTGCTAAAAAACAATGAATATCCCATTATTTTTTTTCATGACTACAATCAAATAAAAAAAACAGCAGATTTTCGTAGATGATTAATATGGCAGATAAAGATATAGAAATACGGTTTGTGAAAAAATGGCCAGATGAAGAAATCATTCATTTATACAAAGAAGCTGGCTGGTGGAAAGAAACCTATAAAAAATCGACGATTCAAACGATGATTAAAGGAAGTTTTGTTTTTGCGGTAATTATCGACAGAAAAACAAAAAAAGCAATAGGTATGGGTCGTGTGCTTTCCGACGGAGTCTCTGATGCATACATCCAGGATTTAATGATACTTCCACAATACCGAAAACAGGAGATAGGAAAAAAACTCCTCGTCACTCTTCTCAGCCATTGTCTGAAACAAAAGATCATGTGGATTGGTCTTATCGCAGAACCAGGAACTGAACCGTTTTATCATAGCGCAGGGTTGCAACAGATGAAAAACCATGTACCTATGCGATATCAACTGGTGAACAATCATGATTAACATCGATGATTTCAAAAAAATCACCCTCGCAGATAAACCCATATTAGATGCTTTTTACACCAAATATCCTGTGGTTCATAGCGATAACATGTTTACAACCATGGTAAGCTGGGGAGAATACGTGGACTATCGATACGTCTTTATCGGTGAGAATATTGTCATCATGACCAAACTAAAAAATGGTAACGTACAGTTCCGAGCACCTTTAGGAAAACAAAACCCTACTCTTGTACGCGAGGTTCTAAAACTTGCAGTACGTGAAGGCGGAGACACACCATTTGTCTTTGTTGACAAGAATACAAAAGATTGGATTCATTCATTGTTTCCAAAACTTGTTTTTTTTGAAGACCGCATGTTTTTTGATTATGTGTATTTGACATCTGATCTCGCAGAACTAAAAGGAACAGCTTATTCGGCTATCAGAAATAGACTCAATAAATTTCAGAAAAATCATACATATACCTTTGAGATTGTCACTAAAAATAACATAACTGAGGTTCAAGAGTTTTTGAAACGATGGTGCCTCTGGAAGGATTGCGCATCAGATGAACTACTTGAAAATGAGCGAAAATCCATGGCGTATTCAATGGCATATTTCTTTGATTTGGGTTTGTCTGGTCTTGCGATCAGAATCAATGGAATTATTGAGGCGATTGCGGTTTTTGAACAGATGAATAAAAACACAGCCGTGATTCATTACGAAAAAGGTTCACCGGATTTTGATGGAATCTACAAAGCGATCAACAGAGAAACTGCGCAACTGCTCAAGGGTAAGTTTCAATATATTGATCGGGAAACAGATATGGGTGTTCCTGGTTTGCGCAAAGCAAAATTGTCATATCGACCACATCATCTGGTTGAAGTGTTTTCTATAGAAAAGAAGAATATTATGGTTTAATCAACGGAAAGAAATAATTATTCATCTGGGTCGCAGGTTTCGCAACCGCAGGAAAATACTTTGCGGGTTCTGAGGAGTTTACAGATCCTACAGGTTTCGGTAACGAGGATGGTTCTTTCGTTTTTTATGATTCGTTCTGCAGAAATTTTTATTTCCACAAGAATCGTCTGATCAACAATTTTTATTTTTCCTCGTCTTTTAGAAATATATTGGCATACTGCGGCGGGTGTCACTCCGAGTTTTTCTGCTGCGGCTTTTTGACTGAGTTTGTAGTCTTGAATCAGGCATTTTGCGATTTCTTTGCGGATTACGGGCAATCCATTCCACATCATGACTTCACAAGGTGTTTGTTGCATCCTTTCCTAAATAGTATTCATCATACTTATAATTAACGTTGTTAATCGATAAAATTACGTGGTATAATTTTTGGCGTTGATGCGTGCGTTTTATCCATGATTTTACCTAATTTTTCTTGAGGACCGTCCCCATATATAACGTCTAAACGAAATGTTTAAATATACAACAATATTAACAATTGTTAACAATAGCGATATTGTTCCATCAATAGATGAGGAAAAAAGGGTGGTAGAAGAAAAAAAATTAAAATTACTGTAACACAAAACGGGGGATGTACCACCATCAGGTGAGATTTATTATAACCAATTCTTTCTCCTCTCCTCACCAACCTTCACCTGCAATGGCCGTACATCCTCCGCATCCATCCTCAACAAAACAACAACCATTTTTTCATAATGAAACACAACCAAAAGAAAATATCTTTATAACCACACATCCCATTTCCTTTTTTGGTGTTCCTTTGGTCAATCTCAATACACGCATTTCAAATCTAGAACTATCAAATCCAACAATGCTCGCTTCAGGGATCATGGATGAAGACGCCGGCAGCATACAACGCATTATAGATTTGGGTGCTGGCGCGATAGTCACGAAATCCATTGGTCTTATCCCTCGAGAAGGATACCCAAATCCAACAATCGTCGAACTTGAATACGGACTATTAAATGCAATGGGGTTACCTAACCCCGGAATAGACCACTATGGCAAAGAACTACAACAAATAACCAAGTCAAAAACACCAATTATCGGCAGCATCTACGGATCAAACGCATCAGAATTTGTAACCCTTGGCAAAAAAATGGAAGAATACGGCGTCAAAGCAATTGAACTTAATCTCAGCTGCCCCCATGCAAAAGGATACGGACTAGAAATAGGTTCCGACCCAAATCTTATGCAAGAAATCATTAAAGGCGTAAAAAATTCGGTATCAATACCTGTGTTTGTCAAATTATCGCCAAACGTCACCTCAATTACCGATCTAGCACAAGCAGCAGAAAAAGCAGGAGCAGATGCCATTGTTGCCATCAACACAGTAAAAGCAATGAAAATCGATCCCGAAATACGCATGCCAGTGCTCGCAAACAAAACAGGGGGTTACTCTGGAAAAGCAATAAAACCCATAGGAGTACGTTGTGTATACGACATCGCAAAAAATGTACAAATACCTATCATTGGGGTCGGTGGAATCACTACAGCATCTGATACACTCGAGTATATCATGGCAGGTGCCTGTGCAGTACAAATAGGCACAGCATTTTACTCAGAAGGATTAGAAGTGTTCAGAACCATCTGCACAGACCTTGAATCTTGGATGAAACATCATCATGTGAAAACACTTACAGATCTAATCGGGGTTGCACATCAATGAACACACTAAAGATTATAAAAATACGAGTATGTACAACTGATGCAAAAGACATCAAAACAATTACGTTCACGCATCCTGGATCTGTACAACCCGGACAGTTTTATATGATATGGATACCGGGTGTTGATGAAATTCCCATGAGCATCTCCACAATCAACGAGGAGACCAAAGGGATCACGTTCCGTAAAGTTGGGGAAGCAACAACCGCACTTGCTACTCTGAAACCAGGAGACCTCATCGGCGTGCGCGGACCCTACGGCAGAGGATTTACATTATCTGGAAAACATGTCCTCTTTGTTGGCGGGGGAACCGGAATTGCGATGCTTGCTCCAGCTGTTGAACAAGCTAAAAAACAAGGAATAGATGCAACCGTAGTAATAGGTGTGAAAAATAAAACTGAATTATTCTTTGACAAACGAATAAAGGATACAGGTGCAAACGTATTCATCTCCACGGACGATGGATCTTTTGGACAGAAAGGATTAGCTACAGATATTGCAATGGATCTTCTCAAGAAAAACACATATTCCTCAGTACTAACCTGTGGACCGGAGCCAATGATGAAGAAACTTTTGGATTTATGCAAAAACATTCCATTTCAAGCATCACTTGAACGATACATGAAATGCAGCATCGGCATCTGCGGACAATGCTGCATCGGTAGAGGATTGCGCGTCTGCAAAGAAGGCCCAGTGTTCGACGGGAAAACATTGCAAAACATAGAAGATTTTGGAAATTACCGCAGAGACGCATCTGGAAAAAAAATACAATTCTAAGAATTTGTAAAGGTGATATCTATTACTGTTTATAGCGAGGAAATTCAGTTGCAAACAAAAGGAGAAGAAGATATTATTGATATCACAGAAAAAGTAGAAAACATTGTACACACATCAAAAATTATGAATGGTATCGCTTGTCTATTTGTTGTAGGTTCAACAGGAGCTCTTACCACAATTGAATACGAACCAGGGCTGAAAAAAGATCTCCCACGTGCTCTTGAACGAATTGCACCAAAAAACATAAAATACGATCATCATGAAACATGGCATGACGATAACGGACATTCCCACATCCGCGCAAGTCTCATAGGACCAAGTATTACCATTCCTATCCAAGAGGGACGTCTGGTTCATGGAAAATGGCAACAGGTGGTATTCATTGAACTTGATACACATCCACGTAAGAGAACAATCATAGTACAACTTGTAGGAGAATAAACAATTAACTATTCTTATTTTGATTGTTAATTTATATTTTAAAATATCGGAATCCATATACCTGTAAATAGGAACCATATTATAGCCGTGGAAAACATTAGCAAAAAACCAAGTAACCCAGAAATAAACCATCCCGGTGTCCAATCTCTTTCAGCAATAGACTTTATTACATGTTGAACTGTTTGAATTCTTTCATCTAGAGAATTCTTCGATTGAATATCAGACACCATATCGTTTATTGTTGTTTTCGTTGCTTGTACACTAACAACCGATGGAAACATCACCAACACAAGTAAAACAACAGCTCCAATACTTCCCCCAACAACCAAACATCTTTTCATTTTTCTTTCACTACTATTATTTATGTTTACCCTTTTATATAAGGTTTTGCTCCATTTTACCTAAAAATACGAAGAACACTTCCTCTCGAACGAATCGCATCTAATCACGAACGCCTTTCTCAGAAACAGAAAACACAGCTTCACCCTCAGGAAGATGCGGGGAATCAATCAACCGCGCAATCCGCTTCTCCCCCTTGCTTTTTCTTAGATACAGACGAAATGTCGCGGTATGACCAACGATATGACCACCAATAGGACGGGTTGGATCACCAAAGAACGCATCTGGTTTTGCAGAAACCTGATTCGTCACACAAATCACCCCGTTGTTTAAGTCCCCCCATCTGAGAAGATCATGCATATGTTTATTCAACTTCTGCTGCCGATCAGCAAGAGCACCTCGTCCCACATACTCAGCACGGAAATGCGCAGTCAAAGAATCAACGATCAACAACCGCGCAGGAAACTCATGGGAAAGCTCCATGACTTTTTCCACAAGAAGCATCTGATGACTGGAGTTATACGCACGAGCAACATGAATCTTATCAAGAACCTCAGTCACATCAAGATCATACGCCTCAGACATCTGCCTAATCCGATCAGGCCGAAACGTATTCTCCGTATCAATATAAAAAACATGACCCTCAAGACCACCTTCATCTTTTGACCGCTGCACATTCACACATAACTGATGCGCAATCTGGGTTTTACCAGAACCAAATTCACCGAATAATTCTGTAATCGACTGACTTTCAAACCCTTTCCCACCCATCAATTCATCAAAACTTTTCGAACTAGTAGTACAAGAACCAATCTTCGAACGACGCTCAAGCAACGCAGCCCCAGACTCAAAATTACCAACATCAGCATTATCCCGTGCAGCACGGATGATCTTAGCAGCGGTGGGTTCCCCGATATCAGCGATATCAGCAAGCTCCTTAGGCGATGCCACAGCAAGAGTCATAATATCAGTATACCCTGCCTCGCGCAGCTTCTCAGCAATTGTAGGACCAACACCGGGTAAATCCGTTATATCATCTTTTCCCATAAAAACCCCAAAAGACAGATAATAGACAGATGTTTATAAAACTGTGCTTTACCATTAAACGAAGAAATTTCTCCGGTTACATAATACGTTCAATCATCTCAAGGACAAATCCGCTATCATCAATAGCATACCGAGCAATACCAATTTTTTTTGCGTAATTACGCATCTTTTTCACAGAAAGAAACCGCTCAAACGCCGAACCCTTCTGAATCACATTTAACTCAAGAACACAGTCCGCAAGACTCTCCATCTTTTTTTCAAATAAATCCCCATGAATCCCCTTAGTCATAACGATAATTAACGCAGCCTTATTCTTAAGGTTACTAATCTTTCCCGCATAAACAGTTTTCAACACATCTTCTTGATCATACTGGCTTAAAAAAAAATCCAATGAATTAATAATTATTTTCTCCACAGATGCCTGCTTCAATCGATTTGAAAGAACCGCTAAATAATCTTCTACCCCTTTCACCGTCGTAGGAATCGCGGTAGACCCAATCTTAATCAACTCTTTAAGCTTCAGTTTTGACCGCTGCTCGTAGATACTCACTCGTTTCTGCTCACCCACCAAAACATTTTCATAATACTGCGCAGAGATATCCACGAAATCAATTGTTGGAATCGCCCAACCAAACCGTTTCATCGTCTCAAGGATCTCGTCTTTATTTTCATCTGTCGTAAAATACAAAATGTTACCGACAGTCGCAATCTGCTTCACCATGATTTCAAGGCTACTACCAGGCGTCCCAAGAATAAGTGTAGTAAAACCTTTAGGGATTCCCCCCTCTAACAAACGATCAAGTTTTTCGATCCCAGTACTGATAATGTCGGTTTCTTTTATCATAATCCCAAACAGAAAAAATATTTTTTAATCGATTTTTTTCATCGTTGTAAACTCATGTTTTATTCGTTCGCGTTCCCCATGATCAAGCCCATTTGCCTGTGCCATGAAGATAAACTCACTCATCGGTGCCCCAGCCGCCATCGTACTTTTCATGATTAATTCCCCATCAGGAAACGCACTCAGAAACATACCACGGAGAAAACCATACGTAAACAATGACACCGTCGCAGGATCAGCTGATTCCTCATGAAGCAGATTCCGGAAGACCAAAGATTTTACTTCTTCATCACTGATTTTCGTAAAGGTCGCTCCTTCACCCAAAGGATTAAAAATCTGCTCTGTCGCTGAGACGAGCCATTCTTTCATAGTCCATTCCTTAGGTTTGTCTTTGATGAACTCAGTAAACAATCCACGACCAAATGCCTCTGCTGTCTGCATCACAAGCTCGATGTTTCCGCTTTCCAAAAATTTTCCGCTGGCAATCTCAAACGCATTCTCCCGCCGTTTCACAATAGACCTAAGCTCATGCGGCTGAGTGATCCAAACACGCTGATTTACTGATTTGATCTCCTTTAACGGTTTCTGCATACCATCCTCACCTTTATTCAAATAAATGATTCTTTAACCTTGATGATCTTATCATTGAGGAAAATGATCCTATTCATATATTCATTCAACTCCTCCTCAAGAACAATCGAAATACTATGCATGTTTTCCGCCCGTGATTTATTGATAAGATGCTGGAAAAACTCTTTCACAGTCTCCGGGTTGTTATAAATCATCAATGCACTAATCGAATCAAGAATCAGATATTTACTGACATCTGGTTTACATTCATGAAAAATATGCATTATTTCGATAATCATTTTCTCAAGCATCACAGGGCTGTCAATATACACACAACCTTTATCATTGCGAGTAATCCCTGCAGCACGGGAGATACAATCAATAAACTTGATGTTTTTATGCTCAGCAAGACCGTTAAACCGCTTCATCATCGTATCATATGATTTCGTAATCATCAGATAAATCCAGATGTCCGCGTTATCATCCAACATATACGAAAACATAGCTTCAGACAAATCCGAATAATTATTCATCGGAACAATAATACCGATAGACTGGTGGATTTTCGCAGCCTTAAAAATTCTTTCCTTTAACCCATCAAGCATTGTTTCAGACACAACGTCACATCCTTTTACTCTGATTTAAGCAGCGGTAAAAGTTCTATTCCTCGATCCGTTGAAATATTCATCGCAAACTTTGTTCTGCTATGCGATGTTCCACGCATCTTCACAATCTGCAAGGTTCGAATCAAATCTCCCCTCCGCTCTACATCCCCAAGGAAAATAATACCATCAGAGATAAACTCCTCGATTTCATACTGTGAATATTTAAACGTCCGCGGAGGAACCTCAGAGGTTAATAATGTTGTACATTTCATCGCAGCAAGAGACGTACCCAATTTAAAAATAAAATCCCTAATCATCTCCCGTGTCTGCAACCGATAACACAACGCAGTGATCGAATCCATCACTAGCCGCTTCACATCAAGCTCTTCTGCGATATCCCGTAACACATCAAGCAACGCACTCGCATCCTCAACCGTGTATTTTTCTGCATCCAAACCAAGTCGCTCACTGATAATCCGCAGATCAATAAGATTAACCATCCCGGTTTCCACGAGTTTCTTATCATAAAACTTGAACCCTTCAATGTTTTTTGTCAGTTTAAAAAGCGGTTCCGTGATCGTGAAAAAAACCCCTCGCTCTCCTTTTTTTGCCCCATTAATAAGATACTGCATACACAAAGTAGTTTTCCCAGAACCACTACTACCAACCACAAGTACTGTACTACCAGTTGGAATCCCACCGTTCAACTGGGTATCAAGCTCTTCAATTCCAATAGTACATTTCTCCACCTGGCCACTACTACGTACCTCTGTTTCTTGCATATCTCTCCTATTCCCCTTTTTCTGTGTCGTAGGGACATGATATGTAATTACTAAATATAAAACTATAGGTAATTTTTTCTTCATGTCATATCGGGGATTAAAAAAAAATATGTATCATTGATCAATTTATCTTTAACTGAACCACTGTACAATATTTTGATCCCACATGACAAGAATCAATCCGACCAGACTTGCCAGAGTCAATGGAATCCAGTAGATGTACACGATTTGATCGATTTTCAGTCGCGCGATCGCAACGCGAATCAAGGTCACAGAGAACAAGATCACAATGAAAACTTTTAAAAGATAGAACAAAACATCAATGATGATACCTGTATAGCTGCCCAGACCGATAAATGCTGAGAGATTATACGGGAAGAATAATGCGACAATTATTGATGCCATCACCACTGTTTTTACCCCATCAGTGAGATAGTACATCGCAAGGTTTCTCCCTGAATATTCCACAAGCAGTCCTCCCGCGAGTTCTGTTTCTGCTTCTGGTGAATCAAATGGTATCTTGGAAAGCTCCGCTGGTGTTACCAGGAGAAGAACAAAAAGCAATATC
>JAPKYE010000111.1 GCA_026394495.1 Methanobacteriota archaeon | reverse complement strand
ATGGACACTAAAAAGCCTCACCGAATCCTCAGGGAATATCGATGCAACCACAGGAACCATTATCATCAACGGAGAAACCAATGGCGGGAGAGCAGTCGACCTTGACGGCACCTACACCAACAACTCAGGCACACTACAGATCGAAACAACAGAAGATACCACTATAGACATCGCGCCAGCCTCCGGGTCATTATGGAATTTAATTATAGATACTGTTGGATATGATGTTACAAGCGGTGACGCAAACTCCGACATCGACAACAACCTCACGATTATAAATAGTATGTTACTTGTCAGTAACACTCATACAGCACACAACATCACCATCGACACCAATGGAGAATTTAATATCACCAGTGGAACAACCCTCACCACCGATGGAACATTAACGCTTAACGGGCATTTTAACATCACATCTGGAACCGCAATCGGCCTCAATCTCTCAACAACTGTTTTTGACCTCACCCACGGAATCAATATCGCACTTCATACAACACCAAACCCACCAGCAGACCCAAACGGATGGACAAATATAGACAAATATGTGAACCTTACCAGCATCGGGGCATCCTCCACAGTAGATCTGAACGTCACCTATACAGATGCTGATCTCAGCGGCCCAGCAGAAGATACCCTTGTCATGTACAAATACAACGAAACAACAGCAACATGGACACAAACCCCCGGAAGCGGTGTTGATTCCACCACGAACCATGTCTGGGCAGATGGAATCAACAGTTTCAGCGACTACATCCCCCTTTTCAGCGACATTCCTGTCGTCGTAACCAATGCATCAACAGGTGTCGAAGAAACCAATGCCACCCTCCAGGGATACCTGCGCTATGATGGAAATGAATCCACTTGCACGGTACGGTTCGAATATGGGACAACTACTGCATACGGAACCAACACGACAAATCAAACAAAGTCTGAGGGGCAAACATTCTCTGCTGATATCACCAGTCTCACCAAAGGACAACTGTATCATTACCGTGCCTATGCGAACAACACCGTTGGATCGGATACCGGAGATGATAGTACTCTTCTTACAAAACCAGATCCCCCATCATCACTCACAGCAACCGCCTACGATAACAACAATGTGAACCTCACATGGGTCAATGGAACCGGTAAAAACACAACGTACATCGAACGAAACACCACTTCTTCATGGGCAAGAGGAAACGGAACAGCAGTGTATAACGGTACAGCAACCTCCTATCAAGATACAGGTTTAACAGCTGGCATGCAATACTACTATCAGGCATGGTCGTTCACCACCTGGACATACGATACGACGACGCTTCATCAATGGTCTGATACCAACGCAAGTGCAACCACCAACACCAGCGCCTACAATAAAGAAATACTCAACATGTCACGCAGCACCTACTCCCTAGAAATCAACATATCCGGGACACAACTATCCGGATACATCAGCAACACCATGGTAAACACCTCAATCGATACCGACTGGCATTACGTCTCCCTCACCTACGATGGAACAACCATGAAACTCTACAAAGACGGAGAACTTAAAAACTCTACAACAGCGGGAAGTATCAGCTATCCAACACAAATACCATCTCTGATAGCAGGACGATCACTAAGCGGCTGGCTTGATGAACTACGCATCTCAAGCACCTCACGCAGTGCATCATGGATCAACACCACATACCAAAATACAAACAACCCAGAGACGTTTGCCACGTTTGGCAGTGAAACAGGAGTTCTATCCACATGGGGATGCCGAAAGAAAATCACGATTGATCATTTGATGACCAATGCGACTCTTACAAACTTCCCCGTACTCATCTACAACGCATCAGATACCGATCTGAAGAACAGTGCACAACCCACAGGAGACGACATCATCTTCATGAGCACTTCAGTCGACTGGACCACAGGGACCTGGCGAAGTAAACTGGATCACGAGATAGAAAAATACGATTCATCAACAGGCGAGCTTGTCGCCTGGGTACGAATCCCGACATTCTCATCAACCACAGATACAGAGATCTACATGTACTACAACAACACCCTCTGTACGACTAACCGGGAGAATGCTGAAGGAGTGTGGGATAGTAACTACGAGATGGTGCAGCATCTCCATGACGAAGATGAGATTGCCGATTCAACCTCAAATGGGAACGATGGAGAAAATAACGGGGTTGAATTTTCCAGATTAGGGAAGATTGATGGTGCGATTTCTTTCCATGAAGGAGCGTCTATAAATGTAGAGACCCTTAATGATGGTGCAAATTACGCAAGGGGTGACTATACGCTTTCCCTCTGGTTTAAAACAGACGCAAATAGTGAGGACTTGATGTCTGACTATGAAGACTATTCTGGGGGTATGGGTGAACCATATGTTAATGGCTGGGTTTTAGGAATCAATAAGGATGATTTTCTTACCTATACTGCATATGATCTAGCGAGCGAGGCATCTATTGTTGGAGATACAAAAGTTGTTACAATTGAGTGGGTTTACGTTGTTGTGGTGGACCGCGGCGAGACCAGTAAAACAGGAGAAACCACGACGATCTATCTTAATGGACAGGTGGAGGTAGATGGATCTCGAGGCGCTATAGGATCAGGCGGAAGAATATTCACCTTAGGTGCAGAACATTATACTGACATTTTAGGACAGGGATATAGGAATTTTTTTGTTGGCCTCATGGACGAAGTCCGCATCAGCGACATCGCACGCAACAGCAGCTGGATCAACGCAAGTTTTAACAACATGAACAGCACCAGCTATACAAGAAGCATGATGCGAGGCGGCGATGAGAGCGATGAGAGTGATATCTTTATCAGATTCGGACGCCAAGAAATCCAGAACGTCGCACCAGCCCAAAGCAATCCTGATCCAAAAAACGATGCGACCGGGGTTGATCTGAATCCGACGTTGACCATAACAGTAGATGATTTGAATCTGGATGTACTCGACGTCATGTTTTACACCAATTCCAGTGGCAGCTGGACTCCTATCGGGTCAAACACCAGCGTGTTCGATGGGACGTATCATCAGACGCCAAATTCCTTCACCAGTCATTCTACCAAGTATTATTGGAGTGTGAACGTCACCGATGGACTCTCTTGGACTAATGCAACCTATGCCTTGACAACACGTGAGGTCATCATATCGTGGTGTTATCAGGAAACCGCGGACCAGGACACCGCCTGCGGAGGAGAAAACAACGGTAATTATACGTACTCAAGCAACTGGTCACTGCTCTACCCAGGGACGAATGGCACCGATGGCAACTGGAGCACGTATAGCCTCCCTGATGCCGAAAACATCGGATATGTGTACGTCAACTACACCAAACCATCAGGAGCAACAAATGCAAGCATGTGGCTGACGAAAAGCGGAGAAGACCCTGCACAAAACTGTACGATCCCGCAGGTCTGTTGGGATCAGGACCCCTTAAGTATTTGGTGTAAAATCGAAGCCTCATATCCTGATGATACCGTTACCTGGTCGTGCTACGATGGAGCCAGCTGGATACCTCTCAGACAAACCATGGGACCACCAAAGATTTATGAGGAAGCAATATGGTGGTACAGCGAAATATAACATGCATGTTGTATCAGAGTGTTTATACACCAAAAAAATAAATCAACACAACGTCCTGATAAATCATCAAAATATGAATATGTTATGGATTACGGCTGAAAAAAACTGTAGTGATAAAAACGGTGGAAGACCACCGAAGATCCCATCGTAATGCTATTATCACCTGCACCTAGGACATGAGAAAACCCGCTAATTCCCACTCAGAACCTTATCGTTCTTCATCATCGTTTGAAGGATTGGATATGCAACCTTCTGTGTCACCTCAAACAATATGCTTGGCAAACCCTTTATTCTTCTTCAAGACCACTTCTTGTTTTCAGCATCGTAATCCGTCGTTCAAAACTTTGGAGGTAAAACCCGTTGCGATTGCGTTCAAAACTCTGGATACGAGGGTTCCCTGTATTTGAATGTGCATTCGAAACTCTGGATATGAACCATCGTTCAAAACTCAGGATATAAAACGTTCAATGTTCGGGGCTTTTTTTTTACAACTCATCAGTTCAGATTTTTTCGTTCTCATGAATATCCCCCTGTAATACCAAACAATAGAACGTAGACTATCATGATATTTCGTTCATCTCTGCATCCAGGCATATGATGTTCTGTTTCTTCGCCAGCTCTATTGCTTTTTTGTCAAATCCACTCTTCGACAAGACAAACAATCTTTTTTTCTGAGATTCAAAATCACTCTTTTGTACCTTCGTATGAAAAGTAAGGATATCCTTGATGTTCACTGGTTTGTTCCGCCATTTGATCTCAACAATATAGGCGACGTCTTTTTTCTTGCCGACAAGATCAAACTCGATCTGCCCATCAGATGTCATATACTGGTTCAGCGGTACGGTAAATTTTGTTTCTAGTTTCACCTTGAACTCATACTCCTTTGCTTTCCCTAGTTCAGTTGATGCTTTCACATATTTTTCATGCAGCTCTGAGAACACCCTCTCAAAAATTTTCTTATCCTGCAGTGTCAATCGATCTAACCCAAAATAGAGTTTGCTGATCCACCCCTCAAAGAGAGGATCCCGGATCTGATATATGTTTTTCTCCCGCCAGATTAAATCTGTTTTTAAGAGTGTTTCATGTAGCTAGACATCTCCCCACTGGGCATATTCATATGCTGTGAAATACCGGAAAGCGTATCTGGTTGTTGTGAAAGATACAACAACATCTTCTTATACAGATCCTTATTGGTAAATTTTGCCAACGAGACATCCATGAGATATTCAAAATGCTCATTGATTTTCCCGGTTTCACCAAAGAGTTCTTGAAGGATACAATACTTCACAATATTCCTATTCATATCCTTCTGTATCGCATATTCCTGGATGATTCGTTCGCAGATAGCAGTAAGATAATACGGCTGACCACCACTAAAATCATGAAGAATATTTTTTTGTACCGCATCCAACCGCAGAGGCAACAGCCAATCAATCAATTCATGGCTGCTCCCCCGATCAAACCCGGATAAAGTTATTTTTTTAAATTGTCCAAAAAACGGATTTTTGTATCCAAAGAGTTCTTCAAAAACTGTGAACACGGAACCAGAAACCCAATAATTCACGTGTTTTTGTTTTTCTGTTATCGCACGCATGATCCGTAAAATGTTTTTTTGAATCTGAAGAATCTCTTGAAATTCATCGATGATGTAGATGATTTTTAGATGGTGTTTTTCTGCAATTTTTTCAGGAAATGAAAACACCAGGTCAAGGACAGCAGATTCATCGACTGTTCTTCTACTCAGTATGTTTGAAACTTTTAACAGGTATGTTCCTTCCATTTCACCCACTCGCGTAGCAAAAACCAATAAATCATCCCAGGTCGATGGTTTGTCAAAGCGTTTTGCTACTGGTACTGATTCATAAAGTAATTCGATGAGGAATTGTTTTGAAAAATTGTTGAGATCGGGGACAATTTTCTGTATATTCAGATAAGGAATTATCAGCCCTTTGTGTCCATATTCTTCTTTAAATTTCAACAAAAGCTCTGTTTTTCCCATTCTTCTTAGCCCAAAGAGTGTAAGATGTATTTGTTTGCCGCTGTGGATATACTTCTGATATGCATCAAGGATGTCCAATTCTTTCTTTCGATTGATAAACATCAAATCACCTAATTGTATTATGCATAGTTACGTTATGCATAAGTTGGTTATAAACGTATGGTATCGTAAACGTCTCGTTTCTCCTTCTAACGAATGTGAGTTTTTCCATGTTTTACATAGAAGCGATATACATTTTTTGGAGAGAATCATTTTGCTGTAAAACCAGATCAAACATAGTTCAACATCATGAAGTATATCCTTCAGGCAGCATAGTGTCGTATGTCGATTTATTTCACGATCCATGATATTCTTCAGCAAAAAAAAACTTTCATCCCCGTCTTTTCCCTCCTTTTTTTCTTTTTGTTTGAGACCTGCTCTTTTTGACGAAAACCCACTAATTCCCACTCAGAACCTTATCGTTCTTCATCATAGTTCGAGGGATAGGATATGCCGCCTTTTGTGTCACCTCAAATAATATGCTCGGCAAACCCTTTATTCTTTTTCGAGACCACTTCTTGTTTTCAGCATCGTAATCCGTCGTTCAAAAATCAGGGTATACGGCGTTCAATGTTCGGGGCTTTTTTTTGCAACTCATCGTTTCAGATTTTTTTGTTCTCATATTTTTGTTAGCTAATGTATGAAAGTAATAATCGACTGCTTCATCTGGACAAATATCAAGTTCTATTGCTTTTCGTCTCATGGATGCAGCCATTGCACCCCCCAGCATCGCAGAAGATTCTCCGACAATACAGTCATTAGATTTTTCTTTTAGTTCTTCTGCAAACAATAAAAGCTCCCCGCCATTCTTTGTATTTAGCCAACTATACTTATCCATCGTATCTATTCTCCTTTAAACTTCACAATGGAAAATATTTTTTCTCCTTTTATATTTTCTCTGCCTTTTAAATCTGGCAACTCTATGACAAATGCGCATTCAACAATTTCTCCTTCAAGTTTTTTCACAAGGTTTCTTGCCGCATTAATCGTCCCGCCTGTAGCAAGCAGATCATCAACGATTAAAACCCGTTCCCCTTTGTTAATCGCATCCTTATGTATCTCTATTTTATCTGTACCATATTCAAGTGAATATTCTTCAGAGATGCATTCTGCTGGTAGTTTTCCTGGTTTTCGAACTGGGACAAAACCACACCCTAAGAGATAAGCAAGAGGGGCACCTACAATAAAACCACGGGATTCAATGCCCACGACAATATCAATTTTCTTACCAGCATAACGATTATATAAAATATCAACAGTCTCCTTTAGTCCCTCAGGATTCTTTAATAGCGTCGTAATATCTCTAAACATAATATTCTTTTTTGGCCAATCAGGGATTGTCCGGATTTTTGATTTGATTGATTCTGTCATCCTGTTCCACCCATGCTATTAATTGGTGTTCTCCTTCATATACTTTCACCTACATAGAAAGCTTTTATTAGTTATTTCTCTATGTAAACATCATGTCTGTTAAAATAGGAATAATCGGCGGTAGCGGTTTTTATAAAATGGGGATAATGGATGATGTCGAGGAGCTTGATGTTGATACTCCTTTTGGAAAACCTTCAGATACGATAGCACTTGGTTCAATTGATGGTGTTA
>JAPKYE010000041.1 GCA_026394495.1 Methanobacteriota archaeon | reverse complement strand
GGGACCCAGCAAGATTTGAGGATTGGGATCTGACAAGAGAAATGTTCCAGATCTGCCACACTTTACAACCAGGATTCTATTATCAGTCTCAAGTTTTTGGTATCATATCAGGCGGAGAATGGGATGGGTGGCGTTTCCCAGATACATCTGAGTTTAAAGCTCAAATAATGCTTGCACTAGCTCATGGTGTCAAAGGAATTATGATGTTGCCCCGTCCTCCGTTGAAATTCCCAGAACAATGTTTAACTAAGATGTAAGTTACACGACTTTTTGCAATGTGTCAATTCCTTTCTCAATTAAATATAATTCAAGTGCAGGTAACAACACACCCATCGATTTATATCCTCTGACTCTTCTAAATTTTTTCTCTGCTTGTAACAGTGAAGTGGCGACCCATCGTTGAATTTGATTGTTGTTACTCCAACGCTTCACATTCTTCATAACAGTAGATCCTTGTGAAAATGTCGACTCAATCAAATTAGATGTGGAAAAACTTTTTCGTAAGATGGCAGGTAGTTGTAAGTGATGCACAGTGAGAGTTTCTTCTAATCCTTCCTCAAGACTTCTGGCAGCACTTTCGTTGATTTTCTGCAGTGGTCCAATCATCTTTTGCAATTCACGTTTGGCATCATCGTATGATGTCATCGAATAAGCCGAGTATATTTTTCGTGCATACTCTGCGTGATAACTATCTGGCAGATGAGATAACACATTGCTACATTTGTGGAACTGACAACGCTGTAGAACTGCTCGCTTTCCGAAAAATCTATCCACTGCCGATCGTAATGCTTTTGATCCGTCAATTATTACTAACGTCGGACGATCCGTGCGTAATCCTCGTTCTTTCATATCCTCAAAAAGTTCAGTGCAAACCTGACTGTTTTCCGTTGCACCCTGTCGCACACCCAAAATATGCTTCTTTCCACTGGTTTCGACACCCAAAACAACGATTTGTACTGTATCGCCAACATGAACTCCATCTATGACAAGAACACGGATATCAAGTTCTGTGAGATCTCGTTCACATAAAATGCGTAATTGTTCTGCTGTGGCTTCTACGGTTTTACGACTGATCACCGATTTAGAAATACCATATCCTTTACCAAACTCTTCGACTGTGCTGGCATACTGGCGATTGCTGACTCCAGCTACAAGACGTGAATATACTGCTTGTGTTCGACGGTCCTCATCCTGAAATCTTTCATAACTCGTTAAATGTATTTCTTTTTTCTGTTTATCTCGTAAGCGTTGGCGCTTGACTTGTACTTTCTGACCGCCCATTACTACATACCCAGATTCTGATCCCCAACGATCGATCTCTGTATTGTGTGCGTATGGTTTGCCAGCTAATTGTTCGCATTCCGACTGCATGATTGCTTGAACTACTAGAGCTCCGGCACTTAATGTTAATGCCCGATATTCCATTTTCAACGACTCCATCACACGATCGATATCAAACTCTCCTTCCGGCATTCCGTTGAAACTCAGCTTGATTTGCTGATTGGGTTTTGTTAATTTTTGTTTGCTCATGACGTTTGTTCCTTTCTGAGTTATTAAATGTGATTGTTTTTTTTCTCAGATTAAACATCGTCATGGGCTTTTTCAATTCCTATATTTCAACTAACTTTAGGGCAACATCTTAAAAAATGTTCCGGAAATATTTTTAATGTATGAGGCATTAGTTCGAAATTATTAAATCAATGACCATTTAAAAGAATTAAAAAACTAAATTCCCTACAACCATAGACATT
>JAPKYE010000127.1 GCA_026394495.1 Methanobacteriota archaeon | reverse complement strand
GAACTGATCGTATTTTCAGTATCAATAGATGTAATATTGAACTGGAACAAACCATTGAAGTGCCACCCTGCCAATCCTCGGATACGGACAAACGTCTCATTATTCAGTATATAAGTTGGGTGGTTCTCTGCGATGTATGCATCAGCCGTTGGGTATATCGTTTGTTTGGTTGTATCTGTTGCTGTTGCAAATTCGATTTCTAGATAGGGGCGGTCACTGCCGTATTCGTTGGAGTAGAAATATGTTTGAGAGTTGTCGGAACTTGCAGGGTCAATTATTTCCCATCCGTAGTTGACTGTCTGATCGTTGATGAAAGATTGTACGTCGTTTGTGACATCCCATTCTATCCATGTGCCAACGGTACTTGGTACGACAGCTGAAGCGATGATTGTCCCGTTATAACTCGGTCGTGTGTTCCATGTTACATTCTCTTTGTTCCAATTACTGGTGATTCGATAGAGGTTTAATGTATGGCCGGCGGTGCTGCCATCTTCGCTGCTGTAGTAGTAGAGTTTTAGTTTTGCGGAACTGACCGTATTTTCAGGGGCAATGGGCGAAAGATCAAACTGGAGCAAACCGTTAAAGTGCCACGCTGTCAATCCGCGGATACGGACATATGTTTGGTTAGTCAGTATATAAGTTGGGTGGTTCTCTGCGATGTACGCATCAGCCACTGCGTAAAATGTTTGTTTGTTTGTATCTGTTGTTGCAGAAATCTGTTCGTTGCATACGCTTATCGATCCTAGGCTAATCGTTATAATAACTATCAGCATTATTATCCTTTTACTCATATTTCTCCCTCGCAATAACCTGAAATTTTGTAACATTCTTTACTTTATAAATCTATCATTGTCAAAAATCTCTCAACTTCAACATAATCCTTGTTTCCTCTGATGTAAATTAAAATAAAACAAGATGGTATTACCTTTTATTACCTGGATATTCTTACAGTGAGCTATACAACTTCGATAATCGTTATATGTGATTTGTTTAATATGATACTATTTTTCAATGGCATTTTTTCAAAAATATTACACGTCATAATCTCGTTGATACTTTCGGTTCAATCAATAGTAATAGTTTTAAAATGGATGACACAAAATTTATTGTCATTAAGTCAAAAGGTGCTGGGTGTAGGCCATAAGCCTCTTTGCAACACTAAAAAATCAATATTTTTTTGAAAAATAGAAGACATAAGTAACAAATATAAAATATATGATAGTTACCATTTTTAGTCACTAACATAGATTTTTGTTTTTCGAGGCTTTCTGATTTCTCATTTAGTAAAAATGATATAAAGGAGATAGATATCGGAAAGAAGGACAACGAGGAGGATGGACGTGAGATTATTCATCACGAGTCGAAGCGTGCCATATCTACGAACAAACCTTGGAGCTATGCTAATACTTACAAAGCTAACTGGAAGAAGGGAAAAGAGGATCATGACTCTGAAATCTACAATCAAAGACATGACATTTGTAATATAAAACCCGAAATAGTAGAGCACAACAATCACGCCGCATAAGCCAGCAATCTGCAGACCAAATCGAGGGTTTTTTTGTATAATCAAATTCTTTTTGTTTCCCTTACGGTCACTTTCAAAATCTGGAATTTCAGCATTGAGTATGAAAATCATGACGTAGAACATAACGGGAACAATGAAAACGAGAAAGAGCGGATCAAAGGATCGTGATAGGATATAATACCCTAATCCTGGGAGCATTAGCCCAACGGTGACTACTGTAGCTATTTCGCCGAGTCCACGATAGGAAAATTTCAAAGGCGGGGCTGTATAAAACCATCCAAGGATGTTTCCAGTGATGACATATATAAGAAATTCGAAAGAGAAGGAATACATCATGACAAATAGGAAGGCAAGGATAATTGATAGACCCATGAACATCAGAGAAACAGGTTTTAACAACGTATAGGTGTGTTTATTTTTAAGAAGGCCTGTGCTTCCTCCTGAGAATGGTGTGGGTGTATTGTATTGATCTGCTTCGGCATCGTAGTAATTATTGCTATACGACATCGATAGTATTGCAGTGGTTGCAATACCAAAACCTATCAAGAATCGACCGAGGTCAAAGAAATATCCAGCTACGACTGCTAAGAGCGCCCCCAGAAAGTAAAACAGCAGTGTACCGATCACCAGGTGTAGGCGTCCGAGTTTGATAAGATTGACTATTTCTTTTCGATCTATTCTTTTATTCCCCCGTTAATTAATATGCAAATTAAATAAAAATAAGATGAAAAGAACTATATATAGATTACGAAACATTGTTTCTATCACCTATAAAATACATCAAAAAGGATTTTGTCGCCATCTTTGATAGAGAATTTACATACTCACTGGTTGCATGAATTTTTCATGATACAAAAGCGTCGAAAGAAAGAATCCAATTCCTGGGAGGGGGATGATTAGCAATGCAAAAGGAGTGATGGTTAGTAGAAGAATTGAGGCAAAAGTAAAATTGATATACCCTTGTAAATTGAAAAACTTACGTATGCGCCCTCGTTCAAAGCATGCTAATCCAAGATATTTCCACGTAATATAGATCGTAACAATGCCTAGGATCGTTATGATACCAAAGATAACGACTCGGACGAGTAACGGTGAGGCAAAATCTGGAATAAGAAAAAAGGGAAGGTAAGCAATGGCTACATTTAGAAGCTGCAAAGCATAAGCAACAGCTATAAAAGAACGTGAAATGTGAATCTCCTTTTTTCTGATATACATCCCGAGTATCATTGCTCCCGTCCTTGCGCCTTGGGATGCATCATTTTCGACATCTTTGAATCCACCCATGATAACGTTGATGGATAACATCTGGATTGTTCCAAGAATACATACTATCCAAACCAACATGGGGAGATGGATAAAACCTCCTTGCTGAGAGGCGGCGCCATATAGTATGAAGAAGAACATGCCGATGGCAAGCAGGATATCCGCAAATGGAATTCTTTTGCTAAGGATGTTGTAGAGCGTGACGCAGACCGTAGGGATAACAAGTAGAATTAATGGGCAGAACTGCATAGTCAATGCGGCAAGAACAACTGAAAAAATAAACATCGTAGCAAGACAACTGAGAGCAAAGAACCATGCCTGCCAAATGGAAATCGTTCCGCTGACCAAAGGTCGATCAACAATTTCTTTTGCCTTTTTATCAAGTGTATAATCGATGAGATCATTATGTGTCATTCCATAGGCATGTCCGAAAAAACCAATCAGGAACAGTAATAGAAGGTACAAAACTTGGTAATGTCCGGTAGCTAAAGCTCCAATGACTGGGGCAAGGCCAGTAATGGAGACAATCGATATCCGTGCGAGTTTCAAATATTCTCGTATCATAGAGGTAGTTTTCTAAAGAATTTACGAATAATTAAATGTAATGGTTACACGTTGGATTGTTTAAATAAATACAAGCTAGTAAAGCTGCCTAGACTTCGTTTATTATTTTTTGATTATTTCCATAACTGTTTCAATCTAACTAGTTTGGTGCTGGGTGTAGGCCGTAAAAGAACCCTGAGAGCTCGCCTAAAAGCTCGTCTTTTAGGAGAGATCCTATCATTAAGTCGTCCTTGATGGTAAGAAAAAAGATTGGAAGAGGGAGCGGTACTCCTTCTTCTTTTTTTAATGAAAATTCTGATTAATTAAATGAGATAAAATGATTATCGTTTTTTGTATCCAAATTTTTTATCATACGTAGGATGATCCATCAAATCAAGAATAAATGCGATGATTTCAATTTCTGTTTCGTTGTTCGTAAGTGTATAAAGCATCCGCCAGTAGTTTGGTAACTCAATTCGAAACAAATTTGTTACCTCATATTTTTCTTTGTAGTCATGAGGAATGAAGTTCTTAGCAATCGGATCACCGTAATGAGGATTGATCTTCAGCAAGTCGATTTTCTTTTTGATTGCATTAAGTATCATCCGTTCAGTTTTTGACGAAGGAGCTTCTTTATTGAGGTGAACATAAACTTCTTCTGCTTCTGGCGAAAGAACAACTCGAACCTTCTTTATCTTCATAGCTCAAGACCTTCAGCGATCGCTTTTCGTAAACGTGGGTTAGTGTTGTGTATCCAGGTGATTCCCTTTAAGGTCACCGCTATTTTATTACTTTGTTCGAGATAGGTAAGGATAATCATGAGCACCTGATGATTCACTTGTTTTGGAAGTATCTTTTTCAAGTGAGCGATAGTTATGACGCTTTCATCCATTTTTTTAAGTGTGTCTTCTACCATGAGAACCGTGTTTAAGGTAGGGGAATGTTCGAGTTTATATTGTTGGGTTGTTTTTGACATTTCAATCACCAATAGTTATTAACTAATAACTATATGATATTAACTTGTATTTATATTTTGTGTTAAAAAAGGAACGGTCTAAAGAAATTATTATCTTTAGTTCGGCCTAGGCCGAATAAATGCTGGGTGTAGGCCGTAAGCCTCTTTGCAACAGGAGAAAATACGAATATTTTAAGAATAAGTATGACAGAAGAAACAAGATGATAGAAAATTATATATATACATACAAAAACGAAAGCTATGATGAGGTTATTAAAAAATTAATTTATATCGTAAAAAATTTGAAAAAAGAACCGGAAATAAGTAAAGAAACCATCAAAGCAATAGAAGCAGCAAGAGAACGCATTAAAAAAGGACATTTCGTCAGCGAAGAAGAAGCCAAATATCGACTGGGGCTTTAATGAATGTACACTATTATTTATGATGATGAAGCTTTACAAAATCTAGGAAAATTAGAGAAGAAAATCAGAAAAAGAATTTTTGAAAAAATTCATTCAACAAAAGAAAATCCATTTCATTATTTTGAGCGGTTAACTGCTAGAGATGAATATAAACTGAGAGTCGGAGATTATCGAGTTATTGCTGAAATCGATGAAAAGACAAAAAGAATTTCGATACTATTCGTGGATCATCGAAAAAATGTCTACAAAAAATGATAATTATTTAGGTGCTGGGTGTAGGCCGTAAGCCTCTTTATCACTCCTGTAGAATGATAAATTTGAGGATTTTTGAAGACGCAAATTTCCGTTAAAATCCCCTTATTTTTCAAGAAAAAACGTTAAAAGGCACCGAATGTTACGAGACGGTAAGACGGAGGTAAAAGATATGCGAAAAATAGCAATATTACTTATTGCTTTAACTGTAATTAATGTAGGATTTTTAAGTGGGTGTACCGATCAACAAACACCTAACTCTCAGGAAAACCAGAACAATCAGGATCAAGGATTAATCATGCATTGGGCCTTTGATGAAAACAGCGGGAATAATATCCAAGATTCTATTAGTGGTTATTCAGGGACCCTCTCTGGTGCAGAGTGGATCTCTGGCGTATCGGGATCAGCATTGAAGTGTATAGATACAGACATTGTAAGCGGCATCTCTGCTTCCTGCGATGATTCTATTACTACTGCATTTACTATTACTGCCTGGGTTTCATGGAATGGAGCAAACTCTGTTAATCGAAGCTCTTATATTTTTGATGCTCGGACAGATGCCACTAGTGGTTTTATTTTCATGATTGAGCGAGACGGTAATATTACTCTTAATGTATTAAAACCAGATACACAATCTCAATCATTTAAGAGTACGACAACTATACCGACAAATACTTGGACTCATATTGCCGTAGTCTTTAATTATACTGCAAGAACCGCTCGTCTCTACATCAACGGCGAAGAAGTTGATGTTTATTCAGTCACTGATCTTTACTATAATACCTCATTATCGCCCTCGATAGGAAATAATCGATGGGCACCAGGTGACCATCAATGGGCTCCTTTGAATGGAAAACTTGACGAACTCTGCATCTACAACCAGGCGTTATCACCCGAAAACATACATACACAGTATGAACTATATGCTAATCAAATACCCAGTTCCGTTACCGAGGGACTTATTAGCTGCTGGCATTTTGATGAAGAAAGAGGTTCTACAGCAAATGATACAAGCGGCTACGAAAACCATGGCACCATCAACGGAGCGAATTGGGTACCCGGTGTATCAAATTCCTCATTAGAGATCAAAGGAACTAATATTGTTCAATTTATTCCGAGCTCGTTTGATGATCCCATTGATACAGCATTTACAATTACAGCATGGATATATTGGTATGGACCAACCGGACTTCCCACACAGGATAGCTATATCTTTGACGCACGAAACGATGACACCGCTGGCTTCATCTTATATCTCAAAGCAAATGGAACAGTAGAATTCTTTTTACTCAAACCAGACAGCACATTACAACTAATTAGAAGCAATAGTACTATACAACCAAACATAGGATGGACTCATATCGCAGGAGTCTTTGATCAAACCATACAGACACTACGCCTTTACATCAACGGTGAAGAAGATACAGCAAGCCCTGTTGCAGCGCCGTCACCTTACTATCATACGACAATGACAGCGGCCATCGGGAACAACCGCTGGGCACCAGTTGACCATCAATGGGCACCACTGAATGGCTTAGTAGATGAACTTCGCATCTACAACAGAGGATTGAACCAAAGCGAAATAGTTCACCTTTATGAAACCAAGTAAGCAAAAACGAAATAATAAGCCATATCAAGATTTGAATGAAGCAAAAGATATAAAAAATGAATGCGATCAGACGGAAGCCTAAATATTGAAGATGAATGGATCATATAGACGACATTAGTGCTGGGTGTAGGCCGTAAGCCTCTTTGCAACAGGAGAAAAACAGAATTTTATTAAAAAAAGTAGGACAGAAGAAACAGACAGGATAATTCTCTTATTTAAGCTATTATATCTCATAATTTATGGAACAAACACTTAAATAAATGGACAAACATAGAATATATGGGTATAAAGATAAAGAAAGGTTGGATATGAAGCGTTGGCTCATCCTCGGGGGAAGTGTATTTGCAACCACAATCCTAATCTTGATGTCATTTACATCAACTGTCATTGCAAAAACAGTAGATAGAACTGATATAATCAATAAAATAACAAACAAACTTGAGAATAATAAAGGGATTTTAGGGTCATTGCTTTTGTATCTCTTGTCTGAATTTTATATTATTGCACAGTACTACTATAATCAAACAGGACATTTTAGTCCTATTATATCTTTACTTATGCTCCTACTAGAAATTGTTATTACACCAATATTTGCTTTATTCCTTATTATAGCATTTATACTCGAGGTACTTTTACCTATCATGATTTTTTATTATATGGGCGGTGAAAAATTTTGACTTCCCATATCGATGACATGGATAATGTTAAGAGAGAAGAAAAGATTCATTGCAAATAACTCATCAAAGCGTTCCTTTTTATGCGCATCATAGGAATGTATTCTCTCTCTTTCTTTGAATTAAAGCGATTCCACAAGATACACA
>JAPKYE010000010.1 GCA_026394495.1 Methanobacteriota archaeon | reverse complement strand
ATTCTGTTTTCCGCTTCGGCGTCATCGAATACTTTTCTGGAATGAAGATTGTTGTTTTGAGTCCAGCAAGTTTTGCAAAATACGCAAGAGAAATCCCGTAATTACCACATGTACCAACCGTGATACCGGAAGCATTATCGTGTAACGCACGTCGAATATGATAAATCGAAATCCGATCTTTCTGCGTACCAGTAGGGTTTCCGCCTTCAAATTTAATGAAAATGTTTTTGAACCCTACCACACGTTCAAGGTTGCCGGCACGAGTAAAAACTGTTCTGCCGACGCCATCAAAAGGCGGAGGTTCTTCATCTATTTGAAGATCCATCAACTCCTCTTCATCTCCCCATTATCTCCATCTAATTTCCCATCGTTTTTCAAAGTAGTTCACTATGTAAAGTGTATATGAAAACAGGTATTAATATGTTGCTAAAACATTTGTGAAAAAAAGTGCACAACCAAAAAAAATGTGAATGCCCATGACAACAACACAATATATATTTTATAATTATAATAAAAAATGGGTACTAGTTGTACCACAAATCCTTTAATAGCAGAATACAAACACCTTCTGAAGAGCTATGAAAGTCATTGGATTACTATCCACAGAGGAAGAAGCAAACGAACTCAAATACATCGCACAAGTCCGCACTGTAGCAGACCGTGTTCATTTCATCATCCATATATCGCGAGTAAAACAACTGCTGAAAGAAACCGGCGATTATAAGACGCCGCAAACTTAAAATCTAATTTATGTTCTCGTACATAATAGAACAAACATGAATGTCATACTTGTTTCATCCGCAGAAGACCCTGCCGGGACCAACATCAAAAATTGTCTTTTAGAACATTCATCATGGGCAGAACAATCTATTTTTAACAACAACCCCGTCTATACACATACTGAACTAAATAATGTATATCTCATCACGATAAATGATCGAACAATCAGACACGAAAACCTTGACAAAGAAATCCAACAAACACTCAACATCAAACCCGAGCAGATCATTTTTCTCTCCCGCCATCGCAGCAAACAAGGCGGACCCACACTCACGGTTCATCCTATTGGAAACTATGGTGACGCAGAGTTTGGCGGACAAGCACGATCACTAGTCCCTTCATCACCATTTATGATGACACAACTGCTCAGACTCATTAAAAAAAACCTGCAACAAACATCGCTAACCTATCAAGTCTGTTTTGAAGTCACGCATCATGGTCCATTTCTTGAAACACCGACCATGTTTGCTGAGGTGGGAAGCACACCTGAAGAATGGCAGAAAAAAGAACCAGCACAAATCATCGCACAAGCTGTTATCGAACTTCTAACAACAACAAATAACGAAAAAGAATTACCAAACGACACACCAGTTCTTGTTGGCGTCGGCGGTGGTCATTACGCTCCACGATTCACCGACATTATATCTGAAAAAAATGCTGCGTTTGGCCATATGATTCCCTCGTATCACATCGACGCAGGAAACATCGATCAAGAAATGTGCAAAAAAACACTTAAGGCCACACCACATGTTCAATACGTGTATCTTCATAAAAAATCATTGAAGAAATCACAAGTCACTCAATTTACAAAATGGTTTGAAGCTGAAGATATAGCCGTGATTTCAAGCACTGCGTTGTCTGCTCTCAAGTAATGTTTGTTTTGCGAGAAGATGAGCACGGCGAAGCGGCTCCGGATTTTTATAGACACAAAGATTCTTGACGATTTCAACACTGGTTTTCAAAGAAACGTTATGACCCGATGAGACAAACACGGGTAAAATATTCTTTTTTACCTGAAACGCATATCCGCGTACCTTACCTTGGAACGTAATGTTATCCTTATTGACGCTGCCGTACAAAAGTCGTTTTGTAACACCAATGGAAGGAACATTCAAACAAACACCAGCATGAGACGCAAGTCCAAGTTGCTTTGGATGCAGAATACCATTGCCATCAAACAAAATTACCGATGGTTTTTTTGTAATTTTTTTCATGAGCTTTTCAACAATTGGAAATTGGCGATAAAACAAATACGTTGGAATATATGGAAACATTGTCTTTGCAAAAATTGTTTTTTCTTCGAGTATTTCTTTTGTTTGATAATCGATTATAACACAAGCACCACAAGCAGAATCAAATGCATTGCTTGGATATGCAACATCGACTCCTGCAACGGTTTCAATCTTAGAAAAACAGTCATCTGTTTTTATCTTTGCACTCAACATTTCTTGTTCTTTATGCAATTGTTTGAGAGGATACTTCGTAGTGAACTCATCGAAAAACAATGAATCAAAATCAACAAGTTTTCCATCTTTTACCAAAATGTTATCTGCGTCGAGTCGACGGATCTTTTCATCGATACCCAGTCCAAACCCACCGAGTCGCCCATCTGAATGAACAATCTTGAAACAAGGCATACTATCCGCATCAGGGTTCTGGTTCATCATCCACCCAACCGCTCGTGATGCACGAATATCACCAAGAGCTTTTGCTACCGCACCATAGGTCGAAACCTTACCATCGGGAATTTGCCGAACAATATCATAGGTATACGAGAAAAGATTCATACACCACAAAAAGCTATTCATGTAAAATACTTTTCTTTTCCAAAGAAAATAATAATATCTATTATATTATCTACTATATAGACGAGGATGTTGATGAACTCAATAAAATTTCTGGGAACCGCTGGAGCACGGTTTGTTGTCATGAAACAATTACGAGCATCCGGAGGACTATGGCTTACTCTTGATGATACAAACATTCTGATTGACCCAGGCCCTGGTTCTCTTGTTCGATGTCTTTCCAGTAAACCAAAACTCCAACCACAGAAACTCGATGGCATTATTCTCACCCATCGACATTTGGATCATTCCAACGATGTCAACGTGATGATCGAGGCGATGACAAACGGAGGATATGATCGACGTGGCGTTGTCTTTGCACCACAGGATGCACTCTCTGACGACCCCGTAATTCTTCGATATCTACGTGGATACGTAGAACGCATTGAAATTCTCAAAGAAAAAGGAACCTATACTCTTAAAAATATCTCGTTTTCAACACCGGTAAAACATTTTCACGGAGTTGAAACCTACGGATTAAACATTCAGGGAAAACAAATTTCGGTTTCACTTATTACCGATACACGGTATTTCAACGAACTTGCCCCACATTATACCGGTGATATCCTCATTATCAACGTTGTTCGATATGAGGAAAAACAAGGAGTAGAACATCTCTGTATCGCAGATGTTGAAAAAATTATTCAAATCTGCAAACCCGCGGTGTGTATCTTGACACATTTTGGGACAACCATCATTAAAAACAAACCTTGGGAGATCGCAACACATCTTTCAGAAAAAACAGGGGTATCGGTTGTTGCCGCAAGAGATGGCATGCAGGTTGATCTTGACCATTACACGAAAAGTTGATTTTCCCCATAAATTTATGACATATCGATACCGAACCGTTCTATACCGAAATATTAATAAATCGATCTCATATAACCCGACCTCATGCCCGGTATCATGAAATTTGAAACGACAAATGGACAACAAAAAGGGATACTGACAATCTATCTACTCTTTTCCTTAAAAAGGAAACCAAAATCAGGCTATGAACTCCTCTCAGAAATCAAAGAAAAAACAGAGGGAGCCTGGATCCCAAGCAAAGGAACCATCTATCCTCTTTTAAAACAGTTACAAAAAAGAGGACTTATCAAAATAAAAACCAAAGAAAAACGTTCAAAAAACATATTTGAAATCACACCAAAAGGAAAAAAAATGATTTTCAATACAAAGAAACAAGGAGAAAACATGATGAAAATAATCATGAAATTCAGAAATTTAATTATCGATATTCTTGAAGAAGACGCCGAAGTAGTCTCAACCATG
>JAPKYE010000089.1 GCA_026394495.1 Methanobacteriota archaeon | reverse complement strand
TCTCTGATATCTACCGAGATAAACCCTACGTTTGGGATGAAGAAGATAAAGACTAAAAAATCTTCATCTTTTTCCTATTTTTATTTTCTTACTACTTTTTTAGTTATTCAGTGATTTAAGGGGGAATTATAACATATTTGATATAGACATCTTTTACATTCATGTGTTGTTAATATGCTGTAAGAAACAGCCATGCGGGTATAAAGAGTATTTATCCGTGTTCTGATGTTGTTTGTTTCAGTAGTGTTTTTGATATCACGATACCTTTTTTTATTCCATATAGTTCCATGAATTTCCGCAGTCCTTTTATATCTGTTGGATCTGTTCTATATTTTATTTCGATGGGTGTTATGTTGTCTGTTTTTAGGACGATATCGACTGCGTAGTTCTGGTGCCAGAAATATGTTGGTTGAAGCATGTTGACAATAATATTTTCCATGATTTTACCGCTTTCTTGTTCAAAGAATGCTTCTTCATGCTTTTCAAGCAGCATGTTGGTGATACCGTGATCTTGTATGGTGAATTTTTTTGCTTTTCGTGCACTAAAAAGTGTACTTTGGGTGTAGTTCATCATTTTTCTAATCAGAAATGATTCTTGAAGATAGAGCATGTAATTTGATATTGATTGTCTTGTGGTTTTCAGTGATTTTCCGATACATTCATATTCAAGTATCGTTCCACTTTGTGCTGCGGTGATTTTGAGTATTTCTATGAGAAGCGCTGGTTCTTTTATGTCAAACACTTTTGGGATGTCTTGGAAAATGATTTTATCAATGTTTGTCCTCAGGTATTTTTGTATTTTGTCTAGAGATTTTTCTTCGATAATTTCTGGGAAACCGCCTTTGAGCATGTATTCGTTGAGATGGGTTTCTATGTCGTCTTTGTACGGGAGACGTTGGTTGTAGTTGTTCTGTAGTTCTTCATAGGTGTATGTTGTTTGTTTTGTTGGGAGTATGAATGTTCATATACCGAGGAATTCACGAAAGGTTAAGGGATGGAGTATAAATTCGTATATTCTTCCAACAATCCCTAGTAAAAAAAACATACTGCGACCAACTTAAACCAAAAGGCGTTTTCGAATCAGAGGATACCATTGTCCAGGATGACAATTTCTTTGACAACGTCTGATTTTTATACCCGTTCAGGTAATTGCCCAGACAGCGTCTGGGTAATCCTTGGAACTACGTTCTTTATATTCAAGAAAAAACCGTCTCATATATTCAAGGTTGCTTTTCGAAAACCCTCTTCGGATATCATATTTGTTATAAAACCGAGGAGGATATGACCATCAAATCATAAACCTATACAAGTCGCTTCCCTCTTTTTTCATTCTTCGTACAAAAAAATCAGCGGTAACCTTAAAAATTTGTAAGGTTATAATAAAATAAGGTAAAAAAAGAAATGTCCTTCATAGCAAAACCAATAGATCTTTATCGTAAGTATAATGTACTACAGAGGCATCTCAAATGCGGTCTGTGTACTTTGAGGTATATCGTTTTTTATCAGGGATACCGCAACAATTCACGATGACAAGGACGAATGAAGGTGTTGGATGTAAGCGGTAAGCCTCTTTATTACTCCTGTTGAACAAGAAAAGTTGTGATTTTTGAAGACGTAATTATCTGGAGAAATACAGTCAAAAGTCTTATTAATAAGTTAAAACATATATATCATTATAAGCCCTGGCGATTTCTCTCGGGAAATCGTCCAGGTCATTTATAGTCAAACAGTGATTTTTATGGAAAGAGTTGCAGTTCTGATTGATGGGGGCTATTTAGATAAAGTTCGGTTATCTTTTAACAAACCGATACTAGACATTGTTAAATTTTCCGATATCATTTGCGGTGATAATTGCGAACGATTTCGAACCTATTATTACGATGCGTTGCCATGGGTTAGTGAGATTCCAAACCCACAAGATTTACAGAGGAGACAGTCAAAGCAGCACTATCTCGATAGTTTAAGGATGTTGCATCGAATTGAAGTGCGACTCGGAGAAGTACAACGAATAGAAGTCAAATGCACAAAAGGACAAAATCATATAAACTTTATCCAGAAATTAGTCGATGTTTTATTGTCGGTAGATGTTGTTCGATTGGCATGGGGTAGTTTCATTGATAAAATCGTTCTTGTGTCGGGAGACAGAGATTTTATCCCTGCAGTTAATGCAGCGAAAGATGCAGGAGTTATCATAAAACTCGTATATGCAAACCCACCGCATGCTTACGTTCATACAAATCTTTTATTGGCTTGTGACGAAAGACAGGTTATAGATCAAGATCTCATAAAAAAATCGAGTTCAAAATAAATCAATTTTTAACAAGTTAAAAAATGGAGAAATGACCGTATAAAATTTCTGTTTTTAGGGGCGGGGTGTAGGCCGTAAACCTCTTTATCAATCTTAAAAACATAAAAAAATCTAGGATTTTTGAAGACGTAATTTTTATTAAAAATCTGCATATCTGGATGAGACGGGTATCAGATTTTATAAAAGATTAAAGTGTTTCCGAAGCTCTCGTTCTATCATTACTCTATGTTCGACATTAATGTACACAGCATATCCATGTCTTGTCGGTTTCTTTATGAGAATGTTTTTTCGTAATAAATTATCAACATCTTCTTTCATTTGTCATTTCAAATGAGAAGGATAACCTTTAACAAGATTATCTATAAGCATGTGTCCTTTACCAAAACATGTGTGGATCCACAGTTTATGGATTAAATTGATCTCTTCACATGTAAAATTGGTCATACTATATTACGCCCTCAACGACGATATTAGCGTAAAACAATTTAACACTTTTGTAAAACATTTAAATATTTGATATGTATATAGATACATATTAGAAGGTGTAGTGTAAAATATGTTTAAAGATATTTTTGGAAACAATCCCCAAACAAAGATATTAGACTTCTTGTTAGACCATCCAGATTACGATTATAACATATCAGATATAGCCAAGAACTCTAAGGTAAGCAGACCCACCACGTATAAAGTTGTTGACATATTATTGGAGAAAAAACTCATTAAAAAAACTCGGGAATCTGGACAATCATCGCTCTACAAATTAAACTTAGAAAATAAATTAGTTCGGATGATTCTCAAATTCGACTATGAAATGGCTTCAAAAGTGGCAGAAATCGAAGCAGAAGATACAGTAAAGAAATACAAACCTGTTTTAACAAGTTCTAAAGTAAGAGTAGTACCAACATAAATTTTTTCCCCTCGTTTTAATTAATAGGCATAAACAAAGTACTGGATGTAGGCCATACGCCTCTTTGCAACAAGTGAAAAACACATCTCTAAATAAAGAAGACACATCGTACCTTCCCCCATATCTATCAATTTCTTTGTAGGGGAAATTATATTGATAAGGGGTTGATTATATCATATGATAATGAAACAAGAATAATTTCATACCATATGTGATATAAAACAGGGAGAGAGCAAGAATATGAATTCATCAACAATCAATTGTACGTTTTTTCAGCATCTCCAACCCAAACCAAAAACTTGAATATCATTCATCGTCGTTTAAAACTCGGGGCGTGAAACCATGTTCAAAGCCTGCGGCTTTTTCTTCAACGATATAGGATATCGTATTCTCTGTCCGCTATCGATCTTTTTTTTATGTTTCAAGAAGCCATCTCCACAACGGAATATATCGTATGATCTTGTTATCGATGGTTTCTTCCGCTAATAAATCCTTAGTGAGGACGATACCGTTGCTCATATTCAGCGTATTCATAGCTGCGATAAGTGCATCTACCTCACGTTTTTTTGTTTTCTCATCACTGATATCCCAACATACTTGGATAAGCTCTGTTGGTTTGAGCCCTTCTTTTACCACAAAATCAACCTCATGTTTACTATTTTTCCAATAATAAATCTCTTTGCTACGTCGTTTCAACTCAACACATACCAGATTCTCAGCAAGTCTCCCTCGATCTTCCGATATCTTAAATGAAACCGCATTTCGAAGCCCGGTATCAATACAGTAAACTTTTTTGTTTTGTTTAAATTGTATTTTGGTCTTATAGGAAAATACATCTAACGTAAGAATAAGGTAAGATTCTTTCAGATATTCGAGATATTTTTCAACGGTTTCTATACTGAGCTGAGTAGCACGTGCAACACTTCGAAAGGAAAATTCTCGTGCATTATTCGTTAACACATGATAACTTATCTTCTGTGCAATAGAATAAGTTGTGTTGTGTCGGGCTGTGATATCTCGAGATAACACATCGTTGTAAATATTGGTGAGGATGATTTTCCGTTGGAACTCATTTTTTCCGATCACCTCAGGAAAGCCGCCCCCTTCGATATATGCATTAAGATGGTGAATGAGTGTATTCTGCTGATGTTTAAGGTAATCTGAGGTAAACGATTTCCAACCAATAAAGGTTAAATATTCTTTGAATGAAAAGGGAAACACAATAAATGTAAGGTGTCGTCCTGAAAGAACCCGTCCAATATCTTGGTTGAGTAATGCTGCTGATGAACCTGAGATAAACATTTGATTATACTTTTTTGTATCATATAACATTCTGAGCCATCGTTCCCAATCTTTTTTCTGTTGAATTTCATCAAGAAATACATGGGAAATTTGAGGATTTATGGTTTCTAAGGTTTTCATGAGATCATCATATGAAACCATAGAGATATCTGGATCATCGAAGTTGAGGAAAACAATGTTTTTTGGATCAATTTTTTTGTTAATAAGCAGATCGATTATCTGATAGAGTATCGTTGATTTTCCGGATCGTCTCACACCAATGATATCTTTAATATGAGGAAGTGTCATCGTTTCGGTTATTGTCGGAATCACCGTACGTTGTATTCCTATAAGGTCTGTAAGGAGGGTAACATCTGCCCACCAAGGGTTCCATTTTCGAAGAGAATCTTCAAGCATACAATAAGAATGCATCGTTTATTTATAAATGTGTCGACTGTTATAGACAATAATAATATATTAATGTCGATTGTAGTTGACGATAAAATAATTGCTCAATGAAACATATTCGACCCTTATTTTATTAATGGTAATACTGTTCTTCAATAAAACAACCATCAACCAACATAACATTTGAATCAAACTTGAAACATTCCACAACGCCATCCAAAATCTAATGCTTGCACCCATTCTCACCACCCTTCAGCTCCATTCACTACCCAGCCCTAACTTCATTCCAATAAAAAAATCGTCAGAGTATTCTTCGGGTTTATTATTCAGAATTCGGGGCTTTTTTTCAGTCCATTATCTCACATGCATCATCGCTTTGATTATATTGTGAGTAGGCCGTAAGTTTCTTTTCTACTTCAGTAGAATATTAAAGTAATAGAATTTGATCTGCAGATGCACTTGATGGAGACAGCACATCTCTAAATATTGCTCATTACAATAAGCAATAATATGTATTAATGCTCAATAGAAAGATGATAAAATTTGATTCACCAGAAGCAGTATTTTTGAAGATAGAAGACGCAAAATTTAGTATCTTGAAATCAGAAGGTGCTGGGTGTAGGCCGTAAGCCTCTTTATCACCCCTGAAAAACAGAAAAATTTAGATATTTTTAAAGACGTAAGTTGATATAATAATGCCTTATTTGTTCAATATATCTAGAAACTCATCCCTACTGATTTTTGCTTGTCGTAATATCGCCAATAATGTTCCCGTTTCTAATTCATCATGCAATGGTATAACACAACCGATCCTGCCTTGTCTCGTATCTTTAATTAATATCACATGGCTACCTTTTTGTCTGATTTTCTTGAAACCAAACTAAGCAAGAATTTTGATAAGTTCATGCCCGGATAGCCTTGGAAGCTTTGCCATGTGAGGTGACCTCAAAAAATGAGACAAACGGTTTCGATGTTTTTTTCAGAGGAAATTCTTCTAAATAAAGTTCTGTTGCTTCCTTTAGATTTTCAATAGCTTCCTCGATAGTTTTTCCTTGAGATACCGTGCCAACTTCAGGACATTCAGCGACATAGTACTTTTTTTCTTTATGTACTACCACACTAAAGATATTATTCATAATAATACTATAGGTTTAATGTTATTTAATCTTTCTTCTTGATTTTCGGTTGAATTATAATGTGCTGGGTGTAGGCCGTAAGCCTCTTTGCAACATGGAGAAAAACACAAATTTTTATATACAAAAACGAAAGCTATGATGAGGTTATTAAAAAATTAATTTATATCGTAAAAAATTTGAAAAAAGAACCGGAAATAAGTAAAGAAACCATCAAAGCAATAGAAGCAGCAAGAGAACGCATTAAAAAAGGACATTTCGTTAGTGAAGAAGTGGCAAAACAACGTTTGGGGCTTTAATGGATGTACACTATTATTTATGACGATGAAGCTTTACAAAATCTGGAAAAATTAGAGAAGAAAACCAGAAAAAGAATTTTCGAAAAAATTCATTCAACAAAAGAAAAACCATTTCATTACTTTGAGCGATTAACTGCTAGAGATGAATACAAACTGAGAATCGGAGATTATCGAGTTATTGCTGAAATCGATGAAAAGACAAAAAGAATTTCGATACTATTCACAGATCATCGAAAAAATGTCTACAAAAAATGATAATTATTTAGGTGCTGGGTGTAGGCCATAAAAGAAACCCGGAGTACTCGCATAAAAGCTCTTCTTTTATGAGATATCCTATCAAATAAATCGTTCTTGATGGTAAGAAAAAAAATGAATGAAAGATCGGGGCGGAGCCCCTTCTTTTACTCATCAAAATAATAAAATAAAAATAGACGAACAGATGCATTAACTGCTTAGATGTCTTTTTTCAAAGTCATCAAAGAATTTGTTTCTCAATGTGTTAAGTTCATCCATTATTGGGATGATCATCCCTCTGTCTTCCAGGATATCAAGTCTTTCTCCTACCCAGGTTATCCATACGTCTTGTTTACTCTTGTTGATTTGGCTTTTGAGTTCATTAATTATTATGTCCCAGTCGACTGCAGTACGAACTATGCTTTCGCAGTCTGTTAAATCCCCTTCTCTGTCGGTCATGGTTTTGAATAAGAAAACATCTTCGTTTGAACATAGATATATTTCAATATGATCTAAGTTAATGACTTTTCTTGCCCGTTCCATCATTCCTTTTGACAAGCAGAATCTTCCGCAGATTTTTTTTTCAAATAGGTCTATTCTGAAGTCTTCTTTTTGGAATAGTTGGATAAGGTTCATTCGTGAATATTCTTTTCCAGGTATTTGTGGTTTGAATCCAGTTTTTTGCAGTGAATGCTGTAGTTCGATGAATTCTTTTTTTGTTTCTACAACAACGTCGATATCTTTGGTTGCTACTTTTAAGCCTTGCTCAAGAAGGACTGCTCCACCTATTGTGTAGACTTTGATTTTGTTGAGCATTACTTTGTCAATTTCTTTAAAGAGTACTTCTATTTGTTTGAAATTGGTTATCATCTTTTTACACCACTATTTTGTAGACTTCGGCTCTGTCTTTTATCTCTTGGTATTTTGGATATCCTTTGACTTCTCCGCCTGCAAGTACTGCGCTGATGTTTATGAGTATTTGGTGTTTTATTCTGAATTCTTTTTTATATTTGACATAAAATAGTGCGATGAATATGAGGTATCTTGTGTCCATGTCTTTTTCTATGATGTAAAGTGAATGTTTTAAGATGTCTTCTTTAGTGAGCGTTTTTTTAGGCAGATAATAAAAGTGGGTTATGGTAAGGAGACCTATTCCGTAGTCTTGATAAGCAGAGAAGGCTGTCTTTACAGCGTCAAGTTCTTCTTTGCTTGAGAATACTATTTCATCTCTTTTTTTATAGTATATTATGGCGCTTGCTGGTATTCTGCTGTCTGTTTTTAGTTCTGATTTCTTTATTTCGTCTAATGTTTCTTTTAATCCTGCCCACATTTTATCATTGATTTCAAAAGTGGTTAGTTTT
>JAPKYE010000094.1 GCA_026394495.1 Methanobacteriota archaeon | reverse complement strand
TATTGTGTTCTTTGGTGTTGCCATAGGTTGGGGAGGACAAAGGAAACCAGTTATATAAGCAATTGCAAACAGGCAAGATTTCAGTACAAACCTATCAAGAATTAAGATTAGATTTAGAAGAAAAATATCATAAAAGACAGAGAGATAGAGGAGGATTTTGATAATAAAAAAAGAGATGATTATTTTTCTTTTAGTTTCTTGAGTTGTTTGTCTTGTTCTCTTTTTATCTTGGCAAGAGCTTTTTCTTTGGCTTTATCCTCAGTAGGATTGCTTGATTGGACCTTTTTTTGTTCTATTTTTGGTGGTTTTTCCAGTTTCTTAAAAAAAGTTGAGATAAGTGTTTTTGGTTTTTCTTTTTGTTTCTTTTTCGGTTTTTTTTCTTTTGGTTTTTTTCGTAATGACTTTCTGTATCCCTCATACCATAGTAATGCGGATTTGTAATCATCTTCCATCATGATGCGTTCTTGTTCGTATGCTTTTTTATCGGTTCGTTTGAGTTCTTGAAGGTGTTGTTGTTCTTCAGGGATTTTCCATGGTTTTTCTGGTTTTTTACTGTTTTTTCCAGATACTTTACGTCCCCAATACATGAGGAGGAATAAAACAAATAAAATAAAGAAACCAGATCCTATAGAATAGACACTGTTTTGTTCAGAGAAATAGAATCCTTGTGTCTCAAGGAAGATTCGTTGAGTTACGATACTGGTGTTTGGTTGTTCGGCGGAGTAGGCTTCAATTATGATTGAATGGAGGGTTCCTGCATCAAGAATAGTAGCTGGGGCAGCAACTCCGATTAATGCTTGTCCTTGTTCTCCTGGCCCTAGTGTAATCGTTCCGTTATTTGTTAATGTGAGTGGATATCCTGTTTCACTTTGACGAGGATGTCAACATAGTAATACTCTGTGATTATTGTCCCACTTAATTTTCCATAACCTGCAATAAATGCCCCAACGAACCAAAATAATGGAGATATGCTCGTATTTGAACCACGTTCTGGCCACCAGAGGTTTTTCACAACCCATGTATCAGCGATTGTTATATTTATGATGGTGTCTTGAATTGGTTCATTAGCCATGGGTGGGGAAGTTAGCTGGATTGTTGCATTGGTGATTAAGAATCTTGCTGAGTTTTGCGATACTGTTGGTGGGTTGAAATTGACAAACCAGAAACCACTGGGATTTCCACCTTCTACTTTAGCGGAAAAGGTTAAAAAACGATCTGCTAAAAAGAAACGATCTTCTGCTGGTTCAAAATTCCCTGTTGTTATATTAACATTTCCGACTCGTATAGTTACTTTTTCGTTTACTCCAATAGAGATATTTGTGGGAATTGCTTTGAATCCTTCGGCAAAGGAAATTGTAGGATTAAACATACGTATTATTTTTCCGCCCCAATACATTATTCGCGGAAATGGCGTGAGATTTTTCAGTTCGTTTTTGTATTCTATGTATTTTGTTATGATTTTTCCTGGATACCATGCTGCCTTAACTGGTTTTATCTGAGGCACTACAACAGTAGT
>JAPKYE010000081.1 GCA_026394495.1 Methanobacteriota archaeon | reverse complement strand
CCTGAGTTTCGCACTTGAATAAATATTAAGTGTCTTCAGCAGTTTGTCTTTTATTGGTGATAAAATTCAAAGCATACTGAAGACACCAAACAACATAAAACAAAACAAGAATAAGACCTTTCCGATTGGATCCATCCAAACCGTCAAACACCTTTTTGAAGAGCTTCATCTCTCACCACTCCTTAACGACCTCAAACACTGCGGCCATCAACTCAGCGGACTGGTCACCGGACTTGTCTCCTACAAACTGACAGAAGACCTGTCAGTAAGCAGATGTCATCAATGGATGACATCTAATCCTCTTTTTCTGGAATACCTTCAACTCTCCTTTTTTGAAGATGATACACTGTACAGAGGCCTTGGAATAATTGGAGAGAATCGACATCTGATTCTCCGTCATCTCCTGCATGTCCTCAAAAATGAACATGGAGTAGGATTAGATATGGTATTCATGGACTGGACCAGCGTTTACTTTGAGGCAAAACCAACAGATATAATCAAATATGGTTATAGCCGGGATCATCGGCCAGACAGGCCGCAGATCACCATAGGCCTGGCACAGGATCAACGATCACAACTCCCTGTTGGACTCAGCATACAACCTGGGAACATCAACGATCAAACCCATTTCAAAATTACGTACAACCAGATCAAACCAGGACTCAGAAAAGGGAGCGTTCTAATTTTTGATGCTGGTGCCACCGGCATCCCAAATCTCGATCTTCTTGTATCAGATAAGATGAAGTATCTCTCCCGTATGAAACTCAATACGAGCGATATCAAACAACACCTGGACACGTTTCACAAGGATGAATGGACACCTGTTGTTACCGGTAACCAAGATGAACAGGTGTATGGGAAGAAACTATTGTTTCCCAGTCGAACCAAATACTTGTACTTCTCCAAGAACCTCTGCGATGATACTTTGTTGAACAGACGAAAGCACCTGGAACAGGAATATGATGAGGCACTGGACCTGTGGAAAACCATACAGGCGAAAAAACAACCGCGTCAGAAATACCGGAACAGCAATCATTTCCTACAAACACACCTCTCCTACACCTTCCCTCTCACAGGTTTATCCCGTGAGGAAGCCATAGAACAAGCATTACAGTTTTCAATAACTGGAAAAGAAGGATTTTTTGCACTGATCTCAAACAAAGATTTCTCACTTCACGAAGCACTACAATTTTACCGTGAAAAAGACAGCATAGAGAAATTGTTCAACAGCATAAAAAACGAGATCCACATACGCCCGACACGCTGCTGGACCCAGGAGGCGATCTATGGATCCATCCTCATCGTGTTCCTTGCTCAGCTTGTCATAAGCATGCTCCGATACAAACATGCATCGTTGCGTCATGTTTCTACAAAATTCATCATGCAAAGTCTGAGCAATTTCGCACTTACCATCATTTTGGGAAAAAATGGGATGAAAAACCGTGTTTATTCCAATTTCGATTGGATCAATACTCTGATTTTCTGTGGAAAAACACCAGGATCATAGTTTTTCAGCCTTTTTTACTGGCTGAAAACCAAAAAAAATGTGAAGTGCGAAATGTGTTCTAATCAAGAAAAGAACGATCACCTGCGGAATTCAGGCTCTCAACAGGAGAAAAACCTGTATCCGCTTTGTTACCCGCCCAGCTTCCAGTTGCAGCCAAACATGTGATATGGCCCATGGATATTATTATCCGTCCAAGGTGGTATCCCGAATATTTAGTGCCCTGTTTTAATTCTTTTGGTGGTGTATCTTCCTGTAAATACATATAAAATTAATTTATGAAACATATATGTTCTGAAGAATTAGGAAGGGATTATCCCAATTATATAGGAGAAGTCCAATCAAATATATTGGAAACGCAATTAGGAAAAAAAATACAGCAAGTACATTATGACCTTTGAATTCAGTATTCAACGAAAAAGCCATAGCTAAATATGGGAAGAAGAGCAATAACGCTAAGATTTCTTCTAACAAGGTATTAACAACTTCTTTTTGATTTGTTTTGATATTTTGTTTTAAAGAGGAAATTACTGATTCTGTTGTCTTCTTCATTGTATGGTATTGAACCGCAGATACAGATGGAATTAAAAAAAGGAATGTAATAATGATGTAGGAGATAACAATTTTAGTGTTCATTTTGTGACTCCCATGTCAATAATTAACATTTTTAGAATATATAAAGTAACCTCTATTTAGAAATTTAGGTACTATGGGTGATGTTATCATAGAACGATATTCCTCCTAATTCGTAACGTATAAATGTATCTAAACGATATCCTCCTTTGGGATGGTAGATGCATTGTCCATATTGTAAAAAGGATGATCGGGTTGTAAAGCGAGGAAAACGAAGGAACAAATATGTGACAAAACAACAATACTGGTGTAATAGATGTGAGACGTACTTTGTTGAACATGATGGTTTCCAAGGGATGACCTATCCGAAGGAGATCATCGTGAAAGTCCTTCATCTGTATATAGAGGGTCTCTCTCTTAGTAAAATACGGGATTATATGTGGCAACATGAAGGGTACTACATCTATGATAGCACCATCTTGTACTGGGTGAAAAAATATGCACGGATGCTTTCAACATTTGAAAAAACGTTGAAACCGAAAGTGAAGGGAAGAATCCATACTGATGAGGTGCATATCAAGGTGAAAGGGGAATCATACCGTCCGATTACCTCCATAGACAGTAAGACCAAATACGATCTTGCACTCACGTTTACCAAGCATCGAACGAAACAGAAATGTAAAGAGCATTTCAAAAAGTTGTACGGGAAGATCGGTGAACAAGTGAAAACCACCTGGGAACAGGAGATGAGAAAACCTCCTGGAAAAAGAAAACTTATCACCTTCGTTTCTGATAAATTCGCAGGGTATAAAATCGGTTTTATCTTTTGTTTTTATCGATGGGCAACCTTGACTCACGGCGTCCCCATCGCTTGTAAGAAATACGGGTTGGAGCATAACAATAACGCGATTGAACGTCATAATGAGGACTTCAAACAACGGTACAAAATAACACGAGGATTCAAAAACCCGGAAAGTGGAGAAGCATTCAGTGAGCTCCGACGGATCATCTATGATTTTGTCAGAACACATCAAGGCCTGGGAAAAACACCAGTTGAAGAAGCTGACATTATTCTTCCACTAGGGAGAAACAGACTGTTGACACTCATAAAATTTTTTTATCCGGTCTTTTCCCCCATCTTTTTTACCAAAACAGCGCTAACGATAGTCAACTGCTATATGCACAAGGCAGAAATTCGATATTGATAAGTGAGAAAATCAGGAGATGTTACACATTCCGAGGAATATCTCATAGAACAAACTTTTAAATAAGAGGACCGATATTGATAATATCGAGATATCATGAAAAAGATACTAATGCTAGGTAGTATCGTAGTCGTGATTCTTCTTGTCCTAATCTCGTTTAATTCGGTCATCACTGTTCAAGCAACTCGAACAACACTAACATCACAATTAAAAACAATAGGTACCGAAAAAAACAATTTTAGATCGCTTTTTCTCTTGTTAATCCTCTTTTTATTATATGAATCAGGATTTTCTATCGGAGATTTTCAAAGATTAATTAGTAGCACGGCAGGGTTAATATTTATTACTCTTTATTTTATTTATAGTTTTATTTTATATTCTATTGTGTTTTCTCTTACATTCATAATAATAGTATCTGCATTTGCTGCTGGTGTAGGATTATATTTATATTTTATTTTTGCTTTATTTTTTGCCAAGCTAACAGGTCAAAAAATTACTTGGCCATCAGGTCCTAATTAACTCCTGAAAAGTCATCATGGAGAAATGTTTTGTAAGATGTAATAAAAATCTATTACATCAGGTTAGATATGCTGTTAAAAATTCATCCCAATATGTATTAGCGGTAAATTCCAAGTTAAACGTCGTATAATTGTGAAGATTCCATGAACCACTCCAAGGATAAATATCAGAGTTATTGAAAGGGAAATAAAGTGTTAATCCTTGTGCTTGTTTATGACCTACTTGATGCCATTCAGCAATAACAGCTTTTTCCATGGATCGTTTGATATTTCTAGTTGTTCTATATAATTCTTGTTTTGATGCTTTGAATGCAAGTGTATTTAACACATCCGCAAAATTGTAGACATCAACAAAAGCACCTTTGTAGTTATCAGGATTGTATACCGGTGGGAAATCATCTGCTTGAGAACGCACATTGGTTACGAGTATTTGATAATCTTCTCTATTAGCAACTAAGAGATGGGCAAGATCGTCTATCGCAGTGGATACATCATCCAGCGCATCGGTTCGTATTGCTGACATCGTAAATTTATTGTAGATTAAACCAGATATGGATGTGAAATAATGATATTTCAATGCATAAATTAATCCCATTATTAGATAGGATGGTGTGAATGTATAGGTGTATGGTACTCTTAATTTTTTTATAAATATTTCAGCGATTTTGATGTTTGATTTATAGTAATTATCTCGTAAGACTCTCAGCTCGCCTAACATAAGTGAAAACGGGGCTGCAGTAGTAACTTCATCTTCACTTCCGATATATACCTTGGTGCAATTACGAAGTTCGTATGCGGCCTCTAAATTTCCCATTCTGCAATTTGTAAATTCTAAGATATCAACGCCGCCGCTTTCATCGAGTGCTTTATGAATTTCATTCATGGTTAACATATCATTTGGATTTTCTGTATCATTTGTTTTACAATCTGGGCATGCTCCGTACCATGCATGCCCGTGACCATGGATATGTAAATAATATCGTTCCGCGGGATACTCTGTTTTACATCGCAACACATAATCCCTCAGTGTCGTATAGTTGCCTGTGTTAATCTCTGCTATATCTTCTACGACAAATTTAGCCCTACGGAGTTTAGTTATTTGTGCATATGCATAAAAATTTCTTGTCCAGTCACCTAATATAACGAGATTTATGTGTGGGCTGAGTGTAATTGTTGCATTCAAGAAAATATCTATCAATTGGTTTACCGATTGCCAATCCCACTCTTGATCGCCGCCGAAATAATACATTACCGTCCATTTTTTCTCACTAATATTTCCAGTTACATCAGATGTTGTTAACGGTACGTTGATAACTAGTAATGAAAAGCATATGAGGGTTAATACTCCTTTTTTTATTTTCATTTGTTGCCCCTTTTTTTATTGAGCTCTTTGGTGAGTTTCTACCCAGTCTTTTTGTTTTGTATGAATGGACCCGGCAATATCACAAATATATAGTCCTACATTTACTTCTTTTTTACACATATTAAGAATCAGATCAGGCTGGGCTGAGTAACCGAGTTCTATACAGAATGCAAGAATACCATGTGCGCCGTAGAGCCAATCTTCTGAAGTCCCTGGGCTTCCCCTATAGCCTAGGAGTAAATTCCGCCCATAAAGAGTATATCCATCTAAATGTGAGATATTTGTTCCCACTGATCGAAATAATTGGGTATCTCGTGTTGAGATCATATTATACCACCAAGGATACAAAATACATTGTTGGGAGTTGTGGTATGATACAGAAATACTAATGTTATTTGATTCCACAAAATTCTTTATTGCCTTGGTCTCATTTTCACTGAAGGGTTGATTTCCACGGTACATGTCAGAGGAGTCTCGTAACTGACTCATCATAGGATAAGACCATGGGCGGACAAACCATGAAAACCATTTGTATCCGTAGTTTCTATTGAGATCTACTCCGTACGAAGTTATTTGATTTCTTAAACCAAATGGTCCATAGTTTGGGTCGCAGTTCTTCCGAGTAATTGCTTCTACACCATCAGGATTTACCATTGGGATAATGTAGATTTGCGTTGTATTGACAATCTCTTTGACTTTCTCCAAGGATGGTTGGTCTTCAGTTTCATTGTTATTGGTAGTTGTGTTTGTATAGGTTTTAATAAGGTATGTGATGAAATAAAGTAAGACTTCATAAGATAGTTGTTCGCATCCATGATGGGCGCCCATCAGTAAAACCCCGGGTTCTGTTTCTTCTTGTGTAACATTGTCAGATATTTTTACCATCCAAATATCTCTACCCTGATATGTTTTACCAAGAGAAGATACTGAAATAATATCAGAATAATTTTTTTGTAAACCCTGAAGATACTCTGTCATATTCTGATAGGTAAAATATGCATAAGAATCTGTAAAGGATCCATTGCTGTTGGCTATTACTAATTTTTCCGAATATTGAGTCCCTTGTAAAGACGGAATTGGACCAAGAAGAACGAATATGATAAAAAGGGATATCATTATTTTCTTCAATGTTTGTCACCCAAGATATTTTTATAGGACACATTATATTAAATAGTATATAAGGTTTTTGAATGGCATTTTAAAAACTTAAAAGGCGACTTTTTAGGTTTAATTGCAGATGCTGCTATAGAGGTAAGTTACGATGTCCCGTATTTTCTTTTTAGTTCTTCGTATGTTTTTTCTGATATTTCTCCTTTTATCAGTTTTTCTTCGAGTAATCTCATTTTTTCATCGTTTCCTAATTCTTTTTTGTTTTCAAATGCATCCCCTAAACCAGATCTGCCTTTTGATTTTGCAATGATGTACTCTACAATTGGTTGAGGGTTGATTACTCCTTGAATGGTTCCTTCTGCATTCATTCGAGTGCCGTAACCACCAGATCCACGTACATTGGACGCCCCAGCAGTTTCTATCTCAATTGAATATAAACCAAAAATCCTATCAAGGACTCCTCTCCAGATATTTACGTTCTGGACTCGTTCATATGGTATATTTGCTACTCTCTTTCCTATTACGCCGCGGGTAATTGTTATTCTTTCTGAGCCTACTTCAAAATGATAGTTCATCCAATAAAAATGCGCCCATACATAAGAAATTATTAAACCTAAAAATATTGGGATCACGATTAGTACTAATAGGATCAAAATAATATCTATTTTAAAAATGTCAAATAAAACTTGGGCTAACATGAATATCAGAAATATAAAAAACATCACAAAAGAAAACGACCATTTCAGCATCCAGACTTTTTTAATATTAGGGTGTGCTTTTCCATTTTGTAAAGATGTTTGCAGAGATATTTCCATTTTTTTCCACCATTAAATGTATCTGTTCCATGTCTTATAAATATATCGGGTTTTTAATCCATAAAGATGAACCGTGTTATCTAGCTAAAAATTTTTTATAGATATTTGTTGAGGTTTATTATTTTGTTAAGAAAAATATTTAAGAGGTAGTCATGATGTTACATACGAGCATATTGTATCAGAAGGGGTATGTATGGAAAAAAATGCGATAGAACCATTTAAAAATAAGTATGTGAAGCTCGTGAAAGATACAAGTGAGATTCTTGATGGGACAATCGTTGATATCTCAGATGATGCGGTACTCTTTCAAACAGAATTAAAACGGTATGGCATTGCGTTTGGCTCAATCAGAGAAATCATCCTTCATACCAGTAAGAAAAGATCACCGAAAATGAACAGTTTCAAAGTCTGATTAGATCGTTTTTAGAAAAATCCTTGTTGAAACGCTGTAAGATCCATTGTTATCCAGTCGTTGAAATCGTTTTTACCGTGTGATCCATCTGAGTAATCCACCATTGTAAACATGTAGCCGTAGTTCATGACGCTTTTGTAATGTCTCCATTGCCACCAGCCTAGTTGGTAAATAAATTTATTGTTCGAATTATCTACCGCAGGGTTTTCGATAGCGATGGCGTGTCCGGTCTCATGCATGTATGCACTGGCAAAGACGATATCTTTTTTATTGGTTTGGTAACTCTTTGTTTTATTGTTCAGTCCGTAATAGGAAATCTGAAATGCGCCGCCACCAAATGCGTTTCCATTGGCAACAGAACATTGATAGATCACAGGCCCGTAATGAAAGACGCCGCGTCGCCAGTTGCTCGTATTCCCATGAAGGAAATAATCGTTATAGATTTGTTGAAGTTCATTTGTTGTATTGCTGCCGCCCCAAGACATCTCAGTGAGATCATCAAACGGGATCATCTCTGAGCCGGTATCCGCCCATGTTCCATCATCGAGATGATACACGATGTTGTGTTTATCGTACGCGGTCCGCAGAAGCTCCTTAGCACCATTGGGGAAGATGCTTGCGGGTTCTCCATTGGGTCCTGCCATCATCTGATCCATTTCAATGAAGAGGTCCTTGCAGAAGGGATCAGAGCCCCATTGCGATGTGAGGTATTCTTCAAGGTTTGAAAGCCCGTCGTTATCAGGATCAAGATTAGAATAGTTGGTGTAGAGAAACGGGTTATACGTCCAGTTGTACCCAAAGAAATATCCACCGGGCCCGTGGTGAAAACTTTGTGTAAAGCCCCATTTGAAATCCCACCAGAGCGGTATTCCATCGTTGTTCGGATCATCAGTTGCATTGTTTATTGTTGGATCTGTATGAAAGATGTTTACTTCAGTCCAGTAGGGGATTCCATCGCCATCGGGATCGGTTTGGTTTATATCAAACCAGAGCTCGCAATCCCGATCATTCTGATAGTAACTGTTATCGTCGCAGCCATTTGCTCGTCCATATCCGCTTGGGTCAGGTCCACCGAAAAAAGAGCCGCCAACGTAGTCGTCACCAGTCCAATGACCAGTCCTTATACTATATTGAAGCTGGATATCGGAGCTTTTTGGTCGTTCCTCGCTGTTGCCGCTGATGTCGCAGAGTCGATCGAACCCAAGTGGGTTGTGATCCCAGAGTTGAATAGTGACATTTACAAATTCTATCTCATCAGGTACATTGAATGTTGTTGACCAATTTGGGTTGTACACATATTTTGTATTATACCAAATAGGGCTTGTGGATTCGTTTTCATTGATGATGACTTTCACGTAGAAATCTGGGTCGCTGAATCGATCAATTTTACTAATTGGTAACTTCTGTATATCTTGTTTTGCTTCGAGTGATCTGATTTCTTTTATGGTGACCGTGACAGAAACATCCACTAAAGGATCAATATCGGTGTCATTAAGAGTTCCCGCAGTATTGGTTGTTGCCTTTGCATGCATGACCAGCATAGTTGTCGTACATAACGATATCACTAAAAGGGTTGCAATAAACGAAACAATATGTTTTTTCATAAGGACTCCCCGTGTTTATTTCTTAAATAGACCTCTTCCCTTAATAATCTTTTGTAAAAATATTATATGTGTCATATAAATAAAATATGTGAAACAGAGATAACAAAAACATTCTCTTAGTAAAGTATCTTTATTCATTCTTTTTCTGAGATGATGACGGCATGGGTGATGACTACCCGTCGATGTGATGCATACGTAGGAATCCACCATGACCCAAGATGCGGATACGGCGACGTAAAATTTACCTGATAAATATCATGAGAAACAATGCTTGCGTTGTTGTGTAACATCGGGTCTTTGCAGGGGTTCGCGACATCCCATTCAGGATCACTGACCGAAATAAAACCATTGGAGCTTATTCCTGCAACCGCAACATAATGATAAGCAAGCTTCGCGATTTTAGGGATGAAATTCATATCTGATGGAAAGGAGAAAATCAACCGTAACAGTACACCTTGATTTTGTCGCATGCGTTCATTGATAAAGGAAAAACTAGGTTTTGTGATAATTTCAATATTGTACTGATTCTGCAGTCCTGCATCGCGTAACCACATTGTTGTCCCTCGTCTCAAATTGAAAAGGGTTGTCCCGCTGATTTCAGGGAAAAAAAGGCTTCTGCAGAAATTTGTGTTCGTATACCATGCGAGACGTTCGATGAATTCTTTTCCGCTTCCTGCTGTGCCATCCCATGTTGTTTCATCGTCGTTGACGTTGTTGAATGCATGGTCATCAGCAGAAGGACCAGGCTCTGGTGACCCGGGTGCATTATAATTTGAAACCAGTGGATATTCATCGATGCCATCACCAGGTGTACCATTTGGATCTGAATGTTTTGAGTCAAACCACCAAAGCACATCCGCAAGTGCAACAGGAGCACAAAAAGACCACCCCCAGCGGCTCTGCCAACTTGTATCTTGTTTTTGATCAAAATCAGGCATACCTGCGGGAGCATAATTTGAGTATGATGGAAGATAATACCAATCATCTTCACCTTGGATTGATGGTACATCTGTTGGAGCATCTGTCTGATGAAGGCGTTCGGCAATGATATTTGGAGCAAGTAAAACAAAACAAATAACTAATACTGTTGCAGGTGCAATAACAGATTTTCGTACAATCAGTTTATACTTTTTTGTCATTGATCCAAATATAATAAAGAGAATAATATTTAATATGTTTTTCCCTGAAACAAGTCAAAAAAGGGTATCTTGTGATGTGCATCACTGCAAAAGAGTATTGTTCGCAATCTTCAAAACCCCGCGGGTAGGCTCTGATTTTTCTCCTGGTGATGTTGTTTTCAATACTTCAACTAATTTTCGTAGTCTCTGTATTTTTTTATCAATTTCTTGTGCATTGTGTATATCCCCGGATTTCCTAAAATCAATCATTTTCTCATTAAGTATTTTGATTTGTTCTTCGATCATTTTTTGTGAATCGTCTAATTGGTTATTGATGTATTGTTCAATTAACATATCGTTAATGCATTTCTCGATATCTGCCTTTTGATGCATTGAAGGCTTATTGATGTTTGATTCATTAAAAGAAACATTTCGTTCGTTTGTAGTGCATTCTTTTTTGATCAGATCATTGGCAGCAATCCGGATACAATCACTTATCGTCATCCCGAGTCTCTCTGAAAGAGCATCTAATTGATTATACATCCAAGGAGAAAGTCGCATATGGATTTGGGATGGCTCTTTTGTTTTATGTACCATAAATGTACCTTCAAGGTATCAAATCAAACACAGATCATATCATCTTCTGTTCCTGATTCTATATAAATTTGTGGTGACAGAATGTCAAACCGTAATATCACCCCTGTAGGTACGTAGGCCGTAATCAGTAACCATTAATTACCCAGTCACCATCCTTTCTGATAGGCGTATGAAGAAACACACAACCCTTGTCATCGAACATTTGGAACAGGCGTTATCTGAATGGCTGATGCTTGAATATCGACATTCCGTGAAAATCTGGAAAGGCGAAACTGTGTTCACCAATGTTGTGGATAAAAAAACAGCAGATGGACTCAAACCGCTTGGAAAAATTGAAAAACAAAAAGCCAACACCGTTTTTTCTGAGAAAAACTGTATTATCCTTGACCCGCAAGCAAAAAAACCGTTGAAACCAGCTGATTTCGCTAACCTTGATGTAATTATTGTTGGCGGAATCCTCGGCTACGAGAAACCACAGGGCAGAACAAAAGAGCTTCTGAGTGAAAAATCCAAGTTCGAACTTCGACATCTTGGTAAAATTCAACTTACTATTGACAGCGCAGTATTTGTAACCAAAGCAGTCTTTTTAGGGTTAGATCTTAGAGATATTGAAATCACAAAAGAAATTGAGATAATCCATGATTCGGTGCATTCGACGATACTGCCGTTTGGGTACCCAATTATTGATGATAAACCTGTGATTACTCCAGGGCTGGTGGATTATCTCCAAAGAAAATAAAAGGTTATATTACGATTTCAAGTACCTTGAGTTTGAATAGTAATTTTTTTCCTGCGAGAAGCGGGTTCAAATCAACGGTGACAGTCGTCTCAGATACATTAGAGATGCGGATCGGTAGTGCACGACCATCTTGCAGATCTCATCATGAAAACCATACCTGGTCTTATCTCTTGATCCGCAGGGAAACAATTCCGTGGGCGCTCTTTTATTAGTTCAGGGTTGTGTTCACCATATCCATCTTTGGGTTCTATCGTGATTTGTTTTTCTTCTCCGATTTTCATTCCCCGAACAGTATCATCAAATCCTTTTATGAGCTGCCCTGTGCCTGCGGTAAATTCCAATGGTTCTTCATGTTGCGCAGAGCTATCAAAAATTGTTCCATCTTCAAGTGATCCAACATATTCAACCTTTAATTCATCTCCTTTTTTTCACAACAGTCATAATGGTTCCTTACGCATTCTTATTTTTTTTGTTTTTGAGTTCTCATATGACTCCTCATAACATCATTTGAGAGTGGTCTTTGCCAGTATAAAAGGAGAAAAAACAATGATTTTTCACGAATAAAACCATATTGTTTTAGTTCGTTATGAGAGTGCAAACGTTGTTTTTCGCCTATGCTGGCTTTGTCCGTTTGAACGTTTATCACCGGTAATGTAATAAACGATGGTGGGAACATTTTAAATATGACAACATTATTTAATATAATTATACTATATAAAAATGGGAATCATTATGAAAAGAAATCTGAATAAGAAAATAATTGTCATTGTCATGATCCTTAGCATGGTATTATCAAGTGGGTTTTCTGCAGTAGCAATACATACAAATGCATCTTCTGTTTCGTTAAATCCTTCATACACTATCACAAAAACATTTGTGTTTTCCACTCCAAGGATTGATCAAAACAATGAATCTGTGTCTATTTTTCTCAACGAATCTGATCTTAATAGACTTAACCCTGGAAAACCTGTGGTACCTGTGAATCTTACACAGATGGAGTTTCCGCTTGGAACTGAGATAACGAACATCATCTATGAACATTCTACCCCTGAAATAATACCAATCACGCATCCTCTTGTTGTTGCAATGAATTCGTTACCTGATAATATGCAAAATGTGAAACGGTCTCTTGGTATATACGGGGGAACTGATCCATATCCAGCGGATTGGGTTTCTTCTCAAACAGGTGGTGGTCTTTCCAAGGGGAATCATACCACATTTTTTGTTCTGAGAGTGTATCCGGTGCGTTATTTCCCGCTTGATGATCATCTTGAATTCATCCGTCAGATAAATGTGACGATTACCGTGAAAACTCCAGTGTCGCCAGTAGTAAACGATAATCATGTGTATGATCTTCTTATTATTGCGCCAAAGGAATTCATTCAATTTCTTCAACCCCTCGTGTGTCATAAGAATCAACAAGGTCTGAAGACAAAGCTTGTCACTCTTGATACGATTAATCAGAAAATGTTTTGGCAAGGCCGGGATTCAGCTGAGAAAATCAAATATTTCATAAAAGACGCGATAGAAAGCTGGGGGATCGATTATGTTCTTCTTGTCGGTGGGCATAAGGGGCAGAGTTTCTCCTGGTATCTGCCTGTTAGGTATAGTCATGTGGCCCCTGAGGACGATCAAGTAGGTGCAGAACAGTCATTTCTCAGTGATCTGTATTATGCGGATATTTACGATAGCAAAGGGCAGTTTTGCAGTTGGGATTCAAACGGCAACAGTATATTTGCCGAGTGGAGACTTTCTCAAAGGGATGAGATGGATTTGTATCCGGATGTGTATCTTGGTCGTCTTGCCTGTACAAGCAAGGCTGAGGTGAAGGTCGTTGTCGATAAAATCATTAGTTATGAACAGACAAAAAGTGATGATCAGTGGTTTAACCGCATGGTGCTCATTGCTGGTGATTCGTATAACGATACGAATGGTTTTATTGAAGGTGAACTTGCAACTGAGGAGGCAGCAAAACATATGCTTGGTTTTACAGCGGTGAAGGTGTGGACGTCAGAACAGGATATCAATAAAAAAACAGTGAAAAACGCTGTTGATCCTGGATGCGGGTTCATCTATTTCTGCGGTCATGGAAATCCATCTAGTTGGAGTACACACTTTCCACCCAATGGGACATTGTGGTGCACTGGGTTTGAAAATAAAGATGTCTATTCTCTGAAAAATGGGTATAAACTCCCTGTCGTGGTTGTTGGCGGGTGTCATAACGCGCAATTCAACACAACGCTTGCAAATATAGCGAAAGGAATCAGGGAGTCTGGGTTTTCGTATTTCAGCAGAAGACAACCTTTTGGTGACTTTTGGTATAATGAATGGATACCAAACTGTTGGGCATGGCTTTTTGTACGGAAAAACGGAGGTGGCGCGATTGCGACGATCGCAAACACCGGGCTTGGGACGCATGGGAGCGAAGATTTTGATAATAATACGGTTCCTGATTATCTTGAGGTATTGGATGGATGGCTTGAGATCAGGTTTTTCCAGCTCTATGGGGAAGGGCATGTGGATATGCTTGGGGCAACCCATGGGCAAGCGTTGACTGGTTATCTCAATAGATTTCTGGGAAATGAAGATAAATGGGATGTTAAAATTGTGCAGCAGTGGGAGTTGCTTGGTGATCCAAGTCTGAAGATTGGTGGGTATGAATAAACGGTTTTGAGACTTGTTACCCTTATGAAAACATCTTTTGTTTTCTTGGTTCTGTGAACGATAGAATAAGCCCGTAGAACCCTGTGAGTAGATCGGTGATAAGGAATCCGACAAGTGTGAAGACGAATACTTTTTCTCCTGTGATGCTGAAAAGTGTGGAGAAAAGGAATATCGCGGTGAATTCACGGACTCCTAATCCTGCGAAGGTGATCGGGATGAACCCTGCGGTATTTGCTATGGGAAACAGCAACAGAAAATAGATGTAAGGGATCGTTAATCCAAGGGCAAGGACGATGATGTATTCCTGGGTGAAGACGATGACCCATGTGGAAATGCCGATGAGGAGTGGGAGGATTAGTTTTTTTATTGTGGGGAAATCCTGATAAAACGTTGAGGCAAATTTATTAAGTTCTGGTCTGAGTTGTTTAGGTGTAAGATATTTGATGAGGACTGTAAATATTTTTTCTCCGCGTTCTTTTCTTATGAAGTACCAAAAGACGAAGATGACACTGAGAAGCCAGATGGCTACAAGCGCGAAGAGAAGAGGTTGTGAGCCGATGATGAGGAACGCTCCGATAAACATCATGGCGTAAAGGGAAAGAGTGTGTATCGTGGTTTCCAGCACTGAGTTTACGAAGAGTTTTCCATAGGGTTCGGCTGTTTTTTCTTTCATGTAGGGGATTCGCATGAGTTGCCCCAGGTATCCTGGTGTGATGCTGCCGTAGAAGTATCCGATGAGAAATATTTTCATCGCCTGAAAATATCGAAGATTTATGTGATGCTGCTTGAGGATGAGCATCCATGCGTAGGTTCTGATGAAGAGTACGGGGATGGTGAGTACTGCGGAGAGAATGATATAGATTGGGGAGATTGAGAGGATTGCAACGATGATTTGGCCGATGTCCAGGGTGTAGAGTAGGTAGATAAAGAGGATGATTCCGACGAGTGGGAGGAATGGTTTGAGTTTGTGAAAGAGTGGCGGGAGCATCGTATAGGTGATAAGTCTTTGTTGTCTTTTATGTTTTCTCTTGGAGTTAATGCTAGCAAGGTAAAAAAACAAAGAATACATGTAGGGGGAAGTAGATGGTTGTTGGTATGAGGACGATTACGCTTCTTTCTGATTTTGGTATGGATAATGGTTATGTTGCGCAGATGAAAGGAGTGATTAGTGGTATTTCTGATGCGCGAATCATTGATGTGAGTCATGAGGTGACGCCTCATGCTGTTCGTGAGGCAGCGTTTATTCTGCAGACGATTGTTTCGTATTATCCTGTTGGAACTGTTCATGTTGCAGTGGTTGATCCTGGGGTTGGGACTGATAGACGGGGTATTATTGTCACGACAAGAAGTCATGTGCTTGTTGGTCCTGATAACGGAGTATTGATTCCTGCAGCACGGTTTCTTGGTGATTTTGTTGTCTATGAAATTACGAATAAAGAGTATATGTTAAAGGAGATTTCAAACACGTTTCAAGGTCGTGATGTGTTTGCTCCAGTTGCTGCTTATATTACAAAGGGTGTTGTATTTGATGCGATTGGGAAAAAAATCACGGATTATATTGATCTGGATTTCGGTCATGAGGTATACAGTGAGAATACGGTGTCCGGGAAGATTATTTTTATTGATAGATTTGGAAACATTATTACGAATATCTCTGGTGTGAGACTCAAAGACCGATTATCGCTTGGGAAACATGTGACGGTTTCTGTAAACAATCAGTCTCATCAGGTTTTGTTTGTGAAATCGTATGGGTTTGTAGGAAAAGGTGAGTTGCTTGCGACTATTGGCAGTAGTCATTACCTTGAAATTAGTATGAACCAAGGGAATGCAGCACAGATACTATCGGTTAAAGAAGATGATGAAATAAAGATTATTTTTTAATTTGTATCAGTCATTTCTTTGAACAATAGGGTTATGTTTAGAATTTAATAATCGCATCAAGCAGTCCATGTGCGTAGTTAATACATCCAAAAGCCGTGAAGTAATCTTTCTTTTTGTCTAGGTAGTATTGTGCATCCTCGTAGTATTGACTGGCAAGTTCAATAATTTTTTTTGTTTTATCATCAAGGGTCTTTCCCTGGAGTGTTTGTATGTTTTCTTTGAACATGACGATGTCTTTCTGGATTCGTGTTTTTTCATCCATGGTAAATACCGTTGGACATTGAGGGCATTAAAGAAAATAAATGTTTCCCTAAAAAAAATTATAATAGAAAAAAGGAATAAGAAAAAAATAGGGAAGAGGAAACCTCTTCTTGTTTAGTTCACTCGGACGATCGGCCCCAGCATGAAACCGGTTTTTATTGCTGTTGCTTTCCCGTATACACCAGCGTCCGCGACAATTGTTATAGTGAATCTTCCGAAGGGGAATCGTTTCGCATGTGACGGTCCTGTGATATCTGCGGTTTTGGTGGCATTGAGTGTCACATTGCCAATTGTTTCGACGTTCTTTCTCGTAAAGAATAGTTTTCCTTCGACTGTGATCGTCCAGTTGATGAGTTTACCGTTCTCGGTTCCATTGTTTTTAATGGTTGCAGTGACACCTGACGATTTCACGGTAACCAAGGTGATTGTGATATTGTCGCCTTGCGGAGGTTGTTCACCGCCAGTGATAACAACGGTTATAGTGTTAAACGACCAATCGCTTTCTGCGTTGTGGGTATCTTTTGCTTTTGCTCGTACATGATAGGTTCCTGCTGTCGTCCATGCTTTCGAAATAGGTCGTGTCACACCTTCAGCAAATGGTCCTAATACTGGGAAGAATATGCCTGTATCCCAGTCTAATATGTAGTAGACTTGGTCTCCTTCCAGATCATCTGAGCCAACTGTAAATGTCAATACATCATTGACTTTTCCAGATGTTGGACCATTGAGAACAGGTCTTGAAGGCGGTGTATTTGCAATTCCGATCACTGAAGCGGTATCTAATGATTCAAACACTAAAGAGCCAGTCGCATTTCTAACCCAGATTGTTGCGGTGTTTATTCCTTCGCAGCATTCTGTGGTATTGGTAACTAGTGCAGAAAACTGAATGCTAATAGTCTGGGACTCTGTTAAATTCCCAGTGAAATTCCACCACATTGTTTTTGTATCACCTGATGAGTCAACTAATTGAATATCGGAACTGTGGAACACTCCATATCCACCTGTAAATCCAAGACAATCAGGGAGCTGATCAAGTATTTTTATGGTACTGTTTACGTGGTCGTCTCCATGATAAGTAAATGTAAGTTTAAACCATACGAGATCGCCGACAACTGCAGTGGTTTGTTCAGCCCAGGTTTGTCCATCTAACACTTGTTTTGTGAAACGAGATGGCGGCGGGCAGCAATAGACATTCACAGTATCATCATCATGTAAATAGCTACAAGGTCCGCAACTCATACAACCCCAAAAGAGCGCATGAGCCGTGTTGACTACAGGTGCACCACATTCGCAATATTGAGTGACATGAGTTGCAAATTCAATCACGACACTTTGATTATCGCTAATACCAACGATACGGTTACGCCAATCCCATATAACGGTATTTGCAGGAACAGGTTCTTGATGGCCGCAGATATCAATTGTTGCACCTTCTCCCACTATGATTTCTGGGTATTCAGGATCATTTGGTGATATTGTTCTTCCTGCAATTTTAATTGTAACATTATCTGCATATTGTAGACATTCACCAGGTAACTCATCCCAGACGACAAAACATTTCATAAGGCCACATCCTCGATACGTTGATGTGATCTGGAATAGAACATTTTGAGTCTGTATTACATAGGGTAGTTCATCAACCCAGGCACCTTGTCCATTGTCTGCATCAGGATTCCAGACTTTTTTCTCAACATCTAATGAAGCAGGAACATACACTGTTGCTGTGCTTTCGCCATATACTTTCAGGCCAGTGCAGTGTTCTATTCCAGTAACATTCGCATAATTTTCAGATGTTACACAATCGATAACTTTTGCACCAAGTAAAATTGTGAAGCTTTGTCCATCCAGAAGGTCAGGGTATCCAATAAGATGCCAAACGATTACATTTCCGATAGTGCTTTGTGGTGTTGGATTTGCGTTGATGTATTGAAGACCAGAAGGTAAAAGATCAGTAACTGTAGTTTCATTCAAATGATGTTCTAAAGATTGATATGTACTATTATGGTATGTATACGTAATATTAAAGTAGATTATATCAGTCATGTGTGCATCAATAGACTTAACCCATGTCTGTGTCTCTGGATCATAGACTGTTTTTTCAACATCAATGCTTGGCGGTGTGTCTCCGTTAGCAAGGACTGATTGCGATCCCAGGATTGCTGTAAAAGAGGCCAGCAGCATAAAAAGCGCAATAAGACTTGCACTTATTTTTTGTCCCATTTTATTATTTATTTTCATACTCTTCATACATTCACCTTTTCATAGATTTTTTTGTATTGTATTTTCCCCCACTCCTGATATCCAGGAGTAAGTAGGGAGAATATGCCCACTTACTATTTTAATTTATCGGTAATATGTTATTTTTTAATTAAAATATATTATCATAACATTTTTAGTAAAAACAACCCTATAAGAATTATAGGAGTAATCCGTACATAATTATTTCATGTTTCTTTTTTTAAATGTTGCATACTATCCAATAATTATCCTATATACTCCATAGAAACTATTACTTTATTTTCTCTGTTTTCTGAACAAAAGAAGCGATCGCAGAAACGGGACATCAAAACAGATATTACCCACAAGGATAATGATTCCGAGAACAAGCTCACCAGTATACGATGAATCTTTTTGTGAAAAACCTAGTGAGAACCAACACCAGATCATAAACAACGAGACAACAAGCGGTATGATGATGAGAATAGGGGCAAAGATGAGTTCGACGCGGACAAGCTGCTCTGTCGCCTTTGTCGTATCCATATAACCGTTCACATTTTTTTCCATAGCTACCACATCTATTTTTTTTTTATTTTTTTATATAAGGGGGTGAAGAATCACCGACGGCAATATATCAAACCCCATATTTTTTATTCCAAGCCAAAGAAGAAGTATGATCACCGCTGGCACCATCTGTATCATGAAATCATCATCAAGCATCGTATATTTTTTCGACTCTGCAGCAACCGCACAGAAAGCACCTACGATAGCAACACTAATCATAACGTAGGTATCAGCGGTGTACCAGGAGACTGAAAAAAACAACATACAGAAAAAGAACCCTAGACAAGCGGCCTTGAATTTTCCAAACCGATACCGGAGTTCTCCAAGGATCGGGTCACCAAGACTTCCGCATAAAATACAGGGGATCGCTATCTGCTGTGGGAAAAATATAAGAAGTAAAAGAACAGCTACTCCAAAGTAAAGGTAGCTTCCTGGTCGATGTTGTTCATAGACACGAAGACCAAAAAATGTTTTGCTATCAAGTACGCCTTTTATCCGTAGATATTCTAAGAGAACAACAAAAACCAAAACCCCACTAAGAATCATATATTTTATTGGAATCATCCATTGTTCATCGGGTAGTAGATAATAGAAAAGAAACGATGCGGCAAATGCATGAAACACACGTCGGTACCAATGTACATCAAAATCGATGGACGCGTTGATTTTCCTTGTTGTTTTTTCAAGTTGATGGGCCATATTTTGGATCGAAAGATCAGTTGTCTTCATGCCAAGCATCCATTTTTTTTCTTCATTTTTTCCGCATCATTCAAGAAACGAAGAAAAAAAATATAAAAACTCAAGTGGAAAAATTGTTTTGTCTTTGTTTATTCTCTGATAATGATTCCTTGTGTGCTCCCGACGATGACTTCGTCCACTAGTCCTATGAATAAACCGTTTTCTACAACACCTGGGATACAATTTATGTTTTTTTCTAAGGTTTCTGCATCATCTATTTTTCCAAATTCGCAATCAAGAATATAGTTTGAGTTATCGGTGATATAGACTTCTCCAACAATTGTTCGCAGCTCCGCATTGCAGCCAAGGGTCTCAAGTGTTTTCTTTGTCGCAAGGTACCCGTACTTCACCACTTCAACGGCAACCGGGAAATCAATCCCCAGGCCTCGGACGATTTTTGACTCATCGATAACAATGACCTCTCGCGCAGAATGATACGCAACGATCTTCTCACGGGTGAGTGCGCCACCGCCGCCTTTAACCAAATTCAAGTTTGAATCAACCTCATCAGCACCATCGATCGTCAGATCAATCAGCGTATGATCATCAAGTTCCCCAAGAGTGATACCACAGTCTGTTGCAAGTTTTTTTGTTTGAAGTGATGTTGGAATCCCTGTGATAAATAATCCACCCTTCACAAGCTCCCCAAGTTTTTTAATAGTGTACGCAACCGTTGACCCGGTGCCAAGCCCAATCGTCATTCCATCTTCGACGTACTCAAGAGCTTTTTCTCCAGCTGAGCGTTTCATGTCTTCTCTTTCCAAAATAGCCACCTTAAACTGGTAATAGCATAGGCAATACAAAAACTTATACTTGATGGTTTTATTACACCCCCTATGAACGACATGCTAGCTGAATGTGATGAACATGGATATTACCGTGGGGAAACATGTTCGGTATGTGATCGGAAAGGAAAGTTTCTGATGAACGATCGCGAACTGGATTCCCTTGGGCGTATCATGGCAGGAGTGCTTCGTCATTTCCCAGAAAAAGTTGGACTTACCATGGATGGACATGGATGGATTGATCTCAACGCTTTCATCAAAGCAATCGGTGAGAGCAGATCTGGTTTTCACTGGTTGCGACCGCAGCATATTGAGGCGATAATAAAAACTGATCTGAAGGGGCGGTATCAGATTGATGGCGGGATGATTCGGGCGACGTATGGTCATTCCATTGATGTGAACCTGGATGATTTGCCACTCGCGGAAATTGATAATCTCTATTACTCTGTTGCTGAAGAGGAGCTTGAGGTCATCCTTGAGCATGGTTTGCATCCGGTGGATAGAAAGAGGGTGCATCTCAGCGGCAGCATCGAAAAAGCAATCGAAGCTGCAAGAACACGGACTGAAGAGCCATTACTATTACGTATAGATGGTGTGAAAACGCGAGAAGACGGCGTCCTTATTTATCATGCGGGAAAAGACGTATACATTACCGATAAGATTGATGCGAAGTATCTCTCAAAAGTCGATGAATCTGAAGTAAAAAACGTCGATATAACTGATGATGAATAATCAATTGTTTTTCTTTTTATGTTTCATTTTTTTTCTTGTTTTTTATGAGTGGAAAAAATATTGACCGTAAGCTCTAAAAACCTTGAGTTGTTAGGGTTTCATCCTTTAAAGTTTTTCTTCTGATGGGCTTGTAGCTCAGCTAGGCTAGAGCAATCGGCTCTTAACCGATCGGCCAAGGGTTCAAATCCCTTCAAGCCCGCCTTATTTTTTTTCCATTGTTCTATACATAAATATAACAGGAAACAGAATGACGGTAAACACAACAATCCCTATGGGAATAAACAAGGCTCTACTTTGGTATATGAACGCAAAGTAAACATAGAACATCATAACCGCAAGAAATATGATTATACATCGGCCAGACGATAAGAGCGGTCTCTTCTTCAGCTGAATGGATTTTTTTCCAAATACCTGACTTCATTGCGTCTCAGAATCTTTTTTTCATCTCTTAAACATTGCGGGATGTGTTTGGTTTCAGGTACCTTTTAAAACCACTAAATGATTTCATCCATTGGCAGAACAACATGGTGGTGTAATGTATTAAGAAGAAATGCCCGGAATGCAAGTCAAAAGCGGTTCGGTTATACGAAAGTAAAAGCACTGATGGGAAACGTGGGTGGATACCGGTGGCATGGCAGTGCACAGTATGTGATTATGTGTACACGGTCCTGGCAGATACCTTGGTTTATCCAATTGGTGACGAACAATACAAAGAATCCTACAAGGGCGCGTGTCCGAAATGCGATCTGAAGTTGAAGCGGGTTTTTATCCATAAAAACCCTATGTACGGAAAACAACAGTTTCTCTCTGTCGGCTGGTACTGTACCAGATGTAAATATGTGTGGTTGGATACAAAAAAAGAGAAAAAACAATGAAAACGATGATCCCATGCTTTTTCATGTGTCAATAATATTGTATTGCTCGAAACTTAGGATAAATGTCCTCATAAACTATTAAATATAACTAGCTATTTAGGGGGACACATTTGACAACTCAGAGGAAAACAGAATGAAACGGAGTTCACGAGACTGGAAGAAAAGAAGGAAAATGCGCTGGAAATGGCGCAAGAAACGAATGCGACGGGAAAAAAGAGCACGAAGAGCACGAAACAAGTAAGGTCACATCCGGGAGCATAGTGTAACCCGGTATCATTGCGGGCTCCAGTTACGGGTATGATTAGAAGAGGGTCATCTGATTTCATGATGATTAACTGGAGCGATGACCTGAAGAAGAGACCCGCCGATCTGGGTTCAAATCCCAGTGCTCCCACTGCCTTTCAAAAAGTAGAAGAGGGAAGAAAAATATGATAAAAATAAATATTAGAAACGCAAATATCTACACAGTACTATCTCTGTTGTTTCTCATCTCAGGGATCGGTTTTTATTTGTATTGGGGTGTTCGGTACGGCGTCTGGGCTGATATCGGTTTGTACGCGTTAACGAGTCTACTCTTGCTTGCAGGATTATTTGGTCTTATCCTTTCACTTCTGGATAAAAACGATGAATCAAAGGAATAAAAGGCATTCATTTCCGGTTGGTGTTTCAGACGAATTTCCCCTTATTTTTTGATGAATAAACCCAAAAAACCAGGAAAAGTATATATAGAAGATGAACGTAATTGGGATATTGATGCTAACGGAAGATGAAATGAAAAAGTTGTCTGGTGAGTGGATTCTTCTTTTCAACGATCAGATTGTGGATCATAGCAGAAACATCGAGGATATTCTGAAGGCTGTTGATGAGAAATATCCGTCTGAGAAGTTTCCCGAAGACAATATAAAAATATCAAAAGTATTATCTGGCAGTATTCATTTACGTTAACATTGCTATGTCGTCTTTACCATTTATTTGTGATTATACGGATTACCCGTTGATCCCGATCAAATTTTTTTATAAAAGTAAAGAGACGCCAGTGATTGATGCGTTGCTTGATTCTGGCGGAGATTTCATTGTGATCCCGATGGCGATCGCACTGTATCTTAAATTGAAACTCGAAAAAGCAGGGCAGGTGGATACCGCGGGTGGGGCTGCGGAACTGTTCAAAGCATGTGTGGATATGGATCTGCTTGATGAAACTGGGAAGATATCATATAAAAATTTGGAGATTCATGTGTCCCCGCGTAACGATATCCCTGTGTTGTTGGGGAGATGTCCGATTTTTGAGGATCATGAGATCGTCTTTAAAAAACATGAGAACCACGTTCTTTTATATCAGATGAAAAAAGAATGAACCGTAGTTGGTTTTTTTCTAGAACTTTTGTGGTTTTGTGGAGTAATCGTATAAAGATTATTATAGATGAAGAAACATAATTTAGAGTAGAGTTAGGGGGTTATGACGAAAAAAGTATGGAGTCTCCTTACAGTGGCAATATCTGTTCTTTTGTTGTCTTCCTCATTTCAGGCGTATCCTCTTGTGTATCATTCGTCTTCTTCGGATAATACGGTAACAGTAACTATTCAGAGTATTCGTGGATTTGATGATTTCGATACTTTACCAACGCCGCAATTTTTTATGAGTATTACGATGAACGATGTTTTGTTTCATAGTCCTTTATGGAATAAAACTCGATATCTGTATGATCTTAATTGGTCCGCAACGCTTCCTATTGCTGATGATATTGAGACGGTGAACATCACGATGCAGCTAGGAGCTCTTCAGGATAATGAAACCTTTATTTGTGATATCAGCGGAAAAACTAGTTCTCCATTGGATAATTATTCGGTCAACATCGTATACAATGTAAGCACAGGCCAGTGGACCGGGGACGATGAATGCGGGGATTCAAGTGGATACGGACGATTGAATGGGTGTGACGACGGGAGTTTCTATGTGCAGGAGCGAGATTGTGAACTGTGGTTTGATATCACTCAAACAGAAGTCATTATGAACAATGCAACTGATGATCCAAATCATGATGGAATCCCGTTATGGTGGGATTATCGTTGGGGGTACGATCCCTATGTTTATGATAATCATTCGAAACTTGATCCGGATAATGATGGATTAGATAACTACGAGGAATATCGCACGTCTCAATGGAACTCTGATCCGTACCGAAAAGATCTGTTTCTTGAAATTGATTATATGGCGGCAAGTCCAACTGGGGAGCAAAATATTCTCTCCGATGGTGCTAAAGAATTGTTAAAAGATGCATATGATCGACGTAACATCGTGTTTCATCTTGATGATGGGTGTATGGGTGGCGGCGGGGAGATAATCCCTTTTGATCCGTTGACATTTCGCTCTGAGATCCACGCGATGTATCAGGCGTACTTTTTGCACAATGATCCTGGGAACTGGCGTCGTAGTGTATTTCACTACGGATTAATAGTGTACAATCATGTGCTCATCAAAGGATACACGTTTTCTGGTGATAAAACATTGTTTTTTGCTCCTGGCGTGAACAGTTTTCAACTCTCAAGTAAACGAATGGAGGAACATACAAAAAACCCGTCGCTTAACAGGGATGTAATCTATGCATCCGCAATCATGCACGAAATCGGGCATAGTCTTGGGCTCTTCAATGTAAATGCTCCTGGGTGTGACAACTATTTCAGTAAATATTTCTGGCAGATCAACTGGTGGCGATTCAGTAATTATTACAGTGTGATGAATTATCGGTACATTTTCACGATGGTGGATTATTCAGATGGCGGTCATGGTCGATTTGATCATGATGACTGGGGGTCACTTGACGTAGCGTATTTTCAAAAAACGATTGATTAAACAAAAATGGTTTTAGATCAGGGCGTGTTCTGCTAAGCATAGATTGACGAGTATGTGGGTTTCGCAGATGTCATGAATCCGGTTTTTACTCATGAAATCTCCTGGGTGTTTCAGGGAACCTAGTTCTATGGTGAACGGAAGGATATTGTATTTTGTGTACAAATAGTCCATGATGCATCCTGCTGTGAGATACCAGTCTGCACCCTGCATAAGTTCATAGCCATTGATGCTTGAAAGATTCGAGGCGATCGCACGAAGCTTGGCATCATCTGGTGAAGGATCTCGTGATGAGTACCAGGGGAAAAGGATTTTTTCTCCAGGGGTATGGTAATCCACTGCAAGAGAAATCGAGTGATTCGCAACAAATGAGTCAATTGCTTGTGTTTCTTTTTCGCTGAGTGGCGCTGGTCCGCGGTAGTGTCCGCCTTTGAGGAATGGGACAAATACTTCAATATCGCCTAGCGGGTATTTGATGGTTGTCGGGAAAAAAAGCGTTGGAAATTTACTCATAAGAAACATAATTGGGTGATCTTTGAATGTTTGTGCATTCCAATGGCCAAAGCGATATTGAAAAGGGTATTCGTCGAGTTTATCCCATGCATAAGGAAAGTTTCTGTTGAGGTCAACGCCACAATAAAGAGCTGCACCGAAAGGACATTGGTTCGCTTGGCTGTTTTTCCGTGTCCCTGCTTCGATGCCATCAGGGTTGATCATCGGGATAAAATACAAGGTGACATTGTCGATGATATGGCGGATCTGTTCGGTAAATGATTGATTGACGTATGCCATGGTATAGTTTTCAGTAAAAGCTTTCATGGAGTAGATCACGGTTTCAGACCCAAGTGGTTCGTTTCCATGCATGCCGCCAATGTAGAGAACAGCTGTTTTGTTCTGCTTAGTGGATTGCGTGTTTTCAAGTTGGATTACCCAGATGTCTCGTCCCTCGTAGGTTTTTCCAATGGAATAATAGGTGAATATCGTTGGATATTGAGAATGAAGCTGTTGTAAGAGCGTGGTGAGTTGATCGTATGAATAATATCCTTTCAGGCGAGGTACTACAGTTGATTCGTTTGTTGAGATCATTAATGAAAAAGCTGTTGTACTGAAAAGAATAAGGAAAACCATAAAGAACGATACGAGCGACACGAACATATTTTTATGCATCATCATTGATTATATTTTAGGTGGTTGTAATATTTAACGCTTTCCTCATAAATGATTTGTTTTGCAGTTTTTTCTAATAAAATTTAATATAGTATAAAAAACATAGTAATAACATAGGGAAAAACAGATGTGTGTAAAAACTGTGATTTGTTGCGTAGGTTCTCTGTGTCTATTACTTTTAATCCCTTCGATTTCTGCAGGAAATCACATCGTCATCAAAGATCAATATCTTTTTACGTTCATAGAAACTAATCATGGGCAAGAAAAGAAAAACGAAAAACAAATGACAGGAACAATACAACGTTCTGTTGTTTGGTTTCTCTGGTATATAGCGTATATGACTGCGCGGTTTGGCGTCTTTGAGATCATCTCCGAGTTCTTCAGTTTTTTTGCGTATCGTCTCGCAGAGCGATGGGGTTGTTCGGAACTGCTGCCTCCGGCATAAATCAATGATACATTGGTTCTTTGTGATAAACATTTATATGGCGCAACATCCCATAGTAATTGAGGAGCGGAACATATGCAGAGCAGGTTAACCTGCGTGGTTCTTTGCGCAGGGAAAGGAACGCGGATTTATCCGTTTTCTCGTACGGTTCCAAAAGTGATGGTGCTGGTTGGAAAAAAACCTGTGCTGTGGTATGTTATTCAATATTGGAAACAATATGCTGATGATTTTGTGTTTGTTGTCGGATACAAAAAAAAGCAGGTTATCAAATACGAAAAAACAAGTAGATAACCTGGAGATTTCAGTGAAGCAATAAGAGTTTATTAGTGATTTTAGCATTTTATAAAAGGGCATATGAGAATCTGCAACAAAGAGCAGCCGAAACATAGAAGAGAAAACACCCTATATTCCTCTTGAAAAAAGATGAATGAAAAAGCTTTGAAATTCACCTTGAAAGAAAACGAAATAGTTGAACTCAAGAGATCAACCTCTGAACTGAAAGAGGCAATTATAGCTATTGTTGCAATTCTCAACAAACACAAAACCGGAGAGCTTTATTTTGGGGTTACAAACGAAGGTAAGATTATCGGTCAACAAGTGAGTGAAAATACTCTGCACGATATCTCTAAAACCATAACTGATCACATTGAACCGAAGATTTACCCAACAATCAAAGAACAGATCGTTGCTGGCAAATCGTTGATAGCTGTTACTTTTGAAGGAAAAGATCGCCCATATCTTGCATATGGACGAGCATACAAACGCGTTGGTGATGAAAACAGACAGTTAAGTACAAAAGAACTTGAACAACTCATATTGAAGAAACACAAAATAGTCTGGGAGGAAGAACCGTCTGAAAAGAAAATTAAGGATGTCAACGAAAACACTATCAAAGATTTTGTTACAAAAGCACAGAAAGTAAAACGTATCAATTTCAAATTTTCAAGTGTCAAAACAACCCTGAATAAACTAGATATCATCCGAGGAAAACAGTTGGTCAAAGCAGCAGAAATACTATTCTGTGATGAGAATCGTCTCAAAGTCCAAGCAGCAATATTTGCAGGAACAGACAAACTCACATTCCTTGACATTAGACAACTGAAAGGAAACATCTTCGACCTTCTTGAACAGTCAACCATGTACTTGAAAGAACACATGAACTGGAGGGCGAAGCTCACTGGCGAAGGAAGAGAAGAAATACCTGAAGTACCCGTGCGAGCATTAGAAGAAGCAGTAGTTAATTCTCTCTGCCACCGTGATTATTCAAATCCAAAAGGCAACGAGATCGCGTTTTTCAAGGATAGAATCGAAATATATAATCCAGGACAGTTTCCAGAAGAATATACTCCTGAGGATTTCATTAAAGGGACCGAAAAATCAGTTCTCAGAAATCCCTTAATTGCAAACGTCTTGTATTTACGAAAAGATATTGAGAAATGGGGCTCTGGACTTCGGAGAATCTATGAAGTATGTAAAGAAGCTGATGTGAAAGTAGAGTTTAAGAAACTCAAGAGTGGTTTTTCTGTTATTTTTTACCGAAAAGAACGAGAAGAAACTACCCAGAAAACTACCCAGAAAACTACCCAGAAAACTACCCAGAAAATTTTAGAACTTATCAAAGAAAATCCGTCAATTACCCGAAAAGAACTCTCGGAAAGAATAGGAATTACCGAAAATGGTGTAAAATTTCATCTGAATAAATTCAAGGAAAAAGGGATACTCAAGCGAATCGGTCCTGACAAAGGTGGATTTTGGGAGATTGTAAAGAAATAACGTGGAGAAACGTATATGAGGAATATGGGAGTCGAAAAGATGAAACTCAATATTGACTTTGAAAAGTTAGTAGAAGCCTTTGAAGAATCTGATATCACTAATCATTTTTTCATCGATACACAAACAAGTAAAATACTATGCATCAACGAAGCAGCTGAGGTACAAGTTCGAAAAAAACTCAACCAATTAAATAATGATCGATACTTTCCAATACCATCACGAAACAAAGAAGAACATCTCTTTCTTAGAGAACTGTTCATTTACCAACATATTCACGATGAAAGTATTGCAGAGAAATTCCATCAAACTCTTGAAAGAAAAAAATCAATCAAGGATTTCAACGAATTACTCCAAAATCATCCAAATCTGAATGAACAATGGTTTACCTATGAATATGATCATATTAAAAATGAGGTAATTACCTGGCTCTGCGAACACAACATTGAACTTGAAAACCAAAATCTTACCCCAACCATACTAATAAAGGAACTAACATCCGAAGAAATTCAACATATGCCCGATGAAATCAAAGATTTCAAACCATATGCCTGCCTTCGTTGCCACAACAAGAAAGGGATGAAAACACGTATTTTTTCCATCAATATCTCACCTGAAAACAAGCTTATCGAACAGGAAACACAACGAATCATGAAAGAACAATTTGGGATCACACATCATGGTGGTTGGAGTGGAGGGGCGCAGGAATTCCTCACTGCCTCGCGATGCATGCAATGCGGAAGCGAGGAAATCTTCTGGGACTATTAAATATGGGCCCGTTGAGAATTGAACATGTCAATAGGAGTAGTTCCAGGTGAAATAAATAGGTTTTTGAGAGGTTTTGATTTAAAGTCGATTACTCTTTTTCTAATCTTTTTTTTCTTTTAACATAATGTACGAGAGAAATCCCCATACTTTAGAAAAGGGTACATCGCTCTAATTTTTCTTCAAAAAATAGTTTATTCATCAAAGGTTATATTCAGTGCAATCAGTCGGAAAATATAAATAGACAAATCCAATCTCATCTAATGCGTGGTAATTATGAGGAGAAAAATAATAAATTATGGATTAGTTCTGATGTTGATAATATCTATAATGTCAATATATATTGGGACGATATCTGCTGAACAAAAAAAAGAAGATATGGATAAATCAATTGGAAATAAATGGGAATATAGGTATACATCTATTAGTGAAAACGCAACAATGGTTTTTACGATGTCTATGGATATAACTGGTGAAACTGTTGTTGAAATTGATGGTAATAACTATGATGTCTTTGAAGCCGTTTTAGATGGAAAGATCGAGTCTTATACTATGCCAGAAACACCAGGAGCAACTTTAACATTAGTTGAAGATTCTGGACTGGTTGATGGTACTGCATATGTTACAAAAAATACTTTTGATGAAACCGCAAAATTAATTCAAAACATGAAATTTATCGTTCATTACGAAGAACTTAATTTAGATTTGAATTCAGATATAACTCAGGAAATCACCTCAACTGTTGCGTCTGGGGAAGTTCCAGATATCATTGATGTTGGATCAAGCTGGGTTTTAACAATTCAAAAAGAAACAACCACAACAACAACAGTTTATGGAAGCTTTTATGATACATATATGGGACAAGGATATACAAACACAACTACTTCAAATGAAAGTGATATTGAGACAACTAATTATGAATGTCTTGGAAAAAAAACAATAACAACACCTGCTGGAATATTTGAAACGTACGAAATTAAAAGAAGTCATATAAAACTTGGTGAAGAGATATATAGTATATTTTATACTTCTGATGTGGTAAAGGATATGGTAAAATCAATTGATTATAACAGTGATGGCTCTATCATAGGAACAATGGAGTTAACATCCTATGATTTAGATTCAGGTTTACCATCACAAGATAAAACCCCGGGTTTTGAACTAGTTCTTGTTGGATGTGCAATAACACTGTTATTATTCATGAAAAGACGAAAAATCTGATAGTATGTCTTCGTTTGGTGAATAATCCAGGAGAAAACGATTATCTCAAATAGTATACTATCTTTTTTTCATTTTGACTTTTTTACACAAAATGTTAATATACAATAAATGAAAGAATGTAGAGCGACCTATGTTATTTGAAAAGTGGAAGAGGTGAAGAAGGATTAAAAAAAGAGATATAATTGGAATCGGCATCATATTCATTTTACTCATAAGTTTAAGTGGTTGTCAGGAGAATACAAATAACACGCCTTTAAAAGAAGATGACGAAATAGATGGTGTAATCGCTCGAGCCCAGCCATATCTTGATGCTATTACCGGAGATGATATGGAGCTTAGAGCTTATGCAAATTCCATTGTGAAAAATTGCTCTTCATATGATGAAGAATGTAGAATAAATGCAATATATCAACATGTAATAGAGAATTATAATTACCTTAGTGATCCTAGTTATAGAGAATATATTCAAAGCCCACAGGATACTATGCAGATTAAGGGCGGAGATTGTGAAGATCTAGCAATATTTCTAAATTCATTACTTGAATGTATCGGAATAGATACATGTCTAGTATTAACGAATGATCATGCATATTCCCTTGCTAAAGATGTTGATACTTTGATACTTTGGCCTTATGTTAAGAATTCAATTATGACGAGTCTTGAGAAATCACCAAATTTGATTTTGGGGGATTATTTTGATGTAACTCAAGACGAAACAATTACTATCGAAGGCGATAGTTGTATGTTTTTTGGTCACAACGGTACCCAATCATACGAATTTGAATATGGATCAGAAATAGCAAATATTGATATAATTTACGATATCGAATCTACAGGGCCAATCGATTTTTATATTGTTACTTCCGAAGATGATTTTGAAGCGTTTAAAAATAATGAGGTTTATTATCACTATCCAACAGAAATGAAAGAAAATGTCAATAAATTATCTGGTACTTTTTATTATGGGAATATGAGCACTGGAATTATTTTATCAAATGTAAATGAACAAAGCGCAACAGTTAATGTAGATATAAAACGTCATTATTATGTTACAGCAGAAACTATCTTTAATAATGCGACGGTATTAAATAATTTTTTCAAAAACATAACTCTTACATCTTATAATATAGATAGTATGAATTGTTTAGTATTGGAGCCGACAACTGGAATTTCCGGCTACGCTGGTTATGAATGGGCCACACCTGGAGAAAAAATAGCTTTTGATTCCATTACACATGAATATTATTATATTGAGTATTCTGAAAACTCAAAAGATATATTACAATTCAAGAATCCTATTGTTGAAGTTGGGGACATCTGGAATTATTCAGTTGGATATGGTGAATTGCATGGAACAAGGACTACAGAAATAATGGAAAAAACAAGTATTAATGTTGAAGGTGAAACGTATTATGTTTTTATAGAGAAATCCACAATATCCTTAAATGGTATTAATAATGCATCATTGAAAATAAATCAAACTTCATATTATAGAGAAACTGATAATGCTATCGTTAAAAGAATAATTAATAGTACTTATTCAGATGATACTTCAAATACATCATCCTCCCAAGAATTTATCTATCATCAGCCTTATGATATAATGCAATATCCTATAGAATCAGGAGAAGATTGGCAGAATTATTATATCTTAGAAACATTTGATCTTATCAATATTACAAATACCTCAATAGACTCACAAAGTGAATATTTCGAATGTATGCGAACAGAAACTGTAGATGTCTCAAATCAGGATATCTGCTGTTTTGTCCTGAAGAAATCAAACTCAGAAGAAGAAACAGGGGGTTATTCTCTCTTGTGGGTTTCTCCATCTGTTGGATTTGGAACTGTTGGAATGGATACTTATGAAAATAATCAGCATACTTCATTTATGAAACTAACGTCATATACTGTTGCAAACTCTGGAGATCCTAAATCGACAAAAATCGTAGAATATCCTACTTTAAGTTAATAGTTATAACC
>JAPKYE010000141.1 GCA_026394495.1 Methanobacteriota archaeon | reverse complement strand
AAGGTGCAGTTTGATTGTTTGGATGAACATCAGAGATAACAGGGTTGACATTTTCACTGGTCGTAAAACTGTAGGTGTTATTTGTCCAATATGTTCCGTCGGTGACATGAACAAACCAGGTATATGTCGTAGTATGATGTAGTGGTGTTTGGATAATCGGTATACTTACAGTTGTTCCACTATTTATATCAAAATTACTCTGTGGACCACCGATGATATCGGGAGTTGTTGTAACAGTATATGTCATGAGATCATTTTGAAAATCCACTAAGTCGAATCTGAGGCTGGATAAAGAAACAGGTACATCTACAGCGCCATTTAAGGGGTTTTCATTGGTAACAATTGGAGCTGAAATAATGGGCTCTTCATTTCCAATATTGTAAAAACTAGATGGATTATTTTGGTTGTTGTATTCTGTTGCAATCCATGCGAAGCTTCTGGCTATGTTGGAAACACGGACTTCATCGATGATGCCATGGAATTGTCTGCTTCCTGCTGAGCGGTCTCCTATGTACATGCCTTCTGCGGGCCAGATTGGCGCGTTGCATGTTTTACTTGTTGGTGTACCAGCATTTCTGTAGATTCTTGCTGTAGTACCGTCATAGGTTAGAACGATATTATACCATGTATCGAGTGTTATACCTGATATGCTTCCTGAAATGCCGTCTATGTACCATTCGATACGATTTGGGGTTGCACCTACCTGAAGAAATACTCCTTTATTGTTAGACCATTGAGAGATAAAATATCGTGCACCGGTTTGGGGATAAATCCATGCTTCTAGGCTAAATTGGTTTTCAGTTGAGTAAACTTGTGGCAGTGTTAGATGATCGTTAGTTCCATCGAAATAGTCGGCATCTCCGATTATTCCACCGATGTTCTGATTTGGGTTGCCGTAGGGCACTCCGTCGTTATTATTTACAGTTGAATCATACGCTGTTCCGATTGTTTCTGCTAGATGATGAACTGCTAAGAAGTTATTGTCCCATGTACCAGCAGCATTTTCTTGATTTTCGCATGCTGGATTGCCATAGTAGAGATACAGTTCTGTATCTTGTGTAGAGCTAAGTGATGGAATATTTACCCATGCGATAAGTTCACCGGTTGCCCCGTTGTAATATTCTTTTTCATGATTGAGTTTGTTTCCTATTTTGTCGGTGAAAAGGATATCGTCTCCATCGTTTTGTGCTTTTGAAACTAGATCGGCGTCGGTAATGTGGATGAGGACGGGGAAGTTTGTAAGGTCTGCAGTTACTTTTGTATGATCTATTGTTATTTCTTTTCTATATTGCCAGGGTTCCGGTTCTGATTCAGTATTAAAGTAAAACGTCTCATTTGTCCAATGAATTCCATCCGTTACATTGATATTCCAAGTATACAACGTATCGTAGTCAAGGGGATTGTCAAGAATTTGAATATTTACAGTTGTTCCACTATTTATATCAGAGCCACTCTGTGGACCACCGATGATATCAGGAATCGCTGTAACTGTATACTCCATAAGATCGTTTTGAAAATCAAAAAGATAAAATTGAAGTAGTGATAAAGAAATTGGTACATCCACCGCACCATCTACAGGATTTTCATTAGAAATAACTGGAGCAACATCAACGGATTCTTCATTTCCAATATTGTAAAAACTAGATGGATTATTTTGGTTGTTGTATTCTGTTGCAATCCA
>JAPKYE010000137.1 GCA_026394495.1 Methanobacteriota archaeon | reverse complement strand
TGGAACTGTTGGAATGGATACTTATGAAAATAATCAGCATACTTCATTTATGAAACTAACGTCATATACTGTTGCAAACTCTGGAGATCCTAAATCGACAAAAATCGTAGAATATCCTACTTTAAGTTAATAGTTATAACCCAACTTCCGGAGTTTTAAGCGCATAGATGAAGTTGTTCTATGATCAGTTTTTGTTTTTTTGTAAGTTCTGTTGTAATTATTTCTCCGTTTGCTAGTCGTATTTTTTTCATTTTTTCAAGTTCCATGAGAAGTTTTTCTACAGTATATTCTTTGATTAACTCTGTTTTTTTCATCTGTTGGATTAATGTCATTCGTATAATGAGGCTGATGAAACAGATGAACAGAAATCCTTTTGTGGTGGAGTCTTTTTGTGTGTTCAGAGGGAGTGCTTGCAGGTCTTGTTTCAACCGTTTGAATCCTTGTTCTATAAGATCTTTCTCACGGTACATGATAAGACAGTCCATCCAATCTCGTTTTCCGCTGTAAAATAGGAAGAATTTTCCCATTCGATTGACTCGTTGGGCAACTGCGTTCTTCCTGATGGTGATGTTCAACTGTCGGTCTTTTTCCATATGCCAAAAGTAATAGTTTGCCATATCTCCAGCTCGTTCTTTGAATACTGCCGCTGGTTTTTTCCAAGATGGAACACATTTTTTCTCAATATGTTCTTTTGTTTCATAGAGCCTGGCGTAGAACAGATGACGTTCGCTTTGCTCGTTTTTCTGATCATAATAACAAAAACCCTGTATACGTTTTGTTTCCAAGATAAGTGTCACAGGTTTGACAAATAACGGGTTTTTATTGAACTTCTGAAGATATTTCGGGTTTTCAATATCCTTCTGAGCAGAACTCAGAAGTCCTTTCACCTCTTTTAACGACAGCGATGCAGGGATGATAAAAGATAGATGATCATCGAGAAGTTCCTCGATATTCCCCTGACTGAAAAAACCCCGATCCAGAATAAGAGTATAATCCTTCACACCAAATGCTTCCACCTTCTTAATGGTGTTTTTCAAAGTTGTCACATCAACAATACTCCCCGGATATACATCATACATAACCGGTATGCCACGTTTTTTATCCACAATCATGGACAAATTAATTTGAGGTAAATCAGCATCATCACGACTATATCCATACTCCAGCAGATCAATCAAGTGGGAATAGCTGGAGAAACTCGTACAATCATACAACAACGTACTTTTCGTCTTCACACCCTGGAGAAGTTTTCCCATAAACGCCGATGGAACAGTTGATTCCCCGATCTTCTCCAGAAGATCACTAATGCTCTGACTTGACAACGGCAACTCAGGATACAACGAAGACAGAAATGAACCTTCATACCATGTTTTCAACATATGCAGAGCAATCGGACGAACCATCCGACTTATGCTCATCGTGAGCATCACGTTCCTCTGCTGTTCAGGCAACAGATCACCAAGATACCTATCGATATGAAGATCTTTAATGATGTTAAGAACAGGTAAAAGCTCACCGTATCCATATGAAGTCATTGATCTGGACGGGAGAAGAAATGAACCAGTGTCTGTATTCATAACCTCGCGTATCTTCACTGGTTTTCCGTTCATGTTTTTTCCGAGGTATCGAGAATGATGACGGATCTGTTTTTTCTCCTTGTCATAGTATGGTATATCTTCATACCAGTACTCCTTTTTATTGATTTTTTTAAGGCGAATTTTTGACTTCATATGTGCTTATACTGTAAGCGCATAAATGTATATATAGATTGCTATTCTGACGTAGGGTATTTCTCTAATGTTTTATAGGATAAAACAGGATGATGAAATGATTTAAGGAGAAAACATATCGATGGCGATAAATCCTTCAAGGTTTGTTTGATGATTATTTTTTTGTTGCATTAGTGTTTTATAGTACAAACATGTTTCATTCATTGTAATTAATCTGGATGGGATACGCACGACATATTTCCGATATTTGTTAGAAAAGACACTTATTTGTCTCCATAAATTTATCTCGAAAAACCATGCGTTTTTTCGGATGGGAAAATTCATGAACGAGGTGCCTGAAATCTTAAAACAATTACGACAAGACGAACTAAAAACTACGATAGGAGGGATCATGAATAGGAAACCTGGGTGTGGAAAGGAGGACCTGGAATGAAACTCCGTACGAAAACACTCATAATACTCGGCGTCATATTTATCGGATTGTTAATCATTATGGCTACGGTCATCCAACCCCTTCTTATTAACAGTTATCTTGTAGTCGAGGACCAATCAGTTGATCGAAACGTACAACAGGCGGTAAACGCGTTTTCTCGCGAATTTGACAACTTGCAAAAGCAGACTTATGATTGGGCAACGTGGGACGACACCTGCACCTTCGTTGAGGATCGTAACCAGGGGTATATCGATTCCAATCTTCAAGATATGGCTTTACAAGGAATTGGAGTAAACATCATGATGTTCTACAACACTTCCAACGACCTCGTTTTTGGCAAAGCCGTCGACCTACAGAACGGAAATGAAACACCGATACCTCTGGTCTTGCTGCAAGAGCTCACTGAGCATGATTGGCTGAATCACACTTCCGGGGAAAGCGTTGTCCAAGGGCTTATTGTTCTCCCCGATGCTATTTTGCTTTTTAACTCTCGGCCTATTCGCGCTAGTAATGAAGAAGGACCCATTCATGGGGCACTCCTTGTCGGGCAATACCTGACGGATGAGCACATAGCAGACATGAGCCGTCTTATTGCATCTCCTTTACTCATCGCTCGATTAGACAGCGCACTTCCAAAAGATTTTGAAACAGCCCGCTTGAGCATCACCAAAGACAAACCAACGTTCATCAAACCATTAAATGCAACATCCATCGCAGGATACAGTTTCATCAATGATATCTTTGGCAACCCCGTCCTTATACTTCGTATTGAACTGGCCAGAGACACCTATCAACGGGGTCTCAGTTCCTTGGAGCTGATGAGAACCCTGTGGTACCTGATCATCATCATCGTCTGCATATCAATTATCGTAATCCTAGAAAAACTTGTCATCTCGCCCTTAACTAAGCTTGATAAAAAACTTATCGAGATCAGTGCATCAAAAGATATATCAAAACGTATGCTGATAAAAGGAAACGATGAGCTCACCACACTAGCAAAAACAACGAACACTATGTTAGAAGCCATAGAAAAATCACAAGAGAAAATACAAGAAAACGAGAAACGCTACCGATCTCTTTTCGAAAATGCTCATGATATGATCCAGATTTTTGATCCTCAAGGACATTTCCTTTATGTGAATCCCGCGTGGAAAACTGCAGTAGGATACTCCGAGGATGAGTTATCAAAACTTGAGTTAAATGATATTTTACATCTCGATTCGCGACCTCGTTGTCATGATGTGTTCTCAAAGGCTCTGGCGGGAGCGACAATTGAAAAAATTGAAGCGAAACTGTGTACAAAAGATGGCGGGATTGTTTTCGTTGAAGGTAACGCATCACCTCATTTTCAAGAGGGAAAAATCATTGGAACGCAAGGAATCTTCCGCGATGTCACCAGCCGAAAAACAATGCAAGATGCACTTGAAAAAAGCGAACGAAAATTCAGAGAATTAACTGAGTTGTTGCCACAGACAGTCTACGAGATGGACTTCACTGGGAAACTCACGTTTGTGAATAATCAGGCTTTAGCACTGTTTCAATATTCAAGGGATGAGTTCGAGGCGGGATTATCTGCGTTTATTATGCTAGTACCCGAAGATGTGCCACGTGCAAAAGAGAATTTTACACGAGTTCTGAAAGGAGAACATATAGCGGGAAGTGAATATAGCATGAAGCGAAAAGATGGAACGACGCTTCCTGTAGTCTTGTATAGTTCACCGATTATCCAAAATGGTCGTCCTGTTGGTTTGCGAGGAGCTATCGTCGATATCACTGAACTGAAAAAAGCATATCATGACATTGAAGTGTTACTGAAATCAAAAGATGATTTCATTAATCAGCTGGGTCATGATTTAAAGACGCCGCTTGTTCCGCTCATAAATCTTCTTCCGAGTGTACGGGAAAAAACAACTGACCCGAAATCTATAGAGCGGTTAGATTTGGTGCTGAAAAGTGTTTATTATATGAGGGAACTTATTGTGAAAACTCTGGACCTTGCTCGATTGAATTCACCGAGGTTTCAGTTGGACATGAAAATGGTCAATCTCTTTGAAGAAACAAACAAGATTATTGAGACAAACATGTTTTTATGGAGTGTACATCAAAACAGCATAGAAAACAAGATTGATCCGTGCTTGATGGTAAATGCAGATATATTACGCTTTCAAGAACTTATGACCAACATTTTTTCAAATGCGGTGAAACATTCATCTGCCGGCGGAAAAATCATTGTTGATGCGAAACAACAAGCAGATGATATCATGATTTCTGTTGCTGATGCAGGCATCGGTATGACCCCGGAACAGCTTACGCGTATGTTCGACGAGTTTTACAAGGCTGATCAATCGAGACATCAGCTTGATTCCAGCGGTCTTGGCCTTACAATCTCTAAGCGTATTGTTGAAAAACATGGTGGTCGTATTTGGGCGGAAAGCCCAGGACTTGGAAAAGGTACAACAGTATTCTTTACATTGCCGATACCAAAAACAGAAAGATAGATAAGCAAGATTTTTATACAAATACTAAGGAGAACGATGCAAAATGGGAAAAAAAATCCTGATTGTTGATGACAGTGAACTTATCACATATACCGTAAAAGATGGATTGGAGGAATTAGATCCTCAATGTACCGTGATTTGTGTTGAAAGTGGAAAACAATGCATCGAATATCTTGAGAAAAACAAGACGCCTGATATTATCCTGCTGGATATTATGATGCCGGAGATGAACGGCTGGGAAGTGTGTAAGGCAATACGTAAAAATGAGAGCTGGGCAAAAATACCTATTGTTTTTTTGACTGCTAAAACAGATAACTTTAGTAAAGGTTTTGGTAAAATAATTGCACAAGAATATATTGAAAAACCGTTTGAAGTCAAAGACTTAAAGATTCGCATTGATGAGATTCTTAGCAAACCATTCGTGGTGTCAGATGCAAAGAAAAAGGTTGTCAACGATATGCTAGATGCCGTCCCTGAGCAAAAATGAAGGGTGCCTTGACAACAGACTTTTTCGATGGCGCGTTGTTCTGACCACATATTTTTTTAAATTGACCGTGTTTTTGTTTCAATAACTATTTTATACTTACAATGTGTTTCTGTTTTTTGAGCAGAGATAACTGAGGAGTATATGGTGGTGATGAAACTTCGTCTAACAACACTCATGACCAATCGAGAACTTAAAATGATTGAAATAAAGAAAAAACTTGAAGGGGGCTCTGCTCAACAAAAAGGAGGCAAATAATGGACAGTATCGCTCTGGGATGGAGTGGCCTTACTTGTTTTGTTCTTCTCTTCGGTTTTGCTTTACTGTATCTTTATCGAAAAGACCACGATACACATAAACTCATGTTTGCCCTCGGGATACTACCCGGAGCACTCACGTTTTCCATCAACGCATTAGATTCTCTAAAAATATCAATACCTGATGTACTTTCGAATCGTATGATAGACTGGGGCTGCGTTCCTCTTAGCATATGTGTTTTTTTTATCCTTTTTAGCCAGATATTTTTCAAGAAAAAAGACTTCAAGATCATCTTCAGAACGTTCCTTTTCTTTTTTATCATCTCGTTTATAATTTTTGTTAGTGGAATGGTCACCGATACCATGTTCTCAATCTCAATACCGATTGGAACACTCGCTATTATCGTCTTTTCTTTCGTTCTCCTCATCCGTGATCGTAATATTTCCAGCATCCTTTTCATTCTTGCCATGATCTGCTTTACGTTGGGCGGCATCACTCTTCGAGAATTCAGAGAATCTCCGTCGACTGGAACAGTTTTTGGTCCTTTGTTCTGTTATTTCATGAGTTATATTCTTCTTATACTTATTGTAAGAACCGCTCTTTCAAATGTTGAAACAAAAGGAATAGAAACATACTTTACCCTTAAAAATAAACTAAAAACAGCCGAAACCACATTAGAAACAACCGAAAAAAGATATCAAATGATCGTAGAAAACTCCGTTGATACGGTCATGCTCACACAACCCGATGGCATCATATCATATGTTAGTCCCTCCTGCGAATCGGTCTTAGGGTATAAACCTGAAGAACTCATCGGTCAGAGACCAAATATTGTTCATCCAGATGACTCTGATTTGGTACAAAAAATTTTTTCTCAGGCG